>DATHPI010000167.1:0-7885 GCA_035484035.1 Chthoniobacterales bacterium
GAGGGCCAGGTTTACGAAAATTTTGACCTGTCCCCTCTACTAGGCCAAGGCTGACTCCTGGCTCCTGCTAAATTTGTTTACTAAATCACTTAGTTCCGTTATATGGCTCCACGGCCAAGACTTGGTTAAGCAAGAATTTGGACCGAACCCCCCGTTGGAAAGAAGACCCCCCATGTTCAAGAAATTCTGCCTCTTGGCGCGGACTTTCGGCGCCGTTTTTGCGATACACGCTCCTGGCGTGCTCTCCGCTCAGGATACGAAGCCGGTTTATTATTGGGTTTCGCACGGATCGCCAACCGACCCGGTATGGACCTACTTTCTGCAAGGTGCCGAGCAGTGGGCCAAAGACACCGGGCACGAAGTTCGCACCTCCTTCCACAGTGGCGATGTTCCGTCGCAACAGGAAGCGATTCGCGCGGCGATCACCGCCAAGGCGCGAGGGATCGTCACCAGTACGCCTGATCCCGGGAGTCTGACCAAAGTCATCGCCGAAGCGCATGCGGCTGGTATTCCGGTGGTGATCATGAACACCGAAGACAAGACGAGCGGACGGGACGCCTATGTGGGCGGCGATAATGTGGCGATCGGCCATCGTTGGGCGCAGTACCTAGTCGACCATGGCTTCGTGAAAAAAGGCGATGCGGTCTGGACTCCGGTGGAAGTACCCGGGGCGACCTATGGAGTGCTGGAGACCCAGGGGATCGACAGCGTGTTTGGGCCGCTTGGTATCACCCACGAGATCACCGAAGCCAAACTCGATCAGGCCGAAATCATCACCCGAATGTCGGATTACCTGACGGCCAATCGTGGTAAGATCAAGGCGATCATCGGACTCGGTGACCTGGTCACTGGAAGTATTAAACGTGTTTTCGACCAAGTCGGTATCAAGCCCGGTGAAATACCGGTCGTAGGCTGGGGCAATTCGCCCGAAACGGCTCAGGAAGTACTGGATGGTTACGTTAATGCCGCAATGTGGCAGGATCCCCAGGCCACCAGTTATATTGCGCTCTCGATCGCGGCGATGGCGGCCAGCAACATCCCTCCCGGCTTCGACGTCAGTGTGGGGACTCTGTACGAAAAGGACAAAGCGGCGAAATACCTCAAGATCTTGCAAGCCAAATAAATATGAGCGTATCGTTCCGGACCCGCTGCGTCCGGAACGGTTCCGCCTGCTTGTTTTTGTGACGATTCGCAGGTATTTCATGGTTCGGGTGACTTCCATGAACGTTGGTGAGCGGAACTCCTTCGGCCGGATTTCTCCATTTCTTTATCTTCGGCCTACCAGATGCGATTGACCGCGTTATTCCAGAGGCTTGTTTCTGCGCCCGAGTTCGGGCCGCTTGTTTTGCTCGGCGCCGAAATTCTCGTTTTCACCGTACGAGCCCCGGCTTTCCTCTCGACAAGCAACATCAGCAATTTGTTGGCGTTCACGCCCGAGCTCGGAATGATCAGTTTGGGAATGACGCTGTTGATGACCGCGGGCGAATTTGATCTCTCGGTGGGTTCGATCTTCGGCTTCGCACCGATCATGATGTGGACGTTCTATAATACTCATGCCGGCTCCCTGGAAGTTGGCTTCTGGTTTGCTTTGGTGATCGCGGCTTTGGTTGGTTTCATCAACGGATGGATGGTGACCCGTTTGAGAATCCCTTCGTTCCTGGTCACGCTCGGGATGCAGTTTGTCGTCCGAGGCACCGCCCTCTACATTACGGATGGGTTCCCTCAGCATACGTGGGCCGCCAACTCCACGCTGACCAGCCTCATCGTCGGACAATTTTCCGTTGGGACGCTCCGGATTTACGCGTCGCTTCTCTGGTTCATCCTGTTCGCGGTGATCCTCGGTTACGTGTTGACGCACTCTAAGGCGGGCAACTGGATTCAGGCTGCAGGCGGAAACGAGTACGCGGCCCGGGCGCGCGGCGTGCGGGTCACGCAAACGAAAATATTGCTCTTTATTCTGACGGCGGTCATCTCCGCCTACGCCGGTATCACGAGTTCAATCCGGGTCTCCGCGGCTAACCCGAACAGCGGTACCGGTTATGAGCTGGAGGTGATCGCAATGGTGGTCATCGGAGGCACCGCACTCAATGGCGGGCGAGGCACCATCATAGGGACGATTATCGGGATATTGATTTTGCGGATGATGCGGAACGGCATTGTCCTGGTTGGCGTTCCCGGCCTGGCCTACAATATCTTTATCGGTGCCATCATCCTCGGGATGATGGCGCTTCATTCCGGGCTTGAAAGAAGACACCGCGCAGGGACTTGATCGAGATGGCAGACGAACTCGTGCGCATGGAGCGCATCAACAAGTATTTCGGTCGGGTGCAGGCGCTCAATGACGTCACGCTCTCCGTTCGCAAAAACGAGATTGTCGGTTTGTTGGGTGACAACGGCGCTGGCAAATCAACGCTGATCAAGATCCTTTCGGGCGCACTCAGGCCCGACAGCGGGGAGATTTACATGCATGGGGCCAAGGTGAAGATGCGGAGTACCACCGATGCCATTGCCCGAGGGATCGAGACGATCTACCAAGACTCGGCACTGGTGGTACAACTCTCGATTGCCCGAAATCTGTTCCTTGGGCGCGAACCGCTCAAAGGGCCGCGTCTGTTGGATCGGCTGGATCAGAAAACAATGAACGAGGTGGCTCGCCAACTGCTTAAGCGGGTCGGGATCACAAAAGAAATCCCGCCGACCACTCCGATCAGCGCTTTATCGGGTGGTGAGCGCCAAGCGGTCGCTATCGCCCGCGCGATGCATTTCGAAAGCGAACTGATTATCCTCGACGAGCCCACCAATAATCTCGGGGTGGAAGAGACCCAGGGCGTTCTCCGTTTCGTCCGCAACGCACGTGATTCCGGGCATTCGTGCATTTTTATCGCCCACAATATTTACCATGTCTTTCAAGTTGTTGACCGGATTGTCGTGATGCGGCGCGGCAAAAAGGTCGCGGACGATATCGATCCGAAAAAGACCACCATCGAAGCCGTTGAACGCATCATCACCGGGATGACGCTCACGACGCCATAGAGTCCTGATCCACTCGCACTAATCACGGGCAAGTTTCGGCGAAAGCTTCCAGCTGGCCGCTATCGCCTGCCACATCCAACATACTGAAACGATCTCGAATGAATCGGGCATAGCGGACTGCGTCGCGATAAAATTTAGGTGACAAACCGAGGTCGGCGCCAGTCAGAGGACAGCCAGCAACTTGCATGGCATCGTGCAATTTCTGCCAAGGCAACATCACGGCGCGCAACTGCCCGGCGATTTTGGGCCACTCCTGCTGGAGACGTTGATTCAAGGCATCTGTCTTGGCCGTATCGAGTGCCTTTCTGCGGCTCTGCTCGATCATCTCGTCCGCCTGTTTCCCAAAGCGTACACGCAGTTCAGCGGTAGGTATCTCAGTGGGGCGCAGGATCGGCGGATAATCCTTGCCAAGTATTTGGTTCTGGAGCCTGGACAACGTGAGGGTGGCGACCCCGACCTGCTCGCCGTGAGAAGTGCCGGGATGTGCTTTGCCAGCGAACATGTCGATGTAATGGGAGATCATGTGCTCGGCCATCGAACCCGAATGGGTCGTTCCCGTAAAGGAAGTGCCAAGGCCCATGATGGCGGCAATTCGGGTCAGCATGGCCAAGGCCTCGAAATCGCCTGCCACCACCTTGGCGGCATTGGCCATCATTGGTTCCTCGTCGTAAGCCAAGAGCGTGTAGGCGGTGTCTTTGTAGTCGGTCCCGAAAAACAGGTGCGACATTAACCAATCGACTTGCGAAGTGGTTCGGCAGACGACGTCCGCGAAGGCCGCCGCGATGAGCCGGCGCGGGCATTTCGAGACGACACCGAGATCGAAAAACACTCCTTTGGCGGAGTGGCAGGTGATGGATTTTTTAAATCCCCCAAAGGAGACGGAAGCCGTTGGCGTTGTGTAGGCGCTCATCGGCGAGGTTGGAAAGACCGAGTACTCGCGTTTAGCCAGGAACGTGGCGTACTTTGCGCTGTCGGTGATGGTGCCCGACCCGACGGCGACGACTGCCTGCGCATTTCCGGCGCCGGCCATGAGCTCATCCAGGCCGTCGGGAGTGATGCGCGGCCGTTCCCAAACGAATTCTCTCACGTTGCCGAGGGGTTGGAGAGCGCGAAAGACGCGGCCACCAAGGGCCGCTCGCGTCCACTGATCACTGACTACGCAGATCGACTTGCCCGAATGGACCCGGTGAACGAGATCTGCCTCCGCGCCCTCCAGAGAGTCTGCGATGACAATGGATTCCACTGGAATGGTCTGCTTCGCGCCGGTGTGCGGGTCATGCCATTGCCCTGCGACCAGCTCCCCGATGACCCCTGAAAAATCACCTGCCTGTTTCATCGCTTAGTTTCTTTTGCGAACTCAACCAGCCGCCGGTTGATGCCTGCGCAGGCATCATAAACATTCTCGTAAATGTTGAGTAGGTCCTCGTACCGCTCGGACACCCCTGCGTGCGGCTCGATTACCTGCGTATCATGGCCGGCCATGTGAGAAGCGGCTTCCGCGATGGACGAGAACCAGCCGGCGCCAAACGCGGCGGTCATGCCGGCGCCCAGCGCGGAGGCTTCGACCGTATCGGTGATCAGGACAGGTTTATTGGAAGCGTCCGCCAGCATTTGCCTCCACAACGGGCTGCCGGCTCCTCCGCCGATGGCCACGTAGTGGTCGATGGACTGCCCGCTCGCCTTTTCAAGCGCCCGGGTGCGCATCACCTGATCCAAGGTGATGCCCTCGAGGATGGCGCGGTAAAAGTGAGCCAGCTTGTGGCTGCCGCTCTGGCCCAAAGTAATCCCGCGTGCGCTGACGTCCCAGTAGGGATCCATGACGCCGGACCAATAGGGCTGGATCAGCAGGCCGTCGCAGCCGATCGGGATTTCCTGTGCCGCCGTGTCCAAGCGGCTGAACACTGTCGGATCGTTGCGGCCTTCCGGCACAAACTGATCGACGAACCAATTGACGAGAAACGACCCTGAACGCAGCACGCTTTCGTAGATGTAACCCTCGCCT
Source organism: Chthoniobacterales bacterium (assembly GCA_035484035.1). Taxonomy (GTDB): domain Bacteria; phylum Verrucomicrobiota; class Verrucomicrobiia; order Chthoniobacterales; family JAFAMB01; genus JAFAMB01. Next base: position 5,036 of record DATHPI010000167.1, read on the forward strand.
TGCGCGGCCAGCAGGGTGCGCCAAGCCCGGCTGTAGCGGTAGGTGGCCGACCAGACTCCCGAGACAACCGCGGTCCCCAGGTTGACATAGGCTCGATTCGGCTGGGTGCAGTTGGTTCCCAACCCGGCATAATGACCGTCACCGCCCCCTGCAAATATCGGCAAGCCTTCCATCAGGCCAGTCTCTGCCGCCGCCTGGCGTGTCACGGCCCCGAGAAGTTCGCCGGGAGGAAGCGGGTCAGGAAAACGGTCGGGAGACATTCCGAGCGCCTCCAGCAGAAGCGGGGACCAGCATTTTTCGACCAGGTCGTAAGTGCCTAGCGCGTCGGCACTCAGCTGACCGGTCCGAAAAGGACCGCCCGCCATTCGCTGCACCAGGTAGCACTGCACATCGGCAAAACAAGCGGTGCGCGCGAACGTCTCCGGTTCGTGCTGGCGCATCCAATCAAAACGGTAAATCGTCGGCGTTAGATCAGGGTAACGGCCGGTGATGCGATGAATGGTTTCCACGCCGATCGCTTTGGAAAAGGAGGTCACATTGGACCGAGCCCGTTCATCCAGCCAGACGATCGCCGGGTAGATTGATTTTGCGCGTGGGTCGAGAAAAGCCACCGTTTCGCGCTGGTGAACAATCGCCATCGCGTCGATCCGCGAAGCGTCAACCTGTTTCAGACAAGACTCCAGCGCGATGCAGCAGGACTGCCACCATTCTTCCGGATCCTGCACGAATTGATCCCTGACCGGGTTGGATAACGATATGGGAGCCGAACCTTTCGCCACTTGCCGGCCCGCCCGGTCCCAGAGAATGGCTTTGGTGCTTTGTGTCGATGAATCGAGCCCAACGACCAATCGATCTGCTTTGAATGCCATGGGAGGATCTCTGCAGTTGCCCGGTGTTATCACCGCGCTCAGCGATCAACATGGAGGAAGTATTGGTAGTTGACCAAACATTTTGATGGTCAGAACGAGATTGGCATGCAGGATCATCTGCGAGGTTGGATAAGGTTCAGGGAAAGGAGACTGGTTAGAAAGAGAATGTCACATGAACGACGCGGAATACGGCTTGCGTAAGGAAATCATCGCCATGTGCTTTGAGATGGAGCGTAAGGGTATCAATCAAGGCACTTCGGGCAATGTTAGCGCGCGCTGGGAAGAGGGTCTTTTAATCACTCCATCCGGACTCCCGTATGAAACGATGGCGCCTGAAGACATCATCTACCTTGAAATGGACGGAAGGCCCCACGGCCCGCATAGCCCATCCTCCGAATGGCGTTTTCACCGAGACATTTTGAGGGCGCGGCCGGACGTTCAGGCGATCGTCCACGCCCATCCGGCCTATTGTACCGCCCATGCCATTACGGGTCAGGATATTCCGGCCGTGCACTACATGATTGCGGCTGCGGGCGGATCCACGGTTCGCTGCGCGCCCTACGCTACATTCGGCACGGACGAACTTTCCCAAGCGGTGCTCAAGGCTCTGGAGGGCCGGTTGGCGTGCTTGCTGGCCAACCACGGTTTGATCGCCTGCGGGCCAAGCCTGCGTAAGGCGCTGTGGCTGGCAAACGAAATGGAAATGCTTGCCAAACAATATTCGTTGAGCCTTCAGGTGGGAAAACCGGTGGTTCTATCGGACGAAGAAATGGCCCGCGTGATCGAGAAGTTCAGAACGGGTTATGGCCCAAAGGGCAAGGTTTAGCGGAACTTACTTCTGGCATAAATGCGTTCTGGACGAAAGCACTGCTTTGGGCCTTGTTCGGTTTCGGGAGACCGGCAACCGGCGTGCTCACTTTTTGCCCTGCCCTACAATGCGTCAGTTCCACTTTTTGTGTAAATGACCACCACCACTAGCAACCTGCCCGTTGAAAAACGATCTCGGATTCCCCGGGCGAAGGGGATACTTTTCGATCTCGACGGAGTTCTCATTGATTCTGAGCCACTGCACGAATTCACCTTACTTGAGCTGAGCGAACGTTTTGGCCGTCGCTTCGGACAAGATGAGGTTCTGCAGTTTAAGGGCCTTCCTGAACTCTCTGTCGCCCATGCGATCCAGAAATCTTTTCCCGACCTGACGCTGACCGTCGACGAGATCATCCGGCTACGGCTGGAGCTCCTCAGATCTAACTTTCATCGGGTGGAGATGATCGAAGGTGCCCTTGAATTTCTTCAAAAGGCAAAAGCCGCCGGCTTCCGTTTGGGCCTTACCACTTCCGCCGCCCGCTCAATGCAACAGCTGGCCTGCGAAACTTTCGTGTTAACCTCTTATTTCGATACGGTGATCACCGGAGAAGATATCAACAGAGGAAAACCTGATCCCCAACCGTATGAACGGACGGCCGCAAATTTGGCCCTTCGGCCGGGCGAGTGCATGGTGGTTGAGGACGCCGTAAACGGTGTGAAATCGGGAAAAGCCGCCGGTTGTTTTGTCGTCGGGATAACTACCTCGTTCCCCGCACAGGCCCTGAAGTTGGTTGGCGCCGACTTGATTGTACCGAGCTTTGAAGCCCTCGAGGCTTATTTGTTCGAAGGATCCGGGTAGGGGTCAGCGAAAAAAACGGAAAAACGAGGACGAGCACGATAACGATAACGAGGACGATTGTGGGGGAAGGCGGAGCCTCACCCTCGCTTTGATTCCTCGGCTGCCAATGGACGTTCCTTGCCGACCTGCTGGACCAGAAGGCTGAGGAACAGGCCGACGTCTGTCACCACCCCGACGCTTTCGATGGAACCTCGGTCCGCCAGCTTGGTGACTACTGCGGGGTTGATATCAACGCAAACCAACTTGACGCCGGCCGGAGTCATGTTTCCCACCCCGATGCTATGAAGCATGGAGCTAAGCATCAAAATCATTTCT
>DATHPI010000168.1:0-20595 GCA_035484035.1 Chthoniobacterales bacterium
TCGATTCCTGATATTCTCCATGGGATCCGGGACGAGCGCGTCGAACTGGAGGTCCGGGTGCGAGGGACTGTCCAAGGCAACGGTTTTGTCCATCTTGCCGTCCGTTTTCCCGACGGATTGGAACCGGACGAGGAACAGACTACCATCCCGCTGACCAGAGTTCCCTCCCACGTATTGATTCGTATTCCTTTCGTTGGAACAGCGCGTGGTACCTTCCATCTTCAAAGCCTCTATTACGATTGGCGTTCGCCGCTCGGTTTCTGGATTCATCGTGACCACCGGTCCGTCCGGAGCCAAGTCCGTATTTACCCGAATCTGAAGCGTGAGGGTCAACAGATTGCCCGTTTTTTGAGTCGCGGCGCCATCGGTATCCACGCCCAAGCCCAGATCGGCCGAGGGAGAGAATTTGAGAAATTGCGTGAGTACGAACGCGGAGACAGCTTCGATGAGATCAACTGGAAAGCGACCGCCAAGCGGCGGTTCCCTGTCACGAAAGTCTTCCAGTTGGAGCGATCGAAGGAAATATATGTTGCCCTGGATACATCCCGACTCAGCGCGCGCCGCCTTCCAGAAATATCCGGCCTGCAAGATTCCCGCAAACCTACGACTCATCTGGACCGTGCGATCTCCGCAGCCCTTCTCTTTTGCGTGGCCGCCGAGCATCAAGGAGACCGATTCGGACTTGTCTCTTTCTCTGACAAGGTTAACCACCTGGTGAAAGCGCGAGCGGGCTCTGCTCACTTTAATGTTTGCCGCGACTTAGCCGTTTCACTCACCTCGCAAACTGTATCCCCCGATTTCGCAGAAATCGCGGCCACCCTGAAACAGCGGATCAAGCGACGCTCCCTGTTCGTTTTTTTGACCTCGCTCGATGATCCGGTCGCCGCCGAGGACTTTGTTAGTGCCGTCGAGTTGCTATCCAAACAACACCTCATCCTGGCGTTGATGATTGCGCCTCTCGGCGTCCAACCACTCTTCAGCCAAGGGCCGGTTGAAGATAGCGACCAAATTTATCGTCAACTCGGCGGTCACCTGAAATGGGAAAAACTGCAGAATCTTCAACGAGTGCTGGCTCGAAAAAGTGTTCAGTTCTTCGTCGTGCCGAATCAACAACTGGGTCTCAGGCTGGTCAGCCATTATATGGATTTGAAGCGGCGACAAACGCTATGATCGTCGATTTGCAGCAGTTCATCGAGCGCGAACGATCGATTTGGGAAGAGTTGGATAAAGTTCTCACCCGGATCGAAAATCAACCGATCCCGCTCATGACCCTCGAAGAAGTTCAACGGCTCCACTATTTGTATGAGCGCACCGGGGCAGGACTCATGAAGATCTCAACTTTCGCTGCTGAACCCAACCTGGTTCGTTCTCTTGAGTCGTTGCTCACCCGCGCGTATGCCGAGCTGCAAACCGGAAGTTCCAGAAACGACAAACTGTCGCTCAGGCGCTGGCTTTTTCGCACCTTTCCGCAAACCTTCCGAAGACATTGCCGATTCTTTTGGATGGCCCTTCTTCTCACCATCTTGGGCGCATTTTTCGGCGGAGCTGCGGTCATCTTCGATCCGGACGCCAAAGTCGCGATCGCGCCCTTTCCGAATCTCCTGCAGAATCCCGCTGAAAGAGTGAAAGAAGAGGAAAGCAAAACGAACCCGATGCTGGCGACATCTAAAAGCCGGTTTTCGGCGATGTTAATTACTAACAATACGAAAATCTCGATCCTGGCATTGGCTCTTGGCGTCACCTGGGGAATCGGTACCCTGATCCTGCTATTCTATAACGGAGTGGTTTTAGGAGCGGTGATCTTCGATTACGTCCGCGCCGGTCAATCGGTCTTCCTCATGGGATGGCTTTTACCGCATGGCGTGATTGAAATCCCGGCGATCCTGATCGCCGGACAAGCCGGGCTTCTCCTCGGTCAAGCTTTGATCGGATGGAACTCCAAAGAGAACCTGGCCCAACGCCTCCGTTCGGTCACCGGATCCCTCGTCATTCTCATCTCCGGAGCCGCTCTCCTCTTGATCTGGGCCGGCCTGGTGGAAGCTTTTTTCTCCCAGTACCACGAACCGACTTTGCCCTACCCATTCAAAATTGTTTTCGGTCTCTTCGAATTCGCGGCGCTTCTTACCTTTCTAATGTTCGCAGGGAGGAAAGCGGTCCCCAAGTTCTCGGGCATATGATTGCGGTTTATGATGCGAACCAACACACTTGTCATTCTCACCCCGGAAGGCATTCGTTTCACGCAACGCCTTGCCGGCCCGGTGACTCGTTTCCTGGCATTTGCGATCGATTTGGCCGCCATCACCCTCGTTTCTGGGATCTTTTCCCAGTTTCTTTCGCTTGCTGCGGTGGTGAGCCCGGACTTTGTCCTGGCAGCTCGAACGATCTGTTATTTTGTTGTCACCGTCGGATATTCAATGCTTCTGGAGTGGACCTGGCGCGGGCAAACACTTGGAAAGCGTGTCCTTAAAATCCGAGTCGTCGACGCTGAAGGATTCCGTTTACGCCCAACCCAGATCGTCATCAGAAATCTTTTGCGAGTTATTGATCTGTTGCCGGCATTCTACGCGATAGGCGGCGTCAGTTGCGTGCTCTCACCGAAATATCAGCGTCTGGGCGATATCGCAGCAAACACAATTGTCATCTACACCGCTCCAGAAAAAATTCCCGATCTCGAGTTGCTGTTCAGCGGAACCTACAACTCGCTGCGAAGTCATGCGCATCTCGCCGCCCAGTTGCGAAAATCAATTTCGCCGGATGAAGCCCGCCTGGCTCTGGAAGCAATCACCCGCCGGGCTGAACTGGAACCGAACTCCCGTCTCGATTTGTTCCGTCAACTCGCGCAGCATCTGCGCTCCATTGTATCGTTCCCTGAAGACGCCCTCGAAGGCATGACCGACGAACAATACGTGCGCAATATCGTGGATCTTCTCTACCGTCCGGCGCCGCCGTAAGAAGTGTCAGTGCCAGTGTCAGTGTCAGGGGGAACAGAGATGCTTGCGCACCTAGCCTAGCTTAGTGCTCGTCCTCAGCCTTCTTGCAATGGCCACGCCTTGAATGAAAGAAGCAGGGCGACAAAGGCTATTCCAATCAATCCGACTCTGATCGCGTTCAGCCTGTCCCATCGGCGCCGTTGGGCTTCCCAATCTTCGGGCAGGCTGGCAATATCCCAACTCTTTACCCGATCATTGATCGGTACGGGACCGGCTACGCTGAACACGATGACAATGATCCAAAGGAAGACAGCGGAGATGAGAAGCACTGTCTGGTCTGCGGGCCACTGCCACGTCAGCAAAAGCAACAAAAGATGAAGCATTAACGTCACAGGCATCCAGATCGGCATAATCCTTCCGAAGAACCGCGCAAAAACCTGGATCGCCGGCAAGAAAGCCCGATGGTCGTCCCGAGCCAAAGAGGGATGAATAAAGAATCCGATCGAAAACTCATTGCCGAGTATGAGGGCAGTCGAGACGATCAAAATGATGAATAGGGCGCTTATAATCATACCTCGTTCTCCAGTCGGTGGTGTCAGGGGCAATTGCTCCCAACGACACTGGCACTGACACTACCTGATAATCCCTCTCTCGCTCTTCTCGATAAACTCGACCAATTCTCGCGCCTCTGCGACGTCCCAAAAACTCTTCTTCATTTCTTCAACCGCCTGCTTGGTATTCAGTTTCGAGCGGTACAAGATTCGATACGCTTCCTTCAGCGCCCGGATGGTTTCTCCGGAGACACCTCGTCTTTCCAATCCGATCACGTTCACGCCCCGAACCTCCGCCGGATTTCCATCCGCAATCATGAAGGGCGGCACATCCTGAACGATCTTTGAACATCCGCCAGTGATCGCATGTTTCCCGATTCGACAAAATTGATGAATTGCGGTCAATCCACCGATGATCGCATGCGCTTCCACCCGCACGTGACCCGCCAGTGTCCCGCAGTTCGAAAAAATGACGTCATCATCCACGACGCAATCATGGGCAATATGACTGTAGGCTAGAAAATTCCCTCGATTGCCGACGCGAGTGACCGATCCGATGGCCGTCGCCCGATTCACGGTCACAAATTCACGGAAACAATTGTCATCACCGATCTCGAGGTAAGTCGGCTCCCCGGCGTATTTCAAATCCTGCGTCTGTTGTCCGATCGAACAGGACGAATGAAAGCGGTTCCGGACCCCAATTTTGACCGGACCACAAATCGTGACCTGATTCTGCAACCAGCAGCCAGCTCCGATGGTCACTTCGCGCCCAATCACACAATAGGGGCCAATGACGACGTCGGGACCAATCTTCGCCTCTGGATCCACAATTGCGGTAGGATGAAAACTCATTGAGCTACAAACGCAAACATCAATGTCCCTTCGGAAGTCACTTCTCCATTCACCAGACACCTGCAACTGGCCTTTCCGATGTTCCCCTTGGCTTTGAGAAGTTCGGCCTCAATCACCAGCATGTCGCCGGGTACCACAGGTATCCGGAATTTAACGTCATCGGCACTCAAAAAGTAGCCAATACCGTTCGAACCGCTCAATTGCTTACGAAGCAAGACACTCGCCACCTGGGCCATCGCTTCTATTTGCAGAACTCCCGGCATCACCGGGTGACCAGGAAAATGGCCTTGAAAATAAGGTTCATTGATTGTGACTTGTTTTGATCCGGTACATTTGTTGTTTCCTTCAAATGAGAGGATCCGGTCAACCATCAGAAATGGGTAACGATGCGGAAGCACCTCCATGATGTCCTTGACATCCATCACGCCGGTGCCGACCGGGATTACCTGGGCGGGCGCCATCGATAACATGCGCGCAAAACGTTTCGCCAGAGCCTTGGTCATTTCTGCGTTGGCCGCGTGCCCCGGTTTGACGGCGATAACGTGACCCAAAAACCTGCACCCTGAAAGAAAGAGGTCTCCGACAATATCAAGAATCTTGTGCCGGACGAATTCGTCCTTATACCGCAAAGGCTCTTTTCCCATCACCGACTCCCCGCGCACCACAATGGCATTCTCCAAACTCCCTCCGCGAATCAGTCCCTTATCGAGAAGCGGTTGCACATCCTCGTAGAAAACAAAGGTTCGCGCCCGGGCAATTTCCTTTTCATAGATCTGCGGCGTGATTTCTGTGGAATAATACTGGGTAAATCGTCCTTCCGGGCCGACCTGGGTACACGAAATTCGAAAAGTGCGATCCGGTACGATCGTCAGTAAAGAACCCGACTTTGTCTCGATGTGAAGGGGTTCGCGCACCTCCATTGTTTTGCGGACAGACTTTTGCTGTTCAATCCCACATTTATTAATCAGCTCGACGAAGGGGTAGGCGCTTCCGTCGCCGATTGGTGGCTCGTTTGAATCCATCTCCACGAGCGCATTATCCACACCCATGCCGCAAAGGGCAGAAAGCACATGCTCGACCGTGTGCACCTTCACATTTCCTTCAGCAATGGTAGTGGCCCGTTCGACAAACTTCACATGATCGACTTTCGCGTCGATCGTCGGCTCATCCGGCAAATCGATACGCTTAAATTTGATTCCATGATCGGTCGGCGCCGGGCTCAGCCGCAAGCTGACCTGTGAACCTGTATGCAACGAGGTACCGGTGAGACTCGCGCTCTTCGCCAACGTTTGCTGGTAAAAAAAACCCATAAATGAAGGGGACCGTGTTAGCACATTAACGGACAACGTTCAAGGTTGGGCGTTTAGGTTGTATGCCAAGCGTCTCGATTTGCCTCTTCAATCCGGGAGAACCGGAGCAAAGCGGGATCTAAGGCTTCGCGAACTCCGACCGAAACCTTATGGGCGCAAACGGCGACTCACGAAAGGTGATCACAGACACCCACGCACCTTATTTCGGCATAAAGGTGAACGATCAAAGCCTTACCCCGAATCCTCACCCGCGCCTGGGGCCGACGCGTTTCGAAAACTGGCTCAAGCGCCCCACTCCAGTCCCAGCCTGATAGGCAGCGCAATCCGTCTCGTCCCGCGACTTATGCCGAGGGTGTACTCGAGTAGTAACGACCGCGCCGCCCCGCTTGATCGCTTTGCATGCTGGGCTGTTCTTGATCTGGTTCCATTCGTCGGATTGTCTTGTTCGGCGCGTTCGAGCCTCTGGGCGCCGAGAATTCCGGACATGATCCCGCCACAACTAGAGCATGATGCTTTCTCCCTCGTCCCGCCTGATCTCGACCTGCACTCCATCGGGGCGCATGAAGATAACCCGAAGGTGTTTATGCCGTCCATAGTTTGGATCGATGCCGAAAGTCTGATTTGAGACTTGGAAGCGAATCCCATCGCGTGCGAATCTTCGCACGATTCCGGTCACGTCGGCGTATTTGCCTTCGGCGCCATAAACTGCGCGTACGATACGCCCTTCATAATGGCCGACATATCCCCGAGGTGGGCCGTACTCAGTTTGGGCAATTGCCGCGCTCCCGTCGAAAAAGATCGCTATAAGGAACACCGAGAAAAACAGGACACATCGATTGAGCATGACAATTTGACTCGGAAGCACCTTCAAATTATCCAAAAACTTTTCAATCCATCGGAACTTGGCTCTTTTCATTATTTGCTTTCGGTTTTTTAGATGATTGTCGCTGAAACGACCCTTTGCGGAATAGAAGTGCGAAGGTACCGTCTGCGCGATTTATCGGCTACTGCTATCATTTCATAGTGTCTCAACGCGTCGACGGCCTCCACTTAATTACAAATGGATTCAGGGCGCCTGGTTTCACAGTTTCTCAGAAAAGTATTGGCATCGAACTGCTCCGCGCTCGGCTACTTCCCGAGGCAGAATTCAGTAATCCATTAACGCTGCGCCACCATTAAGTCAGAACCGAATTAACTGAGTTTCGCTGAAGGCACCATGTTGTTAGAGTCGATCAGCGAACGTAGGATTTTACATATAGAGGACTCGCGACACGCAGGATGTTCCGGTCCATCTTGAAAGTGCTTTGTATTCGAGAAGCTCAAAGCCGTTCCGCCAGAAGTTTCTTAGGTATAGGGTATCCCAGCGCCAAAATTAGGCTTAGTTAGCTCGTCAATTTGCGGAGTTTGGGGAACGAGTTTATCTGAGCACTGGTCTTGACAACGGGATCCACCCTGCACTAGCTGCTTCTGGGTTTTGTCGTGATATCCAACGAATAAACAAATCGAAAGTTGAGAAACGTTTATCACTTCAATTCGGCTACTCTTGCGAAATTCCGTTTACGAAGGGGATTTATAGAAACTTAGCCTTACATCCCCGCTCCTTATTGAGTGCGGAACAAACGCTTTTCACCAGTGTGTTCGGATCAACGCTGCCACCGTGACTGCCGCTTTCGAAAACGCTAAGCGCTGAACGCTGAACGCCGCTCGCCTAGTTCTACAATTTTTCCATTTCTCAAATGGATCCCTCGATCCGCCGTTTCGGCAACCTCCAAACTGTGGGTGACCACGATCAGCGTGGTCAGGTGTTCGTCGGCAATACGCCGAAATATTTCCAACACTTTGTCTGCGTTGGCGACGTCGAGGTTACCGGTCGGTTCATCAGCCAGCACCACTTTCGGCCGATGCACCAGAGCACGCGCAATTGCCGTACGTTGCATCTCGCCGCCACTGAGCTGATGCACAAAATGACGCTCCCGTTTTTCCATACCAACCAATTGGAGCATCTCGCGAGCACGGGTTGCCGCCTCACGAAATTTGACCCCTTGAAATTCAAGGGAAAGACAAACATTCTCCAGCACGTTGAGTGTCGGAAGCAGGTTAAAGAACTGGAACACAATCCCCAGGTCGTGAGCCCGATACTTCGTCAACTCCTTGTCAGAAGCAGCCTGAAGAGCCAGGCCGTTGACCAGCACCTCTCCATTGTCCGGTTTATCAAGACCGCCGATCAGATGTAAAAACGTGCTCTTACCCGAACCGGATTCCCCTGTCACCGCAACGAATTCTTCGGGCTCAATCCGCAAGCTCACATCGTCCAATGCCAAAACTACGTTCTCGCCTTGCTGATAGCGCCGGGTAACGTTCCTTAACTCAATCATGACAACCACTGAGAGTCAGTCGAACCGGTGAATTCCGCTGCTCCATCTTTTCCGGGTGTCGGAATCGGTTCATGCATAGTCTACGAAGATCCTCGCTTTCTGGTAATTGACAAACCCGCAAATCTCCTGGTTCACCCCACAGGCCCTGGAAAACCGGATACCCTCTGGGACGAACTGAAGCGGATTCTCGCTTTCGAACTCGTGAACGGCGCTCGGATTTCATTCATCAATCGGCTTGACCGTGAAACCAGCGGCTTGATCCTGGTCGCAAAAACCAGTGCTACAGCTCGTCAATTGGGCTTCATGATTGCTCATCACCAGATTTGCAAAATTTACACGGCCATTGTGTTCGGTTGGCCCGACGCAGAAACGTTCGTCGTGGACCAGCCTTTGCTAAGACAAGGCATTGTTCGGCCGTCCAGGATCTGGCTAAAACAAGCGGTTCATCCCGACGGATCCGCGGCCCTCACCTCTTTTCGCCTCCTCAACCGTTTCACCGTCTGCGGACGCAAATTTGCGCTGATGGAGGCCGAACCCAAAACCGGCCGGACCCACCAGATCCGAGTTCATCTCGCCGCTGTCGGACTACCCATCGTCGGCGACAAAATCTATGGCGCGGACGAAAATTGTTACCTGGAATTTATCGAATCTGATTGGAGCCCAACCTTGGCAGCAAAGCTCCTTTTACCGCGCCAAGCCCTTCACGCTTCCAGGCTCTCATTCGCACTCGACGGAACCTCTTTCTCTTTCGAAGCTCCCCTCCCGGCCGACTTGCAAGAGTTTTTGAAGTTGCCAGTGTCAGTTGGCCTTTAAAGTTGTCAGTGTCAGTTGCCGGTTGTCCGTGAAGAAAATTCAACTCCCGTGACCTCCGCGCGATGCTATCTTTAAAAGCCCAAAGCCAGCTGTTTCCCCTCTCCTTTTCGTCTCCGCATCCATCGTTCCGCCTGCGCTTCGATCCTTGTGAGCTCATTTTCCATCATTGCTGCTTCGCGCATTAACCCACGAATCACGCCCTCAAGTTCACGGCGGACGCTCCGCAACCGAACCTTTACCTCGGACGAGCTCAATAAGAGAAATCGCCAACTCGACAATCGCGCGAAACCGTCTATCGACTGTCGTAATGTCGCCAATCTCGCATTGGCTTGTCGCGCGAATGCGCGAAGCTCCGACAGGCTCAAAATGTTCGTTCCTACCCGATCGCACCGGGCCAGGATTGTCTCCAGCGCGGCGACGTCCTTCTGCTCGTAGGCCCGTTGCGTCTGGTACCAGAGCTCCAATTCCCGATTGGTTAACACGCCGGCCAAATCAGGATGAAGCAACAACGCGATTCTCCTGTACAAGCTTTTGTACCGAGAAACCTCCACCTGTTCACCCGATCGCGACTCCGGGCCTTCAAGAGACATTTCAGAGACCTCATTGACCGCCTCGCCATCCCCATCCGCAAGACCGTCTTCTTCCTGATTGTCCCGTTCCCGATCGGATTGTCCAGCTCCCGCACCATGAATCCCCTTCTTTTCCGGACCCCCAACGACCACTTCCTCCCAGGCGCGTCGCACATACGGAGGGATGGCCCCTCGCTCCTGTTCAATCTGGTGAAACCAGAAAAACGCAGCAGCCACATTCTGAATCCCGTTGCGCGCCAATCCTTGGATCGCGGATAACCGGCCACGCAAACTCTGGAGTTTCTCTTCGATCAATCGACGCTCATTGAGGAGATCGCAGCACTGCACCGCTACCCACTGCCTGAATGCTGGTAAATCAAGGTTCTCGTGCCGAACGATCTTCCTCTCGCACCCTTCAATCGCCTCCCGAATTGCCAGCAGTTCCGACTCTACCTGCCGCCGAATAGCGTCATTATCAACCACCAGCAGGGCAGTGTGAGTGCCAGTGTCAGTGTCAGTCGGCATTGTCTTCAACTTTAGCCAGCATCCTAGTCATCACAAAGCGTCTTCGTGCATACGTTCTAAAAAGCCCGAAGGCGTCCCGTTCCCCGACTGACACTGACACTGGCACTGACACTTCCTCAAAAGATGAGAACTGTCATTCCCTCGGTCACTTGGTTAATCACCCGGGCGGCATCCCAATTTGCAAGGCGAATACAGCCATGACTGCCGGACCGTCCGATGGTGTCCGGGTTACTCGTCCCATGAATTCCGATTCCGCGTTTGCTGAGGCCAATCCAGGCGATCCCAACCGGGTTGCGTGGTCCTGGCGGAATGTTGTAGAAATTTTCGCTCCGCTCTCCGTGATTTAACATCGCTTCATCCCAACGAAACCAAGGCATCGTGGCGATCCCCACAATCTTCCAGGTGCCAATGGGCGCAGGTAACTTTTCGGACCCGGGCGTAATCGGATACGAGCTGAGGAGCGTGTCGCCTTCCATGATATCAAGCATCCGGTAGCGCGTATCGACTTTGATCACCCGCTTCACGAATTGAGGTTTGTTCGGAAGACTTCCGACTTCTTTTAATGATTCGATCTGGAACGGCGGAACATTCGGCACCCGCACGGTATCACCCGGCTTCAGAGCGCTCAATTTCAAGTCACCGTTCAACTTGGTGATAAAGTTCTCGCCGGAATGATATCGTTCCGCGATGAATTCCGTCATCGACCGGTAGAGCATCGCCTTCACTTTAGCTTCTTCTTTCGGCTTATATGGGATGTTGCCGACCCGATTGAAATCATCCTGCGTCAAAACATAGGTCGTATAGATCGGAAAAATATGCTGGAGCTCTTGCTGCAGATTCTCGTCGATCTGACCGGTTCCTGGAAGTCCGTTCGCCTTCTGATAGCGTTGTAAAGCCTTGGCAACAAATTCACCCCATTTTCCGTCGATTTTTCCCGGACTAAAGGAGCGTTGATCCAGAAAAATCTGGAGCCGGGTGATTACTTCTCGCTCGGAAACTGGCTCGGCGCGAGCAACCCCAGGTTCGGCCGGCTTCGAGACTGCCCCTTGCTGGACCGGCGCCGGTGCCATCGGCGTACTGGGAAAACCCATGTCCGGCTTCGCGGTTGGTCTCGCCTTGGCGGCCGGTTTTTCTGCCTGAGTCGGATCCGCAATAAACGGCGTTGTTTGCGGCGGCGCGGGTGAAACCGGTACGACCGGCTGTTGTGCACGGAGGCATATCGCGAACCCGAGAATCCCAACGACAACAAAAAACTTCTGGTAAAACATACGGTGTAAAACGAAATCGGCCTCGGACTATATCACGCGGCGGGTAAAAGGAAAGATTCCGGCGACTTTGTCAAGTCCCCTATCCTGTTTCCTCAATCGTCCTCGTGCTCGTTCTCGTCCTCGTTATCGATTTTTGATCGTCGCCGATCAGACCGGGTGGCGGCTAGAGAGAGACCTCCGGTAGGGTGAGGCTCCGTCCGAACCGGGGCTTTCCGCGTTTACCTGCCTAATGACGTGACCCCCCATGACGCTCTTCGACCGTTCCTCTGGCAAGAGCCTCGCGTTTCTCGGCTAAATTGGGCACAGCCGCTGCGGTTGGCTCTGACAGCTGAGAGAGAGGGGGCAACGTCGTAGGGCAGGTCAACCCGGGAAGCCCCGGTTCGGACGAAGCCTCACCCTACCGCCCTCGTTCCCAATCGTCCTCGTCCGTGCTCGTCCTGGCCAAACCTTCTCGATGATCCAAACCGGTACCGGCGCACACGCGACGCCTTGTTCCTCACACCCTTTGCAGGCGCGCTTTTGGTACGATCCGCTAGATGTCCACGGGACGATACGCGAGGCTTGGAACTCCACTGATCCAGAAAATTTATTGTCATAGCTTCGGTGCTGCCAGTAGTGATAGGAACAAAAAAACCATATTTACCGGAGACATCCGACGGCACGACACACTCACCGAACCAGGATCTCCAGAAAATTCTGAGCGGCCAAAATGCTCGCCTGATAAATTTGTCGCTTCAATCCTGCCGCTTTTCTGAAACTCGGGCTTTCTCATGCCTTTGTAAGTTGACGAAGCCCGACTGTTTCAACAGCGAGTCGCCCGCGCAGACCAAATCGACAACCCGGAGTTTAGGATGAGAACACAAAGACGACTGGAGAAAATATCAACCGTAATAAGCTTGCTAGGCTTGGCCCTGGGATTCTCCGTTTTAGGTCTCCTGATTGTCGCGAAAGAACACGATGGCGGCGCGTCGATAACCGGCGGAATTCTTGGCATCTTGCTCGGCGCCGCATTCCTGATCGCAGCACGCCTGCATTGGCAGTGTCGAGATCGAATTCAGGGCCGATTTCAGGTAGAGGAAGTTCCAACGACCGCAGTCGTCTCTGAAATGCGACAAGCTGCTAACCCAATCTGTAGTTTCTGAAAACCCTGAATGATGTTCGAGTGTCGGTGTGGATTCAAGGCTGTCGAATCCCTGCAACCTCAATCCGGCCACCTGTTCTCCAAACCTGTCAGATCCAGTCTAATATTTGGCGAACCAGCGGTTCGTTTTTATCTCATTGTCGAAGTTCCGGGACACTAAGTAGTAGCCGTGGATTCTTCGCGAGATGCCCCACTCCGTATGCTTGCCAGCGCACGGCAGCCAAATGCTAACTAAGCGTTCTTACATTTGTACTTGTCCATTGAATTCGTTGAAAACCGTCGGTTCTTTCCATTGAGCCGGCGAGGCGGCGAGGAGGCAAGTTTCTCATCGTAAAAGCTAGCGCCCGGGGATGGGAGGGATGATAACTTATCGCAGGATTATCGTAAGGCTATGAGCCACATGATCTAAGATCGCATTGGCGGAAAAACTAGATAGAATCGCCGAATAAACAATTATGCCGGGAGATAAAAATGCTGGACAAAAGTTCATTGCTGTCAACGGTCCTTTTTGCACTTACGGTCGCGGCACCCACTGTCGCGGACGATACACCAGGTGTCACCGCCACCGAAATCAAGATAGGCAACACAAATGCCTATAGCGGCCCCGCCTCCGCCTTTGGAGTGATCGCCAAGCTGGAAACTGCGTTCTTCAAGATGGTTAACGAACAAGGCGGAGTTGCCGGTCGCAGGATCAACTTCATCTCACTCGATGACGGCTACAGTCCGCCTAAGACAATTGAGCAGGTACGCCGGTTGATCGAGGATGACCAAGTTGCGTTGCTCTTCAACACGTTGGGCGCCGCGCCCAATTCGGCGATCGCTCGCTATGTCAATGAAAAGAAGGTGCCGCATCTTTTTATATCGGCTGGCACAGACAAGTGGAGCGACTATCAACACTTCCCATGGACAATGAGGTTCCAGCCGAGCTTTCGCACTGAGGGGCAGATCTATGCCAAATACATTCTCAAAGAGAAGCCGGACGCGAAAATCGCTATTCTCTATCAGGACGATGATCTTGGTAAGGACTACGTTGCCGGCATGAAGGACGTGCTGGGTGACAAGTTCGACAAAATAGTGGTCACCGCCAGCTATGAGACCACTGATCCCACGGTCGACAGCCAAATCTTCAGCCTGCAGGCTGCCGGCGCCAACGTGCTGCTGGTGGCGGCGACGCCGAAATTTGCCGTACAGGTGATACGCAAGGTGCATGACCTGGACTGGAAGCCACTGTTCTTCATGTCCGCCGTGTCGTCCTCGATCGGCGCGGTGCTAAAACCGGCGGGACTGGAGAACGCCATCGGCATAATCACCGACGGGTACTTGAAGGATCCGAGCGATCCCACCTGGAAAAACGATGCCGGCATGAACGAATGGCGCGACTTCATGGCCAAATATATGCCCGGTGCTGACACCAGCGACGGCAGCTATGTCTTTGCTTACACTCTCAGCAAGGCAATGTTGCAGGTGTTGAAGCAGTGCGAGGGTGACTTCACGCGTGAGAACATTATGAAGCAGGCACTCAGTCTGCACGACCTCGAGCTTCCAACCCTGCTGCCCGGCATCAAAGCGAATACCAGCCCGACTAACCGTCGCCCGATCCGCCAGGTGCAGCTCGCAAAATTCGACGGTACCAGCTGGGTCCGCTTCGGTGACGTGATTACCGGCGGCGGAAACTGACCAACCTCCCGGTCCGATCGCCAGCGCAGCCCTTATTGAAGTGGATCGTGGCCAGATGAAAGCTCGCCTGGTCCTCGACTTCGAAAAGGCGGGATGTCGGAACAGGCGGTTACTAAAGAGGAAGTCGGAATCCAGGTTCTCCTGAACCGCTTGCTTTTTGCCTGCGATATTCTGCGTAGGTTACTCCGGCGCGCTTCTCTAGCGAAACCGACTTCTGCTCACGTGCAATTCTAATGGCCTCGCAAAATGAAGCCTCAATTTGGAGCTCCTCAGCACCCAAAGCGGCGAAGAACACTCCGCGCAGCCGATGCAGTTCGGCGTTGAAATAACGGTGCTCAAATCTTTCAGCAATTGCTACCGCCTCGTTGATTGCCTTAAGAGCTTCAGAGGTACGATCCGCTAGATGTAATGCTTCAGCCTTTAGCGCTAGAGAACCTGTCAGGCCCAGCACGGCACCGGTTGCCCGTAAGTCTCTTATTCCCTGTTCAATCCAGGAAATACCTTCCGCAGTGTCACCTGACGCGCTGCGCGCCCAGCCCCGATAAATGGCCCCTGTCGCTAGCCAAGAGGAAAAATTGTGACGCGTAGAGAGTTCAATCACACCCGACGCGAATCGGTCCACTTCGGCAGGATCACGCTCAAGGTGGGCCAGGACGGCTCCATTACTTAGCGCCAGGACTAATGCGTTGGTATCGTTCAGCTCGTTTGCTATGGAGATCCCCTCGTCCATCAAGGCATGGCAAGAGGCGATCTCTCCGAAATGCCAGTCGGTTATGGCCTCATAAATCAGACAGTTGACGACTGGCGCCTGGATCTCTTCCGCAATGTTGGACTGGACGCTTCCCGAGCGCCAGATCTGTACACCACGCCTCGCGTATTTCCGGGCGGAGTCGAAGTCGCCCAAAAAGTAAAAAACGGCTAGGAAAACTTGGTAGGCAGCTAACATGAGTCCTGCGTCATTCTGTTCCTGCGCCAGCGCATGAACTCGTTCGGCAATCTGCATTGCAGCAGACAGCTTGTCCGTCATTAGTGCATAGCGAAACTGACCAAGCAATTGCATAAGCAGCAGTCGGGGGCGGTTCACCGAATGACACAAGGGCTCGGCGCGCTCGTAGCAAATTCGGGTCTCGGGTGCTGCAAATCCTCGCGTGGCGGTTAGATATAGCCCCGCCTGCATGAGGATGAAGAGCTGATCTTCTTCCGTGAGACGTTGTCCTTCGATGGCCGTTTCGATCAGCGATCCCCAGCGCCCGCGTTGGAAAAATTGACCTAAAACCGATAGCAATGGCCCTGTTGCTCCTAGAACGTTAGCCGCAAAGTGGGCCTTTCCTCGCTGAATCCTCGGAATATAAACTTCATGCAGCGCATCTCGAAACAGACCGGCGTGGCAGCCGCAAATTACCGCTAAGAAAAGTGGCTCCATCTCCGCAAAACTATCCGGCAGCTGCGGCGCGAGCGTTCGGTAATAGGTAAAAAGCCGCTGGTTGCTTTCCTTCCAAGCCTCGCTTCGTTGGCCTCGCAGTTGTTCGCCGTAGTACTGACGAACCAAAGGATGCGTATCGACAGATCCCGGATTGTGCGGATCTTCCCCAGCCAGAAGTCGCGCTCTTCTCAGTCTGGCCAGAATCGTCCGCCATTCAGTCGGGCTCAAATTCGTTAATGACTCTGTAAGGCCAGGAATCGTGGGTGGTTTTAGAAGCGCTGCCATCGCCATTTCCTCGGCTGGGCGATCAAAAAGCCCTAACATGCGCAGAACCGACAGCTCAGGACCTTCACCAAACCAGGTTTGGTAAGACTTCATTACTTTTCGGGCGTGGGCTCCCTGACGTACGTCGTGAGCAAGATGTCCCGATACTTCGTTACGGAAACGAACATCTCCGTTGTACGCATCAGTCAGATAGCTGCCCAACAGCGTCAGAGCCAGACAATGGCCGCTGAACTCATCGCTGGCACTTCGCAGCCGCGCTTCGTCTCCCTTTACGCCCAGCGCTCGAAGCAGCTGTGCTCCAGCCTGACTGGATAGATGTTCCAGGTCAAGACGGAGAGCTGAGCTACTCTCGTGATCCGACAGATCAGCAACCGGCATCCGCGTGGTAATCACGCACAGGCCCATGTTGAAAGCAGCCAGCTCTCGTAATAGTGCCTGAAGGGACGGGTCCCGTAACCGCCCTTCTTGTGCACCAGGGGGATTTTGGAGCGGCTCCAACCCATCTAGAACAAGCAAGGTTCGCCGATGCCCAATGAGCTTCGCCAATCTTTCGCCCTTCTCCCAGGCTGTTCCGAGCCGTGGATCTGGATCGCCAAACCAAGTCAAGGCAGCATCAAGAAATTCATCGGCAGACGAAGTGTCGCCGCTGGTGCCCTGTCTGTAGAAAGACCAGCCAAATACGAGAAGCGCAGAACGATACTGTCCGGTAGCCATTCGTCGGAGCCAATGATTGACCAGCGTTGATTTTCCGGCTCCGCCCCAGGCAACAATTGTCACAACATTGACCTGCTGGTTTGCCCATGCATCATCCAGGAATCCGACGTCCTGTTCACGACCAAAAACATCACTTCCTGTAATGGGCAATCTGGCGACCGAAATCTTCTTCGGTCCCGGTCTTGCGGGCGGCCGACGAGTTCCGACACGCGAAATGCAAGGTGCGATCTGCTGCAGCCGGTGGCGAGTGATTTTCCGCCCTGCGCCGATCGCATCTACTACCGGCGGGATCGCCTTCAGAAGCTCGGCCGGGTTCCGAAAGCGCCGTCCGGGGTCTTTCTCTAGGAGCACGTCAAGCAGAACGACGACCGGCTGTGGGACGCCCTTCAGTTGCTCAATCGCCAACGGCGCATGCAAGTGCTGGTGCATCAGCTCGGCGGAGGTGCCTCTGAATGGAGTCTGCCCAGTCAGCATCTTCCAAAGCGTCGAGCCCAGCGAGTAGAGGTCCGAGCGGATGTCGACCTGCACTCCCGCGAATTGCTCGGGACTGGCAAAATCCGGGGTCCCGACAAAACCCCCAGGCATTGAAATGTCGGTTTCGGAGCCTGACTCATTGACCATCTTGGCTAGGCCGAGGTCGATGATTTTTGCGGTCACGGCGCCTTCCTCCTCGACACTCACCATGATATTGCTTGGTTTGATGTCCCGGTGAACGAGTTTCTGCTTGTGGACCGCAGCCAAACCGGCGGCCACCTGCGTCGCGATTTCAAGCGCCAACTTTACATCCAGTCGGCCTGAACGTTTGATCAGGCTCCCGAGCGTTTCCCCCTCGACAAACTCCATCGCGTAAAAGTAGTTCTGACCGGTTCTGCCCAGGTGGAAAACCGAAGCAACATTCGGGTGACGAACGCTCGCCGCCGCGCGGGCCTCACGCAGAAAGCGAAGGCGCGCCGATTCATCGCCGACATATTGTTCACTAATCAGCTTGAGGGCCACCGGAAACCGCAAATCGACATCGAAAGCTT
This sequence comes from Chthoniobacterales bacterium, assembly GCA_035484035.1. Classification (GTDB taxonomy): domain Bacteria; phylum Verrucomicrobiota; class Verrucomicrobiia; order Chthoniobacterales; family JAFAMB01; genus JAFAMB01. Next base: position 17,459 of record DATHPI010000168.1, read on the forward strand.
TGTAAGTGATACCCATGGCACCCCGACCCAATTCCTCGAATGCGCCGTCCTCGCGTCGGACCATCTCGTATTGATCAAAGCGCCCATCGTCGGCCAGGTCGGCTTCCACCGTCGCTTCGGGTTGCATCGCCAAACGCAATAAACAGACGGGGCAACCCGCATCGTTTTGCTGGGCTGCGTAGGGGACGCCGCAGGCCGGGCAGCGGCGCGGCTGTTCGCCCTCAGCAGCTTCGGGTGAGACATCGGGTTTCATGCATTGCGTCTAGGAGGAGTTCGCCGCGGGTATGCTACGCACGGACCCGCCCTTCGGCCTGCACCAGTGCCTCAAAAAGCGCGTGCAACTCAGCCTCGACCTCCGTCGGGTCCGACACGGTACGCTCCACTTCCTCGCGCACCAATTGCGTGTGCCGCTGGCGTAGCCGGTGAATGAGGCTCGTGATCTTCGGCACCCCGACGCCAAGGGCGTGCGCGGCTTCCTCGTAGGTGGCCGGAGCCTGGCAGCTGACCTCGCCGCCCAAAAAACCTTTCAAGACGGCAAAGGTCTTGGCTTTTCCCGCCGCGGCTTGTTCTTGCTGAAGGCGATCCGTCGTGCCGCGCAAAAGCAGTAACGCCCATTGCGCATCGTAGAGCGTTTCCGGAGTGAGTCGATCTTCGGGTTCGAAACCGAGGCGAGCCTCCGCGTCCCGCCAATCGAGCCGGATCAACTCGACGCACCCGCCACGTTTTTCCGCGCCTGCCCGGCGGGTTTCGGCCGCAATGAAGTTCTGGAAAGAGGCGAGCAGAAACGAGCGAAACCTTCCCTTAGACCGGTCAACGGTGGCTAGCCCGCGGCTGCCGATCAGGTGTTCAAAAAACCCCTGGACCAGGTCTTGGGCGTCCTCTGGCGTGCGACCGCGCCGCCGGGCAAAGGTGTAGAGCGGCCGCCAATAGCGTCTGCATAACTCAGCCAAAGCTTTCCCGGCACCCGGCGCGCGGCTCTGCACAGCTTCCAAGACCATGCTCCAGCGCGTCGTATCGAACTGGCCCTGATCAGGTTCGGCCGAGCTGTGGTCCTGGCCCATGCTGAAATGCAGATTTCTAACTCTCTTTATAACGATGACAAATTCAAAAAGAAAGCGAAACGCGCCCAGATTCTGAAAGTTTGCCGGCCGAATTGCTTTGTAATCAGTATAACCTCAGATGCGACAGCAAATCCGCGATACGGATTCAATCCAAGTTCCGAGGTTACTAAATACCGAAAAATGGAACCACATAGAGATGAACACAATAAATCGACGTACTGCGCTCACGTTGACCGCTTTGGCATTCCTGTGCCTCGGAATTGCCCTGCCTTCCAGCGACGCATTCGGCCAACAAAAGTCACTCAAGGAACTAATTGTAGGCACTTGGCTCTTGGACTCGGTTTATGACCAGACCCAAGACGGCGAAAAACACAACCCATGGGGTGATGGCGTAAAAGGGCAGGCCATCTTTACCAGGGATGGATATTTTTCTTGGCAAATGATCTCTGCTAACCGTCCAAAGGCAGATACCAGTCCACGGGAGCCAGTCGGACCAGTAGTCACCTACTGGGGCACCTACACGGTCGATGAGGCCGCAAAAACGCTGACCGACCACCTTGAGCGCTGTACGTTCCCGCAATGGGATGGGATTACCGGTACCCTTAACCTTGCGTCCCCCACAGAGAACGAATTGGATATGACTACTACAAAGCCTATCCCAGATCCAAAAATGGGACCTTTCGTTCCTCATATTAATTGGAGGCGAGCAAGCACCCCGAGTAACCAATAGCATCCTGATCTGCGCGGCGACCAGGAGTTCCCTAAATGGACTCAAGAAGCGGGGGATCGGGACAAAACTTCTTTTTGGCAGTTGATCGCGGTCGCTGCGAGACGCTCACCATCTGGCGTCCCATCGCGAGGTGGGAGTTCCCAGGCGTAAATCCCTGACCTATTTAGCGTCATGTCCCGCTTCTCCTCGTCGTCGTCATCCTGCATCCTCGGGCTGGGAATCGAGGTGGTCCGCTTCGACCTTGGTTGTTTTTCCTGAGCCAGGTATTCCCCGAGTCAGCCTCTTGTCGCTTCACCGAGCAATGCCATCGCCGATGGCGCGCCAAGCGGAAATAGTTCACGAGATGCGAATGGTGCGTTAATATCTTTGTCGTCAAACGACGCCGGGCTATCACACACTGTTATCAGGAACCCGCTTGTCCAGAGGTGAATATTAGCGGATCAGCGAGAATTTTATACTTTTTTGCTTCAGCGCTGACACTCGGGCTGGCCAAACGGATTTGTAAAGATTAGCAAGGCGGAGTTGGCGGAGCCGCTTAGCAAACTAAAACCAAGCGCTATGGACGCCACTTACAATTTTAGCCGCAGGTTCGCTCGGAGTAGTGGCCGCAATGATGACGGCGCCGATCGTCTTTCTCGACCCGATATGATCGACCGGCATCTGGAAATTCACGATCGAACCAAATATTCGAGCCTGGTCACCTTCCAAGCTCCGCTCCACCAGTATGTAAAGGAATCCTGTGAAAGCATTACATCGCGCAGCCACTTTGGTAGAAAACAGATTCGAGAATATGACCTCAAATGACGCTCAGTCTGTTGCTGGCATTAGCCGAAGAGAACTTCTGAAAAGAGGAGGAAAGGTTGCCGCAGCTGCTGCGGTAACATCGGTGTTCTCACCGTTTGTTTTTACTGGAAAAGCAGCCGCGACAAAAGAACTCTCATTCTGGCAGTTCTATGCTCCCCGCAGCAGCAATGAAAGCAAATGGTTTGAAGACTGTGTCAAGGGTTGGAATGCGACCCACGATGTCAAGGTCGAGCTGCAGTTAGTCCCAGCTCAGGAATATATAGGTGGATCCAAGCTACAGACCGCTTTCGCCGCGGGTCAGGGTCCTGATATTTTCATAATCAGCCCCGCGGACTTTCTTCGTTACTACAATGGTGGCGTTCTGGTCGATCTCACTTCTTACATGGAGGACGCCGCGAAAAAGGACTTTTTTCCAAGCGTGATGGAAACCCGGGTCGTTGATGAAAAGATCTATGGAGTCCCGATGGATGTCATACCCTTGGCGATGTATTACAGCCTCACAGCATTCGAAAAGGCTGGACTTTCGGAGAGCGATATCCCGA
>DATHPI010000169.1:0-6984 GCA_035484035.1 Chthoniobacterales bacterium
GCGGGTCACTTCGGAAGCAAAAGAACTCAGCTGGTCGACCATGGTGTTGATCGTGTCTTTCAGCTCCAGGATCTCGCCGCGCACATCGACGGTGATCTTTTTTGACAGGTCACCCTTGGCGACTGCCGTGGTGACCGCGGCAATATTGCGGACCTGCGCGGTGAGATTACCGGCCATCAAGTTCACGTTGTCGGTGAGATCTTTCCAAGTGCCGGAGACTCCTTCCACTTTGGCCTGGCCTCCTAGTTTTCCTTCGGTTCCCACCTCACGGGCGACGCGGGTCACTTCCGAAGCAAAGGAACCAAGCTGGTCGACCATTGTGTTAATGGTGTCTTTCAATTCCAGGATCTCGCCACGCACGTCGACCGTGATTTTCTTCGCCAAATCGCCATTGGCCACGGCAGTGGTGACTTCCGCAATGTTGCGCACTTGGGCGGTCAGGTTGCCGGCCATGAAATTCACGCTATCGGTCAAATCTTTCCAGGTGCCGGCGACACCTTGCACGTTGGCCTGACCGCCCAGCTTTCCTTCGGTACCGACTTCACGCGCGACCCGGGTGACTTCCGAGGCGAATGAATTGAGCTGGTCCACCATGGTATTGATGGTGTTCTTGAGTTCCAGGATTTCGCCTCGGACATCCACGGTGATCTTTTTGGATAAGTCTCCATTGGCAACCGCCGTGGTGACGGCGGCAATATTGCGCATCTGGCTGGTGAGATTGCTAGCCATCGAGTTAACGCCGTCCGTGAGATCTTTCCATGTTCCCGACACGCCTTCGACCTTGGCCTGGCCACCAAGTTTTCCTTCGGTACCGACCTCTCGCGCGACTCGGGTCACTTCGGAGGCAAACGAACGCAGCTGATCGACCATCGTATTGATGGTGTCTTTGAGTTCGAGAAACTCGCCTTTAACATCGACGGTAATTTTCTTGGCCAAATCGCCGTTGGCCACGGCTGTCGTGACGCCGGCAATATTGCGGACCTGGCTGGTCAAGTTGCTGGCCATCAGGTTGACATTGTCGGTAAGATCCTTCCAAGTCCCCGCCACACCGCGGACGTCAGCCTGACCGCCTAACTTACCCTCTGTCCCCACTTCCCGAGCGACTCGCGTGACCTCGGAAGCAAAGGAGCTTAACTGATTGACCATGGTGTTCACTGTGCGGGCGGTCCGGAGAAACTCCCCTTGAAGAGAACGACCCTCAATTTCGATCGCCATCGTTTGGGAGAGATCTCCAAGGGCGACAGCGCCGATGACCCTGGCCATCTCGCTGGTTGGCTGAACCAGATCGGCAATCAGGTCGTTAATCAGCTCGACGGATTCTTTCCAGGCTCCTTCGACCTCGCCAAGTGAAGCGCGTTGATTGATCCGCCCCTCGCGGCCGACGGATTGCCGAAGTCGAACCAATTCTCCGGCCATACGCTGGTTCAGCGTGACGACTTCGTTGAACGTGTCGGCCGTTTTACCGGCGATGCCGACCCAATCCAGCGGCAAACGGACGGAGAAATCACCGTATTTTAGCGCCGTGAGGGCATTGAGCAGTACTCTGGTGTCGCCTGCCGTTTGCCGGAGTTGCACCAATTCCTGGGCCGCACGTTCGTTGGCGCTGACTATTTCATTAAAGGCATCAGCCACTTTCCCATCGACACCCGCCCAATGCAGCGGAAGTCGGACGGCGAAATCTCCGGACTTCAAGGCCGTGAACGCGCTCAAGAGAGCTCTTGAGTGGGAACTATCGTCCGACCAGGAGTCGGATTGGGATGCGCGCCGGCGTTTGTGCCGTGGTTTGGCAACGACTGAATTCTGATGAGCTGACAGAGGAACCGAATTATCTGGAGTGTTCATGGAAAGCCGGAGGAATGGTACCTGCTGCGGTGGCAAATTGAAGGCCCAGGAAGGTGGATGATGCGCGGATCAGGGATTTGACTGATGTTCGAGTCAGGAGAGACAGAGGGCAGGAGTGGTGGAGTCGCGGAGTGATGGAGTGGTGGAGTGGTGGAGTGGTGGAGTGATGGAGCACTCCAACTTTCGGGACCTCCGAATTCGGGTGCGGCTTCCCCGAAGCCTTTGGACCGTCTTCCGATTCGAACTAGGGATGCCCCGAAGGGTAAAATCGGTTGCTTCCGGCTTGGCCTGAGGCGGCGTCAGCCCCAATCAAATTTCTTTAATCAGCATTTTGGCGGCTGGAGTTGGGGCGGTTAGTTTAGGAATGGAGGGAAAAGAAGTGGGAGTAATGCCGGCAAGGCGATCAGCGATTTGCCCTGGTCCGGAGAGTTGCAGGGCGATCCGAGGGGGAAAGGCGGAACGGATGCGTCAGCGAATAAAACGGGGAGCGATCAGAGACAATCGGCGCCGCTGGAATACGCCGAAACGCGGAGGGCTAGCTGTTCGAGAAAGCGAAACTCGGCATGGGGAATTTTGCGTTGATTAGTTTCAAGACCTCAGTGCAAACTTCGTCCATTGAGATATCGAACACTTCGCTGATGGCATGCAATTCGGCGAGTTGATCAGGCGTCGCAGCAAGCAGGACTTCTTTGAGTTGTTGGTTGGAATATTTCATCATCGTCGTCCGTTCCATTATAACGGATTAAATCGGTTTCAGTGAGCCAAACTTAAGTCGGATTTCGGTAGATCGTGGGCTTCGGGAGGAGACGGGAGTTAGGTTAGAACATCCTCCAGGGCCCTTCGCAGGTCAGGGAAACGGAATCGAAAGCCGCTTTCCAGGGCTTTCTCCGGAACGATCCGTTGGCTGTCAAGGATCAGGGAAGCTTGGTTGGCCGGAAGCATCCGCAGGGCAAATTCCGGTGCTGCGAGGAATGTTGGGCGCCTTAAAAGGTCACCCATGATCTTGGTAAAGTCTTCGTTGCGTGTTGGGTTCGGAGAAGCGCCGTTGACCGGACCAAGGATGGATTCAGTCTCGAGCACATGCATAAAGAGCGCAGAGATATCCGCGATATGGATCCACGACATCCATTGCTTACCGGATCCAAGTTTCCCTCCCAGTCCCATTTGAAAGGCGGTTTTCATCAGCGGTATGGCTCCGCCGGTCTTTCCGAGCACCAGGGCGATTCGGATCGGAACGTAGCGGACACCTGCAGCTTCGGCTTTCGATCCTTCCGTCTCCCAAACGGTAGCGACTTCAGCGAGGAAGCCGGCCGAAGTGACCGGGCTGCGCTCGGTCAAGGTTTCTTCACCACGGTCTCCGTAGATGCCTGCCCCGGAGGCGCCGACGAGGATGGAAGGCTTGTTTTCTGTCCGCCCGATCGCATCGACAATCCAACGGGTTCCCTCGATCCGGCTGTGAAGGATCTTACTACGTTTCTGTTGTGTCCAGAGACCGAGAATAGATTCGCCTGCAAGATGAACAACGGCTTCGATCCCACTCAGGTCGATCTCCGGACCGAAAACCCGGGCCGTTTCGCAGCCTGAAGCCGAAGCCCCGGCCCGTCTCGAAAACGGAGTGACACGATGACGGCGGGAAAGAGCGTCTCGAACGATTTGCTGCCCGAGAAAGCCAGAGGCGCCGGTGATTCCAATGTGCATCGCTTCTGTAATAGCCCGGCGTGAAGATGACCACAATCGTCGTCGCATGCGTTTTTAGCGCGGGGGGGTGGGGAGGCGGTGGTGGGATTTCGCCTTGCTTTCGTGCTTTTGGTCGTGGTCGTGGTTTCTGTAAGCGCGCAGCTTTTGACCGACGACCGCAAATCGAGGACGAGGACGAGCACGATAACGAGCACGATGGGGGAACGGGAGAGTCATAGGGGGTCACATCAGACGGCAGGAAAGCGCGGGAAGCCCCGGTTCGGGCGAGCCTCACCCTACCGCGAATCGAGAACGATAACGAGCACGAGCACGATGGGGATATCTAGTCGGGGAAGGAACGGTGGAGCCAGTTGAGAGGGAAACGGTTTCCCGGACAATCGGTGGGGCGAGGATTTATTTCTTTGTGTCCTCGTACGATCGAATATTTTCCGTCCACTTTGCCGACCCGGCGCCGCAGATAACGGATCAACTCATCGAGCGCTTCGTATTCCGCTTTGGTCGGCAGATCCCGATTGAAATCCCCGACCAGGCAGATGCCGATGGAGATATAGTTAAGATAATCGCTGTGAACGTGTCCGCCGTTCAACTGCCGGACCCAACGGTTGCCGATCTCGACCTGACCGTTCCCTGAAGAGGTACCGTTGCCGATAACGAAGTGGTAGGCCAGACCGTTCGGCATCCTGCGCACAAAGCGGTGGTAATAGTCAAAGATCCGGGCATTCCCCTGTCGAGTCCCGCTGTTATGCACAATAATGTACTTCCATCGGTTGCGGGCGACTCGTGCGTCGTCAATAGCCTTGCGAATTTGTGGCGTAAGGTACTGCCAGTGCACACCTCCAGATCCGGGGGCTTGGACGAGGTCTTTCTCTGCTTCGGCGCCGGATTTTTGGACAACGATCGAGTCATCATCGTCTTGTTTGCCAAAGAAGAACCAGTGCCTCTTCTTTTTGGCGATTGGTGTGGGTGACTGATTTTGGGCTGGAGTCGTTGATTCGGTTTGGGCTCTGACGGTCTCGGGTCGGGGGGAGGGAGTCGGGCTGGATTCTTCTTCAGCTTTGCCGGTGGAAGGACGCGCGGTGGGGCTTGGCTGCGGGGAGGCTTGCCTCAGCGGGGAAGGAGCGGCGCTTGGAGTTGGTTTTGCCGAGGGTGTCGGGCTCGCGACGATCTCCATCTTTTGGCGGTTTTTCAAGAAAAGCTCCCGCAATCGCTTTTCTTCGTCTGTTTGTTGCGTCACGCCATGATAAGAGCTGAGTGCCAACAAGATGAACACTGCGAGGAGAGGAATCTTCATCCTGCGCGCACGAGAACTGATTGTCCGGAGATTAGCAAATTCCAATCGTTACTCCTTAAAAAACGGCCTACTGACCTCCGGCGAAATACATGTTGTTCGGGCAGAGGACACTCGCGGCAGCGGTCTTCCAAATTCGCTGGCAGGGGTGGTGTGTATCGTTTAACCTCAACGCGTTATTGGTATATCTAAACAAACTAAGCCGCGGAAACGCAACGGTCCGTAACTTTTTTCCAGATTGATGAAAAGAATCCTGATCTTTACGGCCGGCTTCGGTGAGGGACATAACACGGCGGCGCGCAATATTCGAGATGCTGTTGAGCATATTGCGCTGGATCAAGCAAAGGTGGAGGTGCTGGATCTTTTCGATATTTGTTACGGTAAGCTGAACGATTGGGTTCGAAAAGCCTACATCACGGCGATCAATCGGACTCCCAGGTTCTGGGGAAAAATCTACAACGTCATCGATGGGACTCAATTCGTGGAATCGAATATGGTGATGCTGGCAAAGATGAAGCGGGCGATGATCGACGTTCTGGCAGAGCGGGAACCAGACGCGGTGGTGTCAACTTATCCCATTTACAATTACGTTATCGACGCAATCTATGCGGACGGACAACCCAGAAGTTTTTCGCAGATTACGGTGGTCACTGATTCTATCACGGTGAACTCGATCTGGTACCGGAGCGCCAGTGATTATTTCCTGGTCGCTAACGAAGATACGGCGAAGGTCCTGCGTAACGCAGACGTTCCCCAAGAGCAGATACGAAATTTCGGGTTTCCTGTGACTTTTCGATTCGCGGAGATGCCTGACAGTCGGTATGCCAACGGTCGCTTTGGACCTCGACGAATCCTCTACCTTATCAATTCTGGTAAGAAGGAAGCTCCCGCGCTAGTGCGGCGCCTCTGCAAACGGACCGACATCCAACTGACGATCACCGTCGGACGCGATCGAACGCTACGCAAAGAGATTGAAAGCGAAATCAAAGCACCCGCGCATCCGGTGGAAATTCTCGGCTGGTCAAACCGGATGCCTGAGCTATTGATGAGTCATCATCTAATCATCACGAAGGCGGGAGGCGCCACCATCCAGGAAGCGATAGCTGCGCGAACCCCGGTGATTATCAGCCAGGTGGTGCCAGGACAGGAGGAAGGAAATGCTCGCTTAATCGTTGATAACGATTGCGGCTGTCTGGCTCCGAATCCTGAAGCAATACTCGAAGCGCTTGATAGCGCGTTTGTGCAAGGCGAAAAACGGTTGAAGACTTGGGTCACCAATATTGGAAGATTGAGTAAGCCGGATGCGTCGCTCCAAATAGCACGGTTCGTCCTCGAATTGACTTCCGTGGAGGGTGGGCCTCCGGAGAAAATGCAGCATTTACTCCCGGCGGAGTCTGAAGGAAAGAAAGTCAGATCTATTCTCCACTCGGATAGCATCTATTCACAGGGTATCTAACCGTGTGCGCCGAATCCGCAAACAATGAATTACTTCCGGTTTATCGAATAAAGCTAACCAGATGAGGATCGAGGCGCTGATCTTCGATATTGGGAATGTCCTGGTGCCCTTCGATTGGCAACCATTTAAAAACCAGCTCCTGGCCGGTTCCACCAACTTGACAGCGGAGGCAGAAATGAAATTCAGGGAGTTGGCGATCCGCTTTGACGTCGGAGAAATGAATGGGGACATATTTGCCCGGCTGGCCACTCGTTTGCTAGGATTTAAAGGAGGCGAGGCGGAGTTTATCGCGATCTGGAACGGAATCTTCAGTTCAAATCCGCCGATGGAGCGAATAATTCTCAGCCTAAAGGAGCGATACCCTCTCTTTCTACTTTCCAACACTTCAGATCTACATCTGGCGTATTTAATGCGAAATTATGACGTATTGCAGAACTTTGCGGATGGCGTTTATTCGTTCCGGGCAAAGTGCGCCAAGCCGGAGCGGAGGATCTTTGAGATGGCAATCAAACAATTTGGGTTGCAAGCGGAGAAGACCGCCTACATCGATGACTTGCCAGCAAATATCCGTTCCGCGACAGAGGTGGGTCTGAAGACGGTTCAATATGATTTGACTAAACATGCCGAGTTCGAGCAGCGCCTCGGTGAGTTAGGCGTGCAGATCTAGTGCATCGTCTCCTAAGCTAAAGTAGGACCCGAA
>DATHPI010000170.1:0-30426 GCA_035484035.1 Chthoniobacterales bacterium
AGGACTTTTTTCCAAGCGTGATGGAAACCCGGGTCGTTGATGAAAAGATCTATGGAGTCCCGATGGATGTCATACCCTTGGCGATGTATTACAGCCTCACAGCATTCGAAAAGGCTGGACTTTCGGAGAGCGATATCCCGATAACCTGGGAGCAGTTCCTCGAAACAGCGCACAAACTGACCAAAGGGGACCGATTTGGCTGTCTGTTCGAAACTGCACCGGGTATTTACCAGAACTTCACTTGGTACCCGTTTATATGGCAAGGAGGTGGTGATATCGCTACGCCAGACGGAAAACACAGCGCCTTTGCATCACCGGCCACCGCTCAGGCTCTGAAGTTCTGGCAAGACACCATTCAGCAGAATGTCGCACCGCGCAACATGCTGGGCACCGGTGGTTGGGACCCCATAGCGAATTTGGCTTCAGGGTTCTGTGCCATGCAAAATTTGAGTATCGAAGGAGTCGGCTTATTAAGGGAATTCGCGAAGGATTTCCAATATGGCGTCTTCCCTTATCCCTTACCTCCCAACGGCCAGCAAAGAAATATTTTCGGTGGATGGGCCTTCGTCGCCAATGCGAAGGGCAAAAATCCCGAGGAAGCGGCAAAGTTCTGCGTTTGGGCGCTGGGGTCCATGCAGGACGATTGCATTCAAAGAGTCGTTAACTGGTGTACCAAGGTGAACAGTCATATTTCGCCGCGAAAATCGGCTTTGGAGAAAGGGACCACCGAAGGATGGTACAGCAGCACCCAGATGAAGCTATTTAAGGACGTGATATTCGCGACCGCTAGAGGTGAGCCTCGGGTTCCACCGGAAGTCTATAAGGCAATTTCGGATACGATCCAAGCTTGCCAACTGAGCGGAGCTGATCCTATACGGGCCGCCGAGGAAGGATCTCAGCGAATCGAAAGCTTCCTCTCCGGATACACGGGAGCCCCGTTGCTTTGATGATCCTGACGCCGATGCGGCGGCGACCCAACGATAGCAATCGTGCAACCCGAGAACGGCATTAAAAATGGCGCAAGCAAAAAATGAGAGACTGACGGAGATAATCTGTGGTGCGGCCCTAAGTCGAGCAGTTTGCACAATTGCCGAACTCGGTATTGCAGATCGGATCCAGCCAGGCTCGCCGCAAGCTGTGGAAACGCTCGCCGAAGCGACGGGAACCCATGCGCGTTCGCTCTATCGAATATTACGATTCCTGGCCAGTCATGAAATATTCGAGGAAAAAGGCAACCACCAGTTTGACCACACGCAACTTTCACAATGTCTCAGGAGTGATGTCGAGGACTCATTCCGGGCAGCAGCGCGAGTGCTGCACCCAATATTCCCCTTCTGGGACGGCTTACACCATTCTGCCATCACGGGGGAATCCGGGTTCAACAAGATTTTTGGGCAACCGTTCTTCGAATATCTGGGGACGCATCCCGACCTTGCACGGATCTTTGATGCCGCGATGTCAGCATCCCACGTCCACCAGACCGCTGCTATGCTGGAGGCATATGATTTCAGCGGCGTCCACTTTTTAGCTGATGTCGGCGGCGGCACCGGATCATTGGTCAGCGCCGTGCTGCAACGCTATCCCAAACTCAGAGGCCTGTTGTTTGAACTGGGCAACGTGACCGGACGAGCGCGAGAGAGTTTGAAGGCTTGCGGCCTCGATGGCAGATGCTCGGTGATCAAAGGAAACTTTTTTGAATCCATACCGGGCGGCGCAGATACTTACCTATTTCGCCATGTCATTCACGATTGGAACGATGAGCAATCAGTCCAGATCCTGAATAACTGTCGAAAAGTAATCCCTCAGAACGGAAGACTCTTAATCATTGAAGCTGTAATGCCGACCGGAAACGGACCCTCCGTAATCAAGCATATGGATATGCTAATGATGATACTTCCCGGCGGCATTGAACGAACTGAAGAGGAATACAGGTTGCTCCTTAAGCAGGCGGGTTTCCAACTCAGTTCTATTACGCCCACGACCTCGTTGATAAGCGTTATCGAAGCTAAATCAGTATAAATAGATAAAAAACCCCTCGCGAATGCGTCTGACCCGCCGGTTTTGGCTCGCCTTTGTCTGTAGAACGAAAGGCAGGGTGCTGTAAGCAGTTAGCGAAGAAGTAGCCGAAATCCACGTCCTCCTGACGCGCTCGTTTTTTGCCTCCGATATTCCGCGTAAGTAGCTTCAGCGTGCTTCTCTAGCGAAACCGACTTCTGCTCATTTGCGATTCTGATGGCTTCAGCGAACGAAGCCTCAATTTGGGCCTCCTCGGCACTCATGGCTGCGAGAAACACTCCGCGCAACCGGTGCAGTTCGGCGCTGCAATAACCGTGCTCAAATCTTTCAGCAATTGCTATCGCCTCGTTGATTGTCTCAAGAGCTTCACAGTTACGATCCGCTAGACATAAAGCTTCAGCCTTTCGTGCTAGATAAAATGGCAGGCCCACCACCTGGCCGGTTGCCCGAAGGTCTTTAATTCCCTGTTCAATCCCGGGAATACCTTCCGCTATGTTACCTGACACGCTGCGCGCCCAGCCCCGATAAATGACTCCTAACGCTAGCCAATACACAAAATTGTTACGTGTAGAGAGTTCGATCATTCCCGATGCCAACCGGTCCACTTCGAGAGGATCACGCTCAAGAACAGCCAGAGCCGCCGCGTAATTTAGCGCCAGCACTAATGCGTTCCTATCCTTCAGCTCCTTTGCGGTTGAGATCGCCTCGTCCATCGGCGCGTGGCAAGAGGCAATCTCTCCGAAATGCCAGTCGCACATGGCCTCAAAAGTCAGACAGTTGACGACTGGCGCCTGGATCTCTTCCGCAACAGGAGACTGGACGCTTCCCGAGCGCCAGATCTTAACACCGAGCCTGGCGTATTTCCGGGCCGAGTCAAACTCGCCCAATAAGTAAAATACGGCTGCGAAAGCTTGGTAGGCAGCTAACATGAGCCCTGCGTCATTTTGTTCCTGCGCCAGCGCATGAACGCGTTCGGCAATCTGCATTGCAACAGACAGCTTGTCCGTCGTCAGTGCATAGCGACACTGACCTAGCAATTGCATAAACAGGAGCCGTGGACGATTCACCACATGACACAAGGGCTCGGCGGCTTCGTAACAAATTCGGGTCTCGGGTGCTCCCATTCCTCGCGTGGCGGTTAGATATAGCCCCGCCTGCATGAGGATGAAGAGCTGATCTTCTTCGGTTAGACGCTGCCCTTCGATGGCCGTTTCGATCAGCGATCCCCAGCGCCCGCGTTCGAAAAATTGACCTAAAACCAATAGCAATGGCCCTGTTGCTCCTAGAACGTTAGCCGCAAAGTGGGCCTTTCCTCGCTGAATCCGCGCGGTATAAACTTCATGCAAGGCCTCTCGAAATAGACCGGCGTGGCAGCCGCAAATGACTGCTAAGAAAAGTGGCTCCATCTCCGCAAAACTTTCCGGCAGCTGCGGCGCGAGCGCTCGATAATAATTAAAAAGCCGCTTATTGCATTCCTTCCAGGCATCGCTTCGTTGGCCTCGCAGTTGTTCGCCGTAGTACTCACGAACCAAAGGATGCGTATCGACAGATCCCGGATTGTGCGGATCTTCCCCAGCCAGAAGTCGCGCTCTTCTCAGTCTGGCCAGAATCGTCCGCCATTCAGTCGAGCTCAAATTCGTTAATGACTCCGTAAGGCCCGGAATCGCAGGCGGTTTTAGAAGCGCTGCCATCGCCTTTTCCTCAGCTGGGCGATCAAAGAGCCCTATCATGCGCAGAACCGACAGCTCAGGACCTTCACCAAACCAGGTTTGGTAAGATTTCATTACTTTTCGGGCGTGGGCTCCCTGTCGTACGTCGTGAGCAAGATGTCCCGTCACTTCGTTACGTGAACGAATGTCTCCATTGTACGCATCAGTCAGATAGCTGCCCAATAGCGTCAGCGCCAGACAATGGCCGCTGAACTCATCGCTGGCACTTCGCAGCTCCGCTTCATCTCCCTTCACCCCCAGTGCTCGGAGCAGCTGTGCTCCAGCATGGCTGCATAAATGTTCCAGGTGACGACGGAGAGCTGAGCTACCCTCGTGATCGGACAGATCAGCGACCGGCATCCGCGTGGTAATCACGCACAGGCCCATATTGAAACCAGCAAGCTCTCGCAATAATGCCTGAAGGGACGGGTCCCGTAACCGCCCTTCTTGTGTACCAGGGGGATTTTGGAGCGGCTCCAACCCATCCAGAACAAGCAAGGTTCGCCGATGCCCAACGAGCTTCGCTAATCTTTCACCCTTTTCCCATGCTGTTCCGAGCCTTGGGTCTGGATCGCCAAACCAGTGCAGAGCGGCATCAAGAAATTCATCGGCAGACGAAGTGCCGCCACTGGTGCCCTGTCTGTAAAAAGACCAACCAAATACGAGTTGCCCAGAACGATACTGTTCAGCAGCCATTCGTCGGAGCCAATGGTTGACCAGCGTCGATTTTCCGACTCCGCCCCAGGCAACAATTGTCACAACATTGGCCTGCTGGTTTGCCCATGTAGCGTCCAGGAAACCGATGTCCTCTTCACGACCAAAAACATCGCTCCCTGTGACAGGCAATCTGGCTAAGGAAATCTTCTTTGGACCTGATCTTGTTGGCGGCTTTCGAGTTCCGACACGTGAAACGGGAGGCGGAATCGCCTGCAAGTTCCGACGTGTGGTCCCACGCCGTGCCGCGATAGCGTCTGTTATTGTCGACATCTCCTTTAGCAACTCGTCCGGAGTCTGGAATCGCTGTGCCGGATCTTTCTCAAGGAGTTTCTCAAGGAGAACGACGGTAGGTTGTGCAACATCTTTGAGTCGCTCAAGCGGTAAAGGCGCGTGCTGATGCTGATACATCACCTCAGCGGAAGTACCTCGGAATGGTGTTTGGCCGGTCACCATTACCCAGAGCGTCACGCCAAGCGAGTACAGGTCCGAGCGGATGTCGACCTGTACCCCTGCGAACTGTTCCGGACTAGCAAACTCGGGTGTTCCGGCAAATGCTCCGGGCAATGAAATGCCCGCTTCAAAAGCCGATTCGTCTACTGTCTTAGCCAGACCAAGGTCGATAATTTTGGCCGTTACAGAGGCTCCCTCTTTGAGCCTCACCATGATGTTTGTGGGCTTGATATCCCTGTGGACAAGTCTCTGCTCGTGAATTGCGTCCAAACCGGCAGCCGCCTGCGTCGCGATTTCGAGCGCCAGCTTTACTTCCAGTCGGCCGGAGCGCTTGATAAGATTTTCAAGCGTTTCTCCCTCGACAAACTCCATTGCATAGAAGTAACTGCTTCCAGTTCTGCCCAGGTGCAACACCGAGGCCACGTTTGAATGTCGCACCCTCGCCGCCGCGCGGGCTTCGCGTAAAAAACGAAGCCGCGCCGACTCATCACCGAGATACCGCTCGCCGATGACTTTCAGCGTCACAGGGCAGTGCAGATCGACGTCGAACGCCTTGTAAGTGAC
The DNA here is from genome assembly GCA_035484035.1 of Chthoniobacterales bacterium. Lineage (GTDB taxonomy): Bacteria > Verrucomicrobiota > Verrucomicrobiia > Chthoniobacterales > JAFAMB01 > JAFAMB01. The sequence goes on from DATHPI010000170.1 coordinate 5,457, forward strand.
CCCCATAGCCCCGCGACCCAACTCGATAGGTTTGCCATCGGCATCTAAGACCACTTCATAGTTCTCGAATCGCCGAACCTTCGACCCACCGTCAGCCTCCTCAGCGCTGTCGGCAGAGCCACATCCGGGACCTGGTTCCCCGATCGCGGCAAGTTCCGCGCCGAAAGCTCTGCGCAGGAGACAGACTGGACAGAACTGCCTATCGGCGGTGCCAAAGAACTTCGTGCCGCAGACCGGACAGGTGCGTGCTTCCTGCTCTACCGATCCCAGCTGGCCATCGGGTGCACTCACTGGTTTTTCCGACTCTCCTTTCACAGCTTTAGCCCTTCGGCAGCGATCAGCGCATCGCATAGCCCGCGAATCTCGCTCTGAATCTCCGCAGGATCAGAGACGGTGCGGGCGACCTCCTCGCGCACGACCGCCAGGTATCTGTTTCGTAGGCGGTGGATGAATGTCTTAACCGTGCCAACGCCTATGCCCAGTGCTTTTGCGGCTTCTTCGTACGAGGCTTTAGAGGTGTTTTCCCCGATCCCTACGTATCCCTTCAAGGTATTGAAGACCAATTCTTTCCCCCGGCCAACGTATTCCTCGCGCAAGACCGTCATCGCGTGATCCAGCAGTGTTAGCGCCCAGCGGGCCTCGAAGATCGTCTCGGCCGTTAAATAATCCTCCGGCTCGTATTGATAACGATTTTCGGCAGATTCCAGATCCAGGGAAACAAACTCGCACTGACCCCCTCGCTTGAGTCTGTGGGCTCGGCGCGTCTCGGCTGAAAGATAGTTCTGAAAGCAGGCCAGCAGGAATGACCGGAATTTGCCTTTGAGCCGGTCCACCCCGCTCAGTGCCCTATGCTCCAGAAGGTGCAGGAAAAACCCTTGCGTTAGATCCTGGGAATCGTGCGGGGAATGCCCGCGCCGGCGAGCAAACGCATAGAGCGGATACCAGTAAACTTGGCAGAGGGCGGCCAAGGCCGCTCGGCCCGTCTGGCTTTGGTCCCGTGCCGAAGCCATCACCAGCGTCCAGCGCGTCGTGTGAAATTGGCCCGCCTCACCACCAACAGAGCTATCGCTCACTCTCATCGGGATCCCGCTTTCAGGGTCAATACTAGCGGCTCAGAGAAATTTTTCACTTTTTTTCCTCAGCGCTGACACTTGGGCCCCACAAATCAATTTGTAACTTACGCGAGACCAGAATCAGCCACAGCAGAATGACTTGCGCGTCGTCGATCGGCGCCGTTTGCTCTTCGGCAAAGAGTGCCACCGTGCGCGGTCCGCTGCGGCCATCTTCGAAGACCTCGATCGATTTACGCCAGACCTCGCGCTGACTGTCGTTGATCTCTCCAAGATAGAGCACCAAAGCACCTGCCGCTGGACCACCTGGCCACCAGCGACTCGGCTGTTTTCGACCAGATTCCAGTAGCGGTGCTCCTTGCCATTTTTCTTTCGCGTCGTGCAGCGCAAAAACATGGTGGCATGCCATTATTCACAGCAGGAGGTCCACGTCGTGTTGGCGCGCGCCAGCCGATCCCAATTTTGCAGGATCAAGGCCTGGTTGCCGTAGATGCGCTGCAAACTGTCCCTGTTGCCCAGCTACAGGCAGAGCGCTTCCTCTTTCTTGAGCAGGGCCATGGCCTCCTCCAGCGCTTCCTGTTTCTTGTGCTCGTCCTCGATTTTTGATCGTCGCCGGCCAAAATCGGGTGGCAATTAGTGTGGGCAGCCCGGCAACCCCGGTTCGCACGAAGCCTCACTGAGCCTCACCCTACCTCCTGGCTCCCGGCTTCTAATTCCCGCGTTTGCTCGCGCGAAAGCTGGATTAGCTGCGCGTAGGTGGCCGAGGGGCGATCGCCCAGATGATCTTCAACGAGACGGGTGCCGTCCTTGGCGTAGTTAATCGAATAAAGTCCGAACCTCGGGGTGAAGGTTCCCCACTCGTAGTTGTCGAACAAAGACCAGTGCAGATACCCGATTAACGGGATATCAGACCGCATAATGCTGATGATTTTCTCGATATGCACCCGCAAAAAATGGCTGCGAGTCATTCGATCTCTTCGCAAAGTATTCTTGTTATCCGACCGACGTCGCACCGCCATCCCGTTTTCCACGATCAGCACCGGGCGATTACCGAATTCCTTACTGTAGTAGTCACAAAAAAAGCGCATTCCGTCCGGCAAGATGCGCCAGTCCCACCATTTGCTGGTCACGCTGTTCATCAGCCAGCTCCGGAGCGACTTATTTTTGAATTCGTGATCCCACCAGACAGGAACTCGGAACATGTGCGCCACAAAGGGGTCATAATAATCCAACCCGATGTAGTCGAAGGCTGACTCCCTCTCCGCCGCGTAGAGCTCTTCGACAAATGAAGCAAGACATTCCGGGATGAAGGTTTTGTAACCCAACCAGTTACTGATTTTTTTGGAATACGCGCCAATGAAGTAAGGAATGTCTTTTTTCAGAGGAATCTTCGCCGCGGCAAACGCTTCATCAAATTCACGGATCTTCTCAAAGATGTAGTCGCGAAGAGTATCGAGGCGGACACCACGCTCCCTCACAGAAAGGAGGTCCAGCAGGATTTTATCCGACCAATAAAGATCACTACAGTAATTGTTAAGGGTAATTGAAGGCTCGGGCCAGCCTTGGTCCGCATAGATCCCATGAATTAGATTATAGGTGAGGACATGCGTAATCAGGATCCGGCTGTAAACCTCAAGCAGCGTTCGCAACCCGTGAGTCTTTTTGCCGCGACCGGGAAATTGGGTACCCAAGTAGGTGTTCAAGACGAACATATTCGGTTCGTTGATCGTGATGTAGTAGCGGATCGGTGGGAGAGCGTGGCGATCCGTTAAGGCACGGTTAATATACAAAACCGACTCACGGGCGAAACGGCAGAAATGTTGGGTCACCTCGGGGCCAAGCCAGGGATCTGTACCGAGCCACGAGGGATGCACAAAGTGATGAAGCGTGACGATGGGTTCAAGCCCATTTTGACGGCAATCCGCCAGGATATCAACATAGTGGTCCAGCGCCTGATGATCGAAGGGAGGGGGCGGCCCCGCCTGATCGACGAAAGTTGGCTGGACCCGGCTCCATTCGATCCCAAGACGGAAGGCGTTCAGACCAAGTTCCCGACAACGCGCAAAATCCTCTGGATAACGATTCCAGAAGTCGGCAGCGAGGCCGGAATGTGCGACATCTTTCCTTCGCTCTGCAGCTGCCCAGTTTGTCTGGGGTTGCCCGGGCCCGTTGTACCCTCCCTCGGACTGATAGGCGGAAGTTGCTACCCCCCAAAAAAACTCGCTCATTGGCTACCGTGTTTTATTATCTCGTTCTTTGCTGGCGGCCAGCGTGATTGCTACCGCCTCATCATCGGACACTTCCAGAACGGTCATCTCATCGGCCACCAGGGTATCCACAATGGTCTTTGCTGCCTCAGGTCGACTCATGGCGAAAGCCTTGCGACGCATCTGCTCGACCCGGAGCGGATCATCCAGCAAAGAATCGATCTTGTAAGGAATGGTCGTCAATTCATTGCACTTGACCGCTACGCCATCCTCCAGAAGGTGATCGCTGTTCCGCTCTTCCTGACCGGGAATTGGACTGACGATCACCATCGGCAAGCCGCAGGCCAACGCCTCTGCGGTCGTCAACCCGCCTGGCTTCCCAATAAACAAATCAGAGATCTTCATCAAATCCGGCATCCGCCCGGTGAATCCGAACACTTTAAAATTTTCATTATTTTCGCCCACCATCTCGATCACCCGATCCCGGGTTTCAGGGTTGCGGCCACAGACGACAATGGTCTGCGCTTTGGATCGAAGATTCTTGAGCCGTTCGACGATGAACTCCGCTGGCCCCACACCGAATGCCCCAGCCGATAGCAACAGCGTGGGTCTCGTAGGGTGGAGGCCGTAATGAATGCGGGTGGCGACACGATCAATTGGCGTGATGTACTCCGGATCGATGGGAATCCCAGAAACCGTGATTCTCTCTTTAGGCAACCCCAATGCTTCGAGGTGAACCTTGGTCTCCTCGATCGCTACGAAATAGCGGTGAAACACCCGAGACAACCACATGGCATGAAAATCCAGGTCGGTCACCACGATTGAAAGATGAGCGTCCAATAAGTTCTTCGCGATCAAATCTGAAATAATCCCTGCCGGCATGAAGTGGGTGCAAACCGTGATGTGCGGATTAAAATGCCGGATGAACTTCACCAGCGGTCCGGTGTTTAAGCGGTCAAGCATCAAACGCATTCCATCTGTCTTCCAGGGCTCATCGCTTTGTTTGTACCACCAGCCGAGGAAGTCCGGTGCATCCTTCACGAGACGAGTGTAAAGTTTTGAGTAGAAATCCCGGAATAGCTTGTTCGTGAAACGAAGCGCATCGCTGTGGATAACCTCGCTGACTCCAGGGTGCTCCTCGAATACCTTGGTTAATGCCTCGCCCGCTCGAACGTGCCCAGTCCCGGCGCTGGTCGACATAATTAAAACTCGCTTCTTCATGGTTCTATTCGGCAGCCGAATGTAGCAAAAACCGGGGAAAACGCCCCTGAAATCGAGAGGCTCGGGCAGTTCGTGTTCGACAAAAAACCGATACGCGCTAGGGGTTACGAACAGTATGAACAAAGTGCGGGTATGGACCGGAGGACCCTATCCTCTGGGCGCAACATGGGCCGCTGAGGGCGTGAACTTCTCACTCTACTCGGAAAATTGTACTGGCGTAGACCTCTGCTTGTTTGATCGGCCCGACTCGGATCATGAGGCAATCAGAGTCCGATTGACTGAATGCACCGATCACGTCTGGCATGTGTTCCTGCCGGATGTACGCCCAGGTCAGCTCTACGGATACAGGGTTTACGGGCCGTACGAACCGCAGAACGGAAACCGATTTAACGCCTCCAAGGTACTCCTTGATCCATACGCCAAAGCGATCGCGGGGAAGTTCCAATCCGGGCCCGAGATGTTCGCCTACCCGCTGGGGGATCCGGGCCAGGATCTGAAGCGAGATTACAGGGATAACGCCCTGAAAATCCCGAAGTCCGTCGTGGTCGACACCTCCTTTGCCTGGGGAAGAGACCAACACCCGAACATCCCTCTGCACGAATCGGTCATCTATGAGGTGCATGTCGTCGGTTTCAGCAAAATTTGGGAAAAAGTACCCGAGGAGATCCGTGGAACCTATGCCGGCATCGCCTCGCCGGCGGCGATCAAATACTTCAAAGATCTGGGCATAACCGCGGTCGAACTCCTTCCGGTGCAGGAACATGTGGACGACGCATTTCTGCTGGACCGGGGCCTGACCAACTACTGGGGGTACAATTCAATCGGCTTTTTTGCTCCCGAGAGCAGCTTCTCGAGCAAGGGAGTCCTGGGCGGTCAGGTCATAGACTTCAAAGAAATGGTGAGGGAACTTCACCGGGCCGGGCTCGAAGTGATCATCGACGTTGTCTACAACCATACTGCGGAAGGAAATCATTTGGGCCCGACCTACTCGTTTAAAGGTGTCGATAACGCAGCGTACTACCGTCTGGTCGCGAACGATCGACGCTTTTACATGGACTACACGGGGTGCGGAAACACGCCCAACACACAGAACCCCAGGGTCTTACAACTCATAGTGGACAGCCTTCGATATTGGGTCACGGAAATGCGGGTGGACGGGTTTCGATTCGATCTGGCCTCCACGCTTGGCCGGGAAGAACATTTCGTCGACCGAAGCGCGACATTTTTCGACATCCTGCTCCAGGATCCGATCCTGGCCCATGTGAAGCTGATCGCCGAGCCATGGGACGTAGGCGAAGGAGGCTACATGGTCGGCGGCTTTCCCGCGCCCTGGTCTGAGTGGAACGGCAAATACAGGGACAGCGTCCGCCGTTATTGGAAAGGGGATAATGACACCATCGGAGAGTTCGCCTATCGCCTGACGGGTAGCCCGGATCTCTACGAGCACCAAGGCAAGAGACCCTACGCCAGCGTCAACTTTATCACTGCTCACGATGGATTCACTTTGAACGATCTCGTTTCCTACAACGACAAACACAACGAGGCGAACGGCGAAGAGAATCGGGACGGCGACAACAACAATAACTCTTGGAATTGTGGCGCCGAAGGCGCGACCGATGATCCGGACGTGAATCGGCTTCGCAGACGCCAGCGCCGCAACTTCATGGCGACCTTAGTGCTCTCGCAGGGCGTCCCGATGCTCAACGCTGGAGACGAGTTCGGCCGAACCCAGCTGGGAAACAACAACACCTATTGTCAAGACAACGAGCTCAACTGGTTCAAGTGGAACTGGGATGAGGAGGCGAAAACCCTGTTTGATTTCACCAGAAAATTGATCCGATTCCGAAAAGAGCATCCAGTCTTTCGGCGCCCAAAATATTTCAAGGTCAGGAGAATCCGCGGCTTGGAAGTAAAAGACATCATGTGGTTTAGCCCCAGCGGCGCCGAGATGAACGAGCAAGACTGGAAAAACGGATTTGCAAAATGTCTCGGCATGCTGATCAGCGGATCTACCAACGATGTTCGGGATGCCAAGGGAGAATCCGTTCGAGACGATACTTTTCTCCTTCTGTGCAACGCACACTATGAACCACTGACCTTCATCCTCCCAGGTCGAGAAGAAATCCGCTGGGAAATGCTGGTCGATACCAACCAGGAACGCGGCTTTGTTAAACATCAGAAGGTTATTCCGGCGGGCGACGAAGTGGAGCTGGTCGACAGGAGTCTCTGTTTGTTGAAACTTAGCGAAGGAGAAGAGCGTTTCGCCCGGGAGGCTGCCTGGACGACCAAGGCAGGAAAAGCACCGACAAAGGTCCCAACTCACACCACAGAAACGAAAACCGATGGAAAATAGACTACCTTCCCAAGGCGCAGAATTGCAGGGAGGAGGCGTGCTTTTTCGGACTTGGGCAACAGGAAAGAAAAAAGTTTCAACTGTCATCTTCGGCGATGCCGGGAACGTTCTCCGAGAGATCCCGATGGAGCGGGAACCGTCCGGATATTACAGCGTCATTGACCCTGCATCCTCGAGCGGTACGCTTTATAAATACCGCCTCGACGACGATCTGGTTCCTGACATTGCGTCCCGATTTCAACCGCAGGGAGTCCATGGACCATCCCAAGTGGTGGACGCACACTCATTTCATTGGACCGATTCCGGGTGGAAGCCGCCGGCCCTCCACGAACTGGTGATTTACGAGCTGCACGTTGGCACTTTCACTCAGGAAGGCACTTTTGAGGCCATTTCTTCGCGATTCGATCACTTGAAAGGGGTTGGAGTGAATGCGATCGAACTGATGCCGATCGGGGACTTCGCCGGCGACCGGAACTGGGGATACGATGGCGTGTCAATTTATGCCCCGTCTCGAGCTTACGGAAAGCCGGACAACCTGAGAGCTTTCGTGAACGCCGCACACCAGGCAGGTTTTTCGGTTATCCTGGACGTCGTCTACAACCATCTCGGACCCGATGGGAACTACATGGGTCTCTACTCCGAGCACTACTTTAACGACTCGCATCACACTCCATGGGGCGCCGCGTTCAATTTGGACGGACCCGATGCAGGCCCCGTCCGAAGCCATTTCGCCGAAAATCCGCTTTACTGGGTGAAAGAGTTCCACATGGACGGCTTCCGGCTTGACGCGACTCACGCTATTCCGGACGATTCCCCCAAGCATCTGATTCAGGAAATCGCCGAACGAGTTCAGGCCTTCGGCGCGCTGGTGATCTGCGAAGATCCTCGAAACGAGCGAAAACTGCTCCTTCCACGCGACGAGCGGGGGTATGGCTGCGACGCGGTTTGGGCCGATGACTTCCATCATGTTGTTCGAGTGCAAATGACGAACGAGAATGAGGGGTATATGGGCTATTTCAAAGGTTCAATGGACGAACTTGTCAGTACCCTACGGGAGGGCTGGCTGTTCACCGGTGAATTGCAGAAAGACGGGATCCCACGCGGCACGCGTGGCGCAGACATTGAACCCGAACATTTCGTCCATTGTATTTCGAATCACGACCAAGTGGGAAACCGAGCGTACGGCGAACGATTGAACCAGGTCATCCCCCCGGCAGCCTACCGGGCGACCTCCGCGCTCCTGCTGACCACGCCCTATACGCCGATGTTCTTCATGGGCCAGGAATGGGCGGCCTCAAGTCCTTTCCTTTACTTCACCGATCATCATGATGAATTAGGAAAAGGCGTGACCGAAGGGCGCCGAAAGGAGTTTGCCGAATTCGCGGAATTCCGAGATCCCGCAAAACGGGCGCGTATCCCGGATCCGCAGGCCCTTGCCACTTTCACGAATTCAAGATTGGACTGGACAGAGCCGCATCGGCAGCCTCATCTCGAAACGCTTCGGCTTTATCGCGATTTCCTCCGTTTTCGAAAAGCGAACCTGGCCGACCGGCGCCGAGGCCGCTGGCAAATTGAACAAGTCTCGCCCCAGGCGATCGCAATTCGCTATGAACGAGAAAAAGAGGGAGACATTCTGATTGTGGTGCAACTGGTGGCCAATGACATCACGCTAGAACTGGTAAATGGGCTCCTGGCGGCCGCCAAGGGTCGGGCTTGGGAATTCATCATCTCGACGAACGAACCAATTTATGGAGGAAAGCAAGCGGCACAGTTTGATCGAGACGGTAAAAAATTGGTGCTAACCGAACCGGAGTTAATCGTGTTCTGCGAAAAGGATGAGCAGAACACATGAACCGCAAGGTTCGAAAATGCGGTCTGTGAGAGGAGAATATGGACATGGTATCTGGACCCCGCGTGCCGACATCGACCTATCGATTGCAATTCAATGGACATTTCGGTTTCAAAGATGCGATCGAAATTATCCCGTATCTTCAAAAACTTGGGATCAGCGACATCTACAGTTCGCCTTTCTTTCGCTCGCGCCCAGACAGCGATCATGGGTACGACGTTAGCAATCACAATGAACTGAATCTCTCGATCGGGACGCGAGAAGACCTCGATGCCATGGTCGCCTCCCTAAAGGAGCACGGGATGGGGCAGATTGCCGATTTCGTTCCTAACCACATGGGGATCATCGATCCGCAAAACGAGTGGTGGATGGATGTCCTGGAAAACGGTCCAAGCTCCCGATTTGCCCAGTTTTTTGACATCGACTGGGACCCACTCAAAGAGTCTCTCCGCAATAAGGTGTTGCTTCCGGTTCTCGGTGACCAGTACGGCAAAATACTGGAAGCCGGCGACTTTCATCTCCGGTTCGAGGAAGGCGGATTTTACCTGACCTATTACGATTGGGTCTTCCCGCTCAACCCGCGCACCTACCATTTCTTACTTCGGATCGCTCTGGAAAAGTTGGTCCAATACTCCGACGAGGATATGTATCTCGATCTGGAGAGCATCCTGACCGCCCTCGAGTATCTTCCTCCGCGGTCGGACACCGACGAAGAGAAGATTCGTGAAAGAGCCAGGGAAAAAGAAGTCATTAAACGACGTATTACCCGGCTGTGCAGAGAGTGTCCGCAAGTTGAAGAAGCCATTGAACTCGCAATCAAACAAATCGAAGGCCGTGTCGGTGAGCCGCACTCGTTTGATAAACTTGACCAACTGCTCGACGCCCAGGCTTATCGGTTAAGCTACTGGAAGGTCGCCGCCGAAGAAATCAACTACCGGCGTTTCTTCGACGTCAACGACCTCGCCGCGATCCGAGTCGAGAACCCAGTCGTCTTCGACACGATCCATAAGTTTATTTTCGAGCTCCTGAAAAAGCGCAGCGTCACCGGTTTGCGAATCGACCATGTCGACGGCCTCCGGGATCCGAAACAATATCTCACCGCACTTCAACAACGATATGCAGAGCTGGTCGATGGTGGATCAGACGAGCCGGGGCTGGGCCTCTATCTGATCGTGGAAAAGATTTTGTCCGAAAACGAAAAGCTGCGCAGCGATTGGCCAGTTTTCGGAACCACCGGTTACGATTTTACCACCGACGTTACCCAACTCCTGGTGGATTTCACTCATGGGGACCAGTTCTCAAAAATCTACCGTGAATTCATCGAGCGGTACGTTCACTTTGAATCGTTGATCTACGAGAAAAAGAAACTGGTCATGGATGTCTCTTTGGCCAGCGATATCGAATCCCTTGGCCACATGCTGAGCGATGTCTCCGAGCGGGACCGGTTACACCGAGACTTTACGCTCGATTCTTTAAGGACCGTCGTGCGAGAACTGATCGCCTGTTTCCCCGTTTACCGGACCTACATCAGCGCCGAGGCCGGGGTTTCGGAGGCCGACCGGCAAGTTATCCTTCGCGCCCTGCGAGCAGCCAAACGCCGCAACGTGTCCATCGACACCTCCATTTTCAATTTCCTGCGAGATATTCTTCTCCTTGAGAAATTTGACGATTCCGATAGCGAGACTCGCCGGCTGCAGCTGGAATTCGTTTTGAAATTTCAACAGTGCACCGGCCCAATGATGGCCAAAGGTTTAGAAGACACCGCGTTCTATATCTTCAACCGCCTCGCCGCACTCAATGAAGTGGGAGGAACTCCGCAACAATTCGGAATTAGTTTGGAGCGATTTCACGAGAAAAACCGGGCGCGATTGGCGGAAATACCACGGACAATGCTCGCTTCGACGACCCACGACACCAAACGCAGTGAAGACGCCCGAGCCAGAATGGTCGTCGTCAGCGAAATGCCCGAAGAGTGGCAAAAGTGGATCCACGAATGGCGCTCCTTGAACACTGTTTGCAAAAGCAATATCGAAGGCGATTCAGCGCCGAGCGCCAACGAAGAATATCTCATCTATCAAACCCTCTTGGCCACCTGGCCGTTTTCTACCGAAGAGGTCAACGAAGTCTACGTCGAGCGAATTCAAAGGTACATGCTGAAGGCGATTAAAGAAGCCAAGGTCAATAGCAGCTGGATTCAGCCCAGCGAAGATTGGGAAGCTGCGGTGAAGAAATTCATCACCGGCATCCTTGGTCCCGCTCACGGATTCCGATCCAAATTTGATCCGGTGGCCGCAAAGATCGCCTGGCACGGGATGTTAAATTCTCTCAGTCAAGCGATCCTGAAATTTACCGTCCCGGGCATACCGGATATCTATCAGGGTGCCGAGTTATGGGATTTCAGCCTGGTAGACCCCGACAACCGGCGTCCGGTTGATTTTAAGCTTCGCCAACAGATCCTCGAGGAGGTTCAGAACGATCAAGCGGACAAGCTCCTCAAGAGCTGGCAGGATGGCCGCATCAAGCTGTTAACCACTTTGAAGCTGCTGCACCTGCGGCAAATTGCGCCGGCACTCTTCGAAACCGGCAGTTACTACTCTTTCTATGCCAATGGCGAACTGGCGGACTGCTGCGTCGCATTTTCCCGGGAGCTGGGCTCGCAAATGATACTGGTGGTCGTGCCACGCTTCACCACACGGCTCGGCACGCCGGGATCCGGATTTAATTGGAAAGGGACGGAACTCCTGATCGATAAGACTCTTCCGGCGATGGTGGACGCCCTGACCGGTCGTACCCTCAAAGGGGGGCTGGATACCGTACCCCTGGAAACACTGGATGCCTTCCCGTTTGCGGTGTTTCACAATCTCGCAGGCTCAGTTTAACTTGACTAGTCAGTTGTCCAGAGCGGAAAAGACTGTCCTGCATAAAGACCGGGATCTTGGTGATAAACAAGGTCCAGCCAACCGTACCGATACGAGCCGAAGCGCGGCCTATTGTCTCCGAAAGTAAATCCATCGAACGTAGATGGATGTTTTTCGGAGACCTGAACGGTTATGAGATATTGATCGCCCAATCTGTCGACAATCAGGACTTTGGCGGAAAGTTGTCTCATGAGCGAAGTATTATAAAAGTTTAGTCTTTTTTCCGGGTAACCAAAATCTCCTCCACCGCTAAACAAGCACGAGGAAAACATTGATCGCTTTTCAACCTAGCGCCGAATAATCAGCTTCTCCCATACCCTTTGCGGCCGGTTACGCTTGCTTTTAGGTATGAAGAAGAACTCCGAATAGTACCAAAAGCAAAACAGGAGAAGGGGCAAGTCTTCTTGTCTTCGATAGCCTCTTTAGCCACCCGAGACTGGACTAACAAATTAATCTTAAACGAAGACAACTAGACAACTCACTGATAACGTATCTTATCTACGGAAGACCGCTTGCATTGAAGTGAATGCAGCTGGCTCTACTTCACCTATGGGCCGATTTCATCAATACACCGCCGGGCGTCAAAATTGCCACGCGATCATTCTTTTCGGGCAAAGAAGGTGCAAGACCAGTCAGCAAACCGTAGGCGGGCAACAAACAGCGTCTTGGTCCAATCCAAAATGCCGGGTATCGATGCGCTAACTTTCCGTCGCGCAAAGTAACGCCGGGATGGAGATGGCCGGCGAAGACGTAACGGCTCGGATGTGGCTCGGGCGCGTGCCTCAGCAGAATATTTCCGATCACCCATTCGTCAACTCTATCCACGCGTAATTGGTCAAGCGTCGCGCGCTTGTCATGGTTGCCGGTGATCAACAACAGTTCGAGCGCAGCGTGGGCATCGCGCCATGCGGCGAAGATCGCCAGCCACGCTGCTTGGCGTGATTCCGCGCCATGCACCAGATCTCCGAGAATAAGTAATCGCTGTGGGCGATAATCGGCGATGAGCGAAGTTAGACGGGCCAGACCTTGCGTTGTGGTCCCGGACGGTAACGCGGTGCCTGCTTGCCGAAGGAGGCTGGCCTTGCCGAGATGGACGTCGGCAACGAGCAAGGCGTTTTGTTGCGGCCAGAATAGGGCGCGTCGCACATCGATATGCATTATCTGACCTGCGATTTCTGTTTTGATCGCGTTCATACCGCGTGATTCTCAAGTTGTTCGGCAAGCCGTTTGACGCGCGTTTCCCAATCCTCGCTCGACAAGCTGCCGCGCACCCATTCGCTCCAAAGAGGGAAAGCGAATGGCGTTAGTCGCGCTGGACGTTGTAGTATGAAATCACGCTTTTGCATCTCTTCCAAGGTGGCCTGCAAACGCGCAAAATTGAACGTGCGCTCGAGCACTTCATCGAGTGCCTGCTTGAGTAAGACGTGATCAGGATCGTACTGGGCAAGCACATCGTAAATCAACCCGGCACTTGCCTGCACCGCGCCCAGCGACTTATCGCTTCCAGGATAGCTGCCGAAAACCAATCCCGCGATCCGCGCGATCTCGTGAAATTGTCGTCTGGCAAGTTCGGCCGCGCCGATGCAGGCAATCACGTCTTCATGCAATGCCCCCGGATCAAGCAGTGCACGCAATTGTTCGACATCGACAGGAGGGAGTTGCTGGGCAGAAACAATCAAGCCGTAGTCGTTTACGCCGAACGTCAGTGTGACCGGTGCGAGCCGACCAAGTCGCAGGGCAAGCAAGGCGCCAAGCCCCTCGTGCACAATCCGTCCCGCGAATGGAAAAATGAAAAGATGCTCACCATCGCGCGCCCGCACAATCTCGATTAAAAGTTGGTCCAAAGATGGAACCTGCGAGCTTTCACGTTGCAACTGTAAAAGCGGTGCCAGCCTGCCCATTTCGACTTCAAGCGCCTTCGTATCGGGAAGCGTCTGTTGAAGCCAGTGGCTCAGTTCGTTCGAAAGCGACAGCCGGCCCCCCATCCAACGGGGCACCGCGCTGCGCGATCCTCTGGCAGGTTTCACCCACACGGTCAAATCGCGCGCACGCACGAATTCAAGTTTGCGACCCGCGAATAAAAACCGGTCGCCGGGTGCGAGCCGCGCCGCGAAGGTTTCTTCGATCTGTCCCAGCCGTCCGCCGCGCAGGGATCGCACCTCGATCGCACCGTGTGCGACGATGGTGCCAATGTTGAAGCGATGTATCCGTGCAAGGCGCGGACTAGCCAAAACATATCTGCCATTGCACTCCACGAGCTTCCGATAGTCCGGATAGGCATGCAGCGCGCCACCGTGAACCAGAAAAGCAAGTACTGCATCGAACATCGTACGCTCGAGCGTTGCATAAGCGTGCGTCAGACGCACTTCGGTAAAGGCCGCATCGGCGACGAAGCCGCCGGCGAGCGCGAGCGTCGTCAAATGTTGTGCCAGCACGTCGGCGCCGCCTTGCAACGGGGCCCGCGGCTCGATGGCACCAGCCGCCAGTGCGCGCCGCGCCGCGGCGATTTCGGCAAGCTCAAGGCTATGTGTCGGTACGCACAAGATGCGCCCTGTTTCACCGGGCCGATGGTTCGACCGGCCAGCGCGTTGGAGTAGGCGGGCGATCCCGCGCGTACTGCCGATCTGGATCACCGCGTCGACGCTGGAAAAATCGACGCCGAGATCGAGGCTTGAAGTCGCCACTACGCAGCGCACCGCGCCACTGCGCAAGCCGTCTTCGACCTTGCGACGCAGGCCGCGATCAAGAGAGCCGTGATGGATGCCGAGAGTCTCAGGCGGGTGAGGCCAGACCGAAGCCAATGCCTCGTGCCAAAGCTCGGCCTGTGAACGCGTATTGGTAAACACCAAAACCGATCTCGCCGTGCTCGCGACCTCGACGACACGATCCAATTGAGATAAACCCAAATGTCCCGCCCACGCGAAACGCTCAATACGCGGCGGCAAAGCGGTCTCGATCAAAATGCCCCGCGGTGCGCGGACCGCGATTAAGTGACCTTGTCGGGACGGCCCTAACAATGCCAGCATCGCCTCCTCCAGATTGCCGATCGTCGCCGACAGACCCCATATCCGCGTCGTGGGCGCGATTTGCCGCAACCACGCCAAGTCCAACTCCAGCAGCACTCCGCGCTTACTGCCCAGGAGCTCGTGCCATTCATCAACGACAATACCGCTGAGCCCCCTGAAGCGCGATCTCGCATCCTCGTAGGAAAGCTGCAGCGCGAGACTTTCGGGTGTCGTCACCAGCACTTCGACGCGACCCGCCTTTAGCCGTGCGCGCTCGCCGCTCCCGCTATCGCCGGTCCGGCGCAGCACCCGCCAAGGTATGCCAAGGTCGTTGAGCGGCGTTTCGAGTTGGACGATTAGGTCGGCAGCCAGAGCTCGCAATGGCGTCACCCAAAGTAAGGACAACCCTTCATTGGTATGGGCGCCGCGCGCGATCGCCTCGATTATCGGGCCACCAAGGGCGGCGAGCGTTTTGCCGCTGCCGGTCGGCGCATAGATTAAGCCGCTTTCACCGGTGCCCCATGCGCGCCAAGCCTCGCGCTGAAAAGCCGCAACCCGTCCCCCACGGCTGGAAGCAATCCACGCTTCCACGCGTCGTTCAGCAGACCGCCAGCGCCTTGAACTGATCGAGGTAATCCGTTTTTTCTAACTAGTTCAATCCATTATTCCGGTGGGGAGCCACCCACATTCAGGCTCCTGCAGACGGTTAGTAGTAGCCGCCACCCCGGTAACTGCGATAAATACCTTACGGAAAAGCCAGCCCCTCTTACAGACCTGAAGGCTTCAGCACGACTTTAATGCACCCATCTTCCTTATCTCGAAAGGTTTTGTAGACGGCTGGTGCTTCCTCCAGGGGAAGGCAATGAGTGACGATAAATGATGGATCGATTTGACCTCCCTCGATCTTTTCCAATAAGGCTTTCCCGTAACGCTGGACGTGTGTCTGTCCGGTTTTAATGGTCAAGCCTTTGTTCACCGCAGCTCCAAAGGGCATCTTATCGATCAGCCCAATATAGACCCCAGGCACTGAGACCGTACCCCCTTTGCGGCAGCAAAAGATGGCTTGCCGAATTACATGCGCCCGATCGATAGCGAGCTTTACGCCGGCTTTCACATTGTCGAGAACGGCGTCTACGCCGCCGGTCCCATGCGCTTCACAACCAACGGCGTCAATGCAGCGGTCAGGTCCCCGACCTTGCGTCATCTCGTTGAGCCGCTCATAAACCTCCTCTTTGTCGAAGTTGATCGTCTCGGCTTTACCGTGTGTGCCTGCCATGGCGAGGCGTTCCGGCACTCGGTCGATAGCGATCACACGCCCCGCGCCGAGCATCCAGCAGCTCTGAATGGCCATCTGCGCGACCGGACCGCAACCCCAAACGGCAACAGTGTCGCCGGGCTCGATTTCCGCATTCTCCGCGGCCATATACCCGGTAGGAAAGATGTCCGAAAGGAAAAGGACTTTCTCGTCAGGAAGATCGGACTCGATCTTAATCGGCCCTACATCGGCATAAGGAACCCGTAGATATTCCGCCTGCCCGCCTGGGTAGCCACCCAGCAAATGGGAATAGCCGAAAAGTCCGGCGGGAGCGTGCCCCATCAGCTTGCTCACTTTTTCAGCATCAGGATTCGTCGTGTCACAGCAGGAAAAAAGCTGCTTGGTACAGAAAAAGCATTCACCGCAAGCGATGACGAAAGGCACCACAACTCGATCCCCTTTTCTAAGCTTCTTGACCGAGCTACCTACCTCGACAACGATACCCATCGGCTCATGGCCAAGCACATCCCCTTTCTCCATTCCCATCATAAAACCATCATAAAGATGAAGATCCGACCCGCAAATTGCGGTCGAAGTGATCCTGATAATCGCGTCGGTCGGCTCCTGGATCTTGGGATCGGAAACCGTATCAACTCGCACATCGCCTTTGCCGTGCCAACAAAGTGCTCTCATAAAATTCTCCTTTTAGCTTTTCGCTCTCCCGGGTGGTAATGCTCAAATAGACCTGCAAGCGTTCATCTCGTAGCGCTCGGTAAGCACAAAGAGGCAAATGTTTTAACTATCTGAGCAAAACGTGCATGATGCTCTATTAGCCCCATATGCTTAGCTGGTTCCAGATGGGTAAGTTGCGCCCCTGGAATATCGCGCTGCATGCGTTTGCTTGCTTCTGGCTTGCAGACCGAATCTCTATCCCCGGCTACTACAAGCGCAGGTACGTTAATGCTTTTGAGGACCGAGGTGGCATCGTAGCGAAGCATTCCCAACATACCTCGTGCCATAACAGCTGGTGAGGCTTGTAGTTGAAAGCGAGCTACGAAATCCAGTTCCTCCCAGGTTTCTGTACCGGCAAAACCGCTGCTTTTGGTCGATAAAAGCGCAGAACCGTTCAGATAACTCATCACGTTAGACAACCAGATCAGCGGTGACAGCCAAATCGTCAAATGTAGAAACGGAACCAGGATTGGGCGTTCCAGCGCGGTAAAAAGTCCCGCCATGTTGGTGGTTCGCACCGGGTTGGTGTAGGTAGTCTGAACCAAAGCGATCGCCCGCACCCTATCTCCCAGCTCTTTAGGAAAGAGACGACAAAATGTGAGGGTGATCATTCCTCCAATACTATGCCCCAGGAGGATTGCCGGCTGATCACCAGCTAAAGCCAAGACCGCCTCCAGGTGACGGGAAAGGTTCTCCATGCTGTAGTCCCGGTTGGCCGGCCGTGTAGACATTCCCAGTCCAGGCAAGTCCCAGACAATCAGCCGGAACTCGCCCGATAATTCCTTTTTCAGGTAATCCCATTCCGTACTATTAGCTCCCCAACCGTGTGTCAGAATGATCGGCGGCGCGCCCTCCCTCCCATAACATTCCACTCTAAGTTGAGAGCCATCTGGCCGGTCGATCTGGGAAATGGTTGCTCCTTCTCGGGATTTCTTTGGCAATTCGCTAACTCCATTCGGATTTTTAGCTTTGGCCAACAAACTGAGGATACCTCGGACGATTAGTCCACCCGCTAACACCAGGAAGAGCAGACACCCGGCAACGGATAAGAGAAGCGTCTGATAATTATATCCAATGTGGGGATCGAAGTAAGAGCGCTGAAGATTAAGATCATAGCTCCAAGCCTGCTGATACCATCGGTGGCCTAAGTAAAGCCCAACACCCAGGAGGACCCACGAAAGCAACCCAAGAAACCAGATACGGAAAATCGAAGTTGGGATCATTTATTTAACACCTTTCTAAACAGCGTAGTCATCAGTTCTTTTTCGACAAGTAAAGCGCCGCCCCTGCAAGGTATGCGCTTCCGGTACAAAAAGAGGCCAAGCGGGCCACGCCCGCCTGACCAAGTTTGATCCAGCCGACTCTCTACAGATTTCGTTCAGTCTTTTCTAAAGCAGCATCTTTCGACAAAGGCAGATCACTCTCTAAGTGTCCATTCCCCGAAGTAACTTCCGGGACCCTGGTTTCTGCGGCGCCGGAAACATCTTTGGCCTTCACATCAGAGTGGGCTTCCCCTGAACTGGAAATGTCGTGAGCCCCTTCTTCCTTGAAGATGTCTTTTGCGTGACGGGTCTCATCGTTGCTTTCGGAATGCACGGAGATAAGGATGCCGCCCTCCTTTACTTTTCCCTCGTAACGCTTGGCTTCGTACTCAGGGATGCCCAATCCGACCAAGGCTCCCGTAAGGCCGCCAACTCCGGCACCGATGGCCCCGCCGCTGAGCGCCGCCATAATAGGTCCTGCTGCAATGAATGGCCCCAAACCAGGTATGGCCAGTGCACCAATACCGGCCAGCAATCCAATGGTGCCTCCGACGACCCCTCCCGTACTGGCGCCGACGGTCGCACCTTCAGGCATCTTTGTTGCTTTTTTGTGAGCGAAATCGCGGGTGCTTCCCTTATCTGGGAACAGCACGGAAATATCATTATCGGAGAAGCCGGCGTTTGTCAGCTTTCCGACGACGGCATCGGCCTGAGCTTCTGTATCAACGAGACATAATGCGGAACGTTTCATAATTGTATCTTTCTTTCTTGATGTAATGAGCGTGATATAGAGGGAGCTTACCGCTCACTTTTTCTCGGCTTTGACTTCAAGCTGGTTGTCGACTTTATTTTTCCCCGCAATCTCCCCAGCCTCGGTGCCGATCGTGTCCTTCTCCTGTTGGCTATCGACGGGCCCCTTTAAGGTAATTTTGCCATCTTGGGTGATGATCTTGACGTTTTTCGCGTTCATCGACAGGGAACCGTCCTTGATGACGGCTTGTCGGACTTTCTGAGTCAGCGTCAGATCGTCTTTGTTATTGGACTGCTTCTCCGCGGTTTCTGTATTCTTGTTCTGCTCAGAAGAGTTTCTCCTGGTATTATCCGCCTCGGTCGCATCGGATGCCGCGGTACGTTCGCCCGGCGTAGGGGTTGCCTGCTGGCCATGAGAGGAGTAAACCATCAGGCAAGAGGCAAATAGTGGCAGTAGGAATTTGATCATTCGTTTTTCTTATTCAGTTAGTTGCTTGCATTTAAATGGATAATAACTCTTTTGGGACAGGTAGTATTTTGACCGACTTGAAAACAAAGGCGGCATGAGATCACCCCCGGGAAGCAGAGCCCGATCAAGATTACGACGGTCTTCGCACAAATTGATCGGCGCTAATTGTGCGATTTTTGAATGGTTTTTTATAGAGATTATGACCAAGCACGCCCATCCGCCATTGATTTAGCTAGTTCCCGTCGGCGGGAGTTTAGGCACTCTCTTCGAGCTTCTCGTTTTAATTCACTCACTCGCCGTCTATTCGTGTCAGGCAGGCGGGTTGGTTGTATGAGTCCGCATGACAAGCCCGGGATTCTCCCGGGGAACCCAGAGTTAACCTGAGAGTGCCCCAAAGGGGCTAGAGGACTCAGCCCAAGGTTTCAGCCCTGGGAAAACCCTGGGTTTCAACCCTGGGTTTCAACCCTGGGAACCGGCACCCAGAGCGACGCGCCCTGAATGAGCGGTAGATTCAACGTCCTAACAACGTTAAAATTTTCGCGCGGTGATAGGTGCGACCGATCATTCGCCTCGATAAATCGATTAGATCTTTGATGCCTCGTATCGTTGCTAGGCGTTAATTTGGTCGGATCCGTGTAGTTTAACCAATTTATTGTACAGACCGAGGATCAGAATCGTGGGGGCCCACTGCCCGACAAAAAGCGCCTCATGATGTCGATCTAACATCTTTAATATCAAAGAGGTCGCAATCGATGCCCCGGCCGCCCATAAAAAAGCATCAGAAGGGAGTTTTGCGGTTTGTTCTTCAATAGCTCGTGCTACGGGACCTTCGCTACGTTCAATCGGATTTGTCATCAAGGGGTATACGAAAGCGCATTCGCATTTGGATTCACTGCCAAAGATCGATTCCTGGCTGTACTGAGCCATGAACTACGTTCACCGCTTATGCCCGTGGTCATGGCCTTGGCCGCGTTGGAGCAGGATGCCGACCTTCGGCCCGATGTTCGCGAAGATATCGGGATGATGAAGCGTAACATCGAGGTCGAAACCAAGCTGTTAAATGAATTGCTCGATCTCAGCCGCATCACCACCGGCAAAGTAGAGCTGGACGTCGAAACGGTCGATCTCAATGAAATCGTGCGGCACGCCTGCGAGAGCTGCCGTTTCCAAATGTGTCAGCGAGACATTCGCTTGGAAACTGAATTTCGGGAACACGGCGCGCTGATCGCTGCGGACTCGCCGCGGCTCCAGCAGGTGTTGCGAAATGTGCTCGAAAACGCGGTCAAGTTCAGTCTCGAGAAGAGCATGATCAAGGTAACGACAGCGCGGCAGGCGGGCGGACGGTGGGAAGTGCGCATGCGGGACAGCGGCATCGGCATCCCGGCAGAAAGGATCTCAGGCATCTTCGACGCCTTCGAGCAAGGAGGCATGAACGTCACCCGGAAGTATGGAGGTCTCGGGCTCGGGCTGACGGTTTGCAAAGCTCTCGTTGAACTCCATCAAGGCTCGATTCGCGCAGAGAGCGCCGGTCCGGGTCAAGGTTCCACATTCATCGTCGAGCTGCCGGGGCAAGCGGCGGAGTTGCCGGTAAAACGACCCGATTCGCTTTAGTTTACCGATTGAGGTGGCGCGAATTCAGTATCTTCGAAAATGCCCAAAGCGTGGCATCGGGTCGCCAATTCGAAGAAATCCTCATCTTCCCGGGCGAGATCCAGCAAAATGTCTCCCGCGTCGATGCAAAGCAAAAATAAAAAAAAGAAGACGCCTTCAGCAACAACGCCTACTGCCAGGAGCATCGGCATAAAAGTGAATCCACAAATGCCAGCTCCGACCAGGGCGAGGATACCGCAGGTCCAATTGAACAGGAGCAACTGGAACCTGGTATCTCGAATTTTGTGAACCAAGAGGATCCGCAGCGTCTTAGGGGTGCTGATCAAAAAGCCGAGAGGTTCTGTTTCGTAGGCATCAATGAACTGACCATGAGACATAAATGAATTGGGAGAACGGCTAAATTGGCTCTTAAAAAATGTCGCCTACCATAATTCAAAAAAATGCAATAAAAAGCAAAATTGCGCAGGTTTTATTTGACCACCACAGTAAAGCACATCATTTGAATTTTTTTTGCCAACCATTTCCATTGGCGGCAATAGTCCAACGACCGGCCGTCAGGCTGGCAAACCGGCCATCACTTAATGGTCTGCCACGTCAAATTCACGGAAAGTGCCTGGGATGATCGTTGGCTACGGGGAAATTCCTTACATAAGCAACTTTCCAGCCCGCCCAGCGTTCCAACCTTGAGCTTTACACACAACCCGGGCGGAACGGCGAATAGTTGGAAAACATCGCTCGGTGCCAAAGAACACAGGCTGGAAGCCTATGCTATGCTACACTAACTCTCCAGAGTCTGGAGCGATGTCTAAAAAGCACCCGCCGCAAGCTCCACGAACCCAAGGCGACCAGCTAATGTAGCATAGCATATGCTTCTAGCCTGTGTTCTGTTCGCTTGGGGTGAAACCCTATAAGCGGGGTAGATTGGCGGGTTGACGCGGGGAGCCTACGCGCAGGTAGGGCGAAGCTCGGGCAGGGCGAAACCGGCCCACTTTTGACCGACTGATCAGCGAGGCACAAAGCCTTTTGATCCTGATCAGTGAACGGAAAACATCGAGAACAAATACGACTTGAGGGCTCAGGATTCCTGACGGGCTTCCTGTCCTAATGTTTTTCTGAACAGCTTCAGCCTCGCACTGGTGACTTGTATTCGGGAACACAACGTCGGAGCGAAACTGAGTTGTTCGACGCGGCTCATCTCCAGAAACGATTCCAAATCTTTTTTGATGTTTTTCAATTCCCAGGTGAATTGCACGCCGAGTTGTTCTTTTGTTTGCATTTGGCTTTTGGTTCTCTCTTGCCTGCCTCAACGGCCAAATCCCACACTGGTTGAGCAGCTACTTGACCAGCCTCTTACGCTCCATAATCACGATACGTTCTGAGAAACAAAGATGAGATGCGTTTCAACCAGCAGAAACGATTTTCCCCCGTGCCGCTGCTGCCGTAAATTAGAAAGTATGCGGCATTCATCTTTAATGGTCCGGCCATGATTGTGATTCATTTTTGAACGGTGGCGGAAGGGACACTTCAGAATTCAGCCCTGTGAAACGCTCCCTCCTTTTTGCCGTGTTGATCAGTCTGGTTTGTGGATCCTGCGCACACCATCCGGGTCCATCCGGCGCTCCGTTCGGCGCGGATGATTATGCTTTTATGCCGGCCCGACCATATGCGAAGGAAACGGCTCTTGCCCAAAAACGGTTCCAGAACTTCCTTCGGCGTGCCAACCCCAAACAACGATTGACGCTTGCTGAAACCCCCTTTGTGGCGGTCCGCGCCTACCAACTTAAGGCCAGCGAAGTTCCCGGCCTGACGATCAGGATGGCGCTTGGAAGACTTCCGAACAAAGCCTCTTACAGTCCTGATTTGCTGGAAAATGCCGCCAACGTCCAGGTCGAGTTTCTCCTGATCTTCGACCAGCGGACAGGACAACTGGCGGCTCCTGATGGTATTCTGATCATCGGTTCTCCCCCACTAGGAAAGCTCGGGCAATTTGGCGGGGTGCGGGCGATCTATGCAGGCGGCGGATGGTGGTAGGTCTGGCTCTCTGGCGCCGCGAACTCTGACCACGGATGGGCGATTGTTGCGGGACACCTAACTTATCGCTAAAAATGACTGATTGACGGTCGATCATTGCATCCAAACGGAACATTACGCCGTATTGCATGTAACTTGGGACGCCAATCTGATGAACCGCTTCTTCCCCATCATTTCAATTTTCACGATGCTGCTTTCGGCATGTGGCACTTTTAATTCCGCCAACGCAGACAAGCGTGATTTTGCCATCGACATCTACTATCCGCTCTCGAACGAGATTCAATTGGCCGAAAACCACGCACGGCAATATTGGCAGGAAAATGCCAGCCGAGTCGGGACCGAACCACGCTACCTGGCCGTTCCAGCTTCCTCAATCCTGGCCGCGGAACTAAGTCCGGAATTTTCCGTTAAGCTCGATCACTCCGAGATGAGCGGAGCTTATTTCACCCAGGGAATTTCGAGCAGTTCCAAACAGGGTGTTCGAGGGGTGATGATTTTTGATACGGAAACGGATCATGCCGTCGGCCCGCAAGGTTATATCATCGTCGATACGCCGTCACGTGGACAAGTTGTACGGGTTGCCAACTACACAGCCCGGTACATCGGAGCCGGAGGCTAACTCAGCCAAGTTCCCTCGATATGCTTAAAAATTGCCCTGGGGAATGTAGCCCACGGCACCGGATCCACTGGGCGCCTCAGGAGGCGGCGGCGGCGGGCCGTCTTGCTGAAGTTGAATGCCTCCAAAACCCGCACCCCACCCGGAGTTCGACGCGCAGCCTGTCATCAATATCGCCGTGCAAAAGGCAAGAAGGCCCAAACTCAACGTCCAATAGCCTTTCATTGGATAACATTCTTAACATTCGATTGGCGGATCGCAAGTCGACACAGGGTCCGTCAGGGCAAACGTCTGGCGTAAATGTGCAAAAGTTTCTCTGCTTCGTGCTTTTCTGTTCTGCTCATTTGTGGCATCGGACGTTCGTGTAAATCCCCTATGGCGACTTCCGTAGATATCTACGTGCAGATAACGGCTTCCTCCTCTCAGTCCTCGGGGAAGCTGAGATCCGTGATTGTCCTGGTGCCTCGCGCGAACATCGAAAATTTCAGGAGACAGAAGAGCGATTCAAAGTCCGACGCTCAGTCCATTGCCAAGACCCTTGCTGAGCCTCTGGCTGGGTACGCCTTTACGCACCGGACGATTTTCTCCGCCTTCGAACTGTCGCACTCTTTCTTGACCACTCCGCCAATCGAGATTGAGGGAAGGTCTCCGAACCTATCGCAGAGCGGCTTAAAAGCCTGGGTGATTTAACGATACCAGCCGAATGCTTTCAGACGGCAGACGCGGCTCGTCCGCGGGCCGCGTAGTACGAGCCGATGACCAAAACAGCGGCAAGAAGCTGAGCAAGAAGCGTCTCTGCGGTTGGAAAGATAGAGAACCAGACGCCTATCCAGTCCGGAGTTAAGTTTTCGAGCGCGGCGATTTTTGTCGTCGGGATCCAGCCCGCCAGTTGCATCTCCTGGGCCTGCTCACCGACCATCACTAACAGCACAAAGCCGAGCATGACCCCGGTGGAGACGAGGAGCTTCCGGTAGGGCAATCGCTGGTGGGCCACAAACGTCAAGACTGCCATCAAGCCCGATAAAAGGATCCCAAGCAACGCGCCGCCTAAGACAATTGCGCCACCCATTTTCAGGTAGTAGCCTTGCAAAAAGAGCACCACTTCGAAACCCTCCCGGTACAGAGAGGCAAATCCCAACAAACCGAGCCCGAAAATCAAGCGTCTATCCGATATTTCCGCGCCATCTGCCTGGTTGAGCAGATCCTTCTTCTTCTTGTTGTGAAGACCGATCCAGCCGCCCCAGTAAACTTTGTGGAAAAACCAATTCATTACCACCAGGAGGACGATAACAGCCAGTAAACCAGTCGCGGCTTGCAGTTGAAGCGCAGGGACGCTCTCGGCGAGATTGCTGACAATACCAACGGCGATGAACCAGGTGATCAGCGTTGCTATGAATCCAATTCCGGCGCCCAATGCGACTGGCCGCCGATGAATGCGATGATTGCCGACCATGCTAGCGGTAATCGCCGATAGCACCAGAATACATTCCAAGCCCTCACGGAAAACCAGCACGGCGATATCGAGAACCGCGACCGTTTGGCTGGTATGCGGTTGGGTCGGGTCGGGAGCGCCCTTGGCAGTCACCCCTTGCCAGACCAGGACTCCAAGGACTATCGCAGT
>DATHPI010000171.1:0-31227 GCA_035484035.1 Chthoniobacterales bacterium
GTCAAACGTTCCTGAATGTGATCCAGATAAAGGGGTAAATCAGGTTGGAACCGCGCCAGCGATGCACACAGCGCGGCAAAAAGGCAGATCAGGAGAGTGAAAAAGCCGAGTGTGCCGACAAGTGGCGCCCAGAAGGTTGGCAACCCCCATTTCTTTAACCCTCTGGTGACTGGTGTTAGCAGGAAACCGAGAAAACCTGCGAGTACGATCGGAAGAAAAAGGTCGACTGCTGCCTTGAGAACGTAGAAACAGGCAAAGACAAACAGCCCGATCACAGCAACCACAAACCAGAGATTGACCAATTTTTCAACGCCTTCAGGGGTTGGATCAGCTAAACCGTCGTTCGGATCGAGGAGAGGATTCATGATGCTTAAAATGTCTGCCGGAACAATGGTTGGGCGAGCGGCAACCGCACTACTTTCTCAAATCGAATCTGAGGTGGCTGTTGATCCCCTGTTTTGTCTTTTTTTCAACGATGGGATGAGCCGTCGCATCCTTGAGAGGGTGATTAAATGATGCCTACGCGGACCTCCTGCTTCTAAAGATCGGCTGCGGTTTGACCAAAAAGGAGATCCGTATTCGTGGTATGCTGTAATCGGCCCGAATCGTAAAGCAGGTAGTACGGAAATCTAAATTGTTGTTAACGACGATGGGACCGTTGCGGCCATGAATGACATTCGCTATGTGAGTTTGTCCGACCTTCATTTGGGGGCCGAGAACAGTCTTCTCACCCGATTAACTTCCGTCTCGAGTGACGCCAGTTTGAAGGCTGATCCCACTGCCGCTAGTGATGTGATGGTTCAATTGGCTAATTGTTTGAGGCTCTTG
The DNA here is from genome assembly GCA_035484035.1 of Chthoniobacterales bacterium. Taxonomy (GTDB): domain Bacteria; phylum Verrucomicrobiota; class Verrucomicrobiia; order Chthoniobacterales; family JAFAMB01; genus JAFAMB01. The sequence continues at coordinate 829 of DATHPI010000171.1, forward strand.
ATTTCGCCAAATCGTGGCCGGCAAAAGCCTACCCTCATATTGAACGGAGATGCTCTCGAGCTTGCATTAGCCGATGTCAACGTCGCATCCATGGTTTTTGAACGATTCATGGAACTGACAATGAAACCCGGCGATGAACTATTCGACAAAACGATTTATTACAATCCGGGCAATCACGACCATCATCTTTGGGAAACGGCAAGAGAAACACAATACATCGAGGAATATCTGTCGAATACAAAATGGGGGGACAAGCTCAACGCCCCCTGGCATACGACCAATATGTTTCTCGGCGAATACGACCCGGTGCCGTGCTACCTGCTTGATAGTTTAATGGATAGGTATGAGCCGAAGTATGAAAATGGCGAGCCGCCGCGATTTCTGGTGGTCTATCCGAACTTCGGGGTGCGAAGTTCGGATGGGCAGAAGTGCGTTGTTTTCAGCCATGGCCATTACATCGAATCCATTTACCGGCTGATGACCGGCTTGCGTTCGACGCTATTTCCCGATCGGACCGAGCCCGATACCATCTGGAAATTAGAATCTGAAAACTTTGCCTGGGTTGATTTCTTCTGGTCGACCCTTGGTCGCTCCGGAGAATTCGGAACAGACGTAGAGTTGATCTATGACAAATTGCAGGCGGATATCCAATTGAAGGCGCTGGTATCCAATTTGGCAGGAGGAATCGCAACGAAATTCAAGCTCCCCTGGATTTCGCGTTCGGTCGAACATCTTGTCCTCACTTCGATGCTTGAGTTTTTCCTAAGCAAAGTTGCCAACCGGGAGGTCAAGCGAACGGATGGCGCCTTAAGCAAGGATGCAGAGTCAGGGTTGCGCCGGTTTGTGGAGAAGTTTTTGCTGAAGCAGATCCAGACGGACAATGCTGGTTCGGTGCCCGCCGAGGTGACCTTTATCTTCGGCCACACCCATAAACCGTTCGAGGAACTCCTTCCCTACGCCGGCTATGGAAGTGGCGTCAAGGTTTTCAACAACGGTGGCTGGGTCGTTGATTCCATGGAGCCAGCCCCGCTGAAAGGAGGCGCGATTATTCTCGTTGACGAGGATCTCAACACCGCCTCCGTTCGCATGTACAACGAGGCGGAAATTGACACCCAGCCGCCTTCGTCTCCGCGAGTCTCTGAAGTCATTGATAATCCGTTGGTGCGGCGGTTGAAGTCCGTGATTTCAGCCGCTCCTGCGCCCTTGGACGCTTTGACGATGGCTGTCTTTGCCGAGATACCACGGCAACGCGAGAACCTCGCCGCGAAGATTCGAGAGCACTGTTAGTGCGCGTTGGATCGTTCACTTCATACGGCAGGTAGACGCGGGAAGCCCCGGTTCGGACGAAGCCTCCCCAACGAGCCTCACCTTCCGCCACCGGCGACAATCAAGAATCGATAACGAGCACGAGCACGATGGGGGAGGGCGAATGCCCCCGAGCGCCGACCCGCCGACCCGCCGACCCGCCGACCCGCCGACACGTTTCCCCTTCCCCTCACCTCTGTCGCTCGCTTCGTGCTTCGATGGCCTTCAGCACGGCAACCATATCAGCCTCGCCGAAGCCAAGAGCGAGTGTCTCGGTGTAGAGCGCGTGGCAGACGTCCAGCAACGGAGAGGCGATACCGATCTCGCGGGCTACCTCGGCGATCAGGCGGTTGTTTTCCAGGACGTTTGAGATCGCGGCCTGGACTTCGAAACTGCGGGCAACTAGCTTCGTTGCCTTCACGCGCGAGACGTCGCTCGCCATCGGACCGGCATCCAGGACAGCCAGGAGCTGCTCGAGATCCAGGTCGTTGTTCTCAGCAAAATGCACGGCTTCGGCAAGCCCCGTAACGAGCGAGATCAGAAACAGATTGACCGAGAGCTTCATCAAAAGGGCGTTCGGCACCAGCCCGCAGACCATCGTTTCCCGGCACATCGGGGCGAGCACCGGGCGGACGTCAACGACGGCGTCCGCCTCGCCGGCGAGCATCGCGACGAGTTGACCGGCCTCGGCGGGTTTGCGGGACCCCGAAACGGGCGCCTCGACATAGCGTCCGCCGGCTGAGCGGACGTCGGCCTCGAGACCTCGCGAATAGGCGGGTGACGTCGTGCCCATGTGGACGACCGTCCGTCCGCTTACCCTGTTTGCAAAGCAGCGGTCGCCTCGGGCGAGAACCGTATCAATGGCTCTGCCGTCCGCCAGCATCAAGATAACGGTTTGGGAAAGCGCGAAGACCTCTTCTGCCTCGTGAGCAAGCTTCGCGCCGGCCGTCGCGAGGGGTTGAGCTTTTGCGGGCGTGCGATTCCAGACCACCAGTGGTGTGCCGGACTTAACGAGGTTCAGCGCCATGGCCTCGCCCATCGCGCCCAGCCCGATAAAGCCGATCGGTTGCGTTGCGTCGCTCATCTAAGTTCGCACCGTATTCGAGCGCTTGTATTAGTAAATCCATATGTATTAATGTGGTTCATTACGAATCCTAATCCTTCCCGAAGTCAGAATCTCGACATCCATCTCGTTAGGACCTTCGTCGCGGTGGCGGACCATGGCAGCATGACTGTGGCCGCCAATAGTCTTCATCTGACCCAAGGCGCGGTCAGCCAGCAGATCAAACGGCTCGAAGAATCGTTTGCTTGCAGCCTATTTGACCGAGAAGGTCGCCGTCTTGAACTGACACAGGCTGGCGAGCGCTTTCTGGGTAGAGCCAAACGATTGCTTGGAGTGAACGACGAGATCTGGGCAGATATGACGACCCGGCCCTTGCAGGGGCCACTGCGACTCGGTATCCCATACGACTTGGTAGGAACATATTTTCCGCCTATTTTTAAAGAGTTCGCCGAAGCCTGTCCTTTTGTGGAGGTCTCCCTGATGTGCGGAACGTCGCCTGAACTTTCCAAAGCGCTGGCAAATGGCTCGCTCGACCTGGCGGTCATCGAAGCCGCCGCGGACGACGCGACGGGTGAATGTCTCCGGGTCGAGCGACTCGTGTGGGTCGGCGCTCACGGTGGCATCGCACACCTCAAACGTCCGTTACCGATCTCGATAGTGGCCGAATCGTGCGCCTTCAGGCCAGCGGTTCTAGAAGCGCTGCGCGAAAACAATCTAGAATGGCGCACGGTGTTCGAGAGTGGCAACATTGAGGCGACTACGGCCACGGTGAGAAGTGACTTGGGCGTTACCGCATGGTTAGCTTCGACGGTCCCTTCCGATATGGACATTCTCGGTCCGGATAGCGGCCTGCCGGGTTTGCCAAACTTCGCGATCAGCCTTCATATGCCATCCAACGGTGGCCTGGCGGCCCAAGAATTCGCGCATTATGTTCGCGACGCAGTCTGGCGACGGACCTGATCTCCAAAGAACCCTATAGCCATGAACAGACCTATCGCACCCACCGACTTAACTCAAACGTCCGCCTCGCAGCATGTTGGTTCGACGTTAATGATCTCGACGACTGCGTCAGCTTCGGAGGGACAGCGTAGCAGGCCAAGAGGCAGAGAAGCCGAGAAGAAGCCCGCGACCTGCCGAACGCCGAACGCCGAACGCCGAACGCTTCCCACTGACACTGGCTTCAGAAGCTGATTCTGACCCCGCCGGTCACGGCATTGGAATCGTAGTTCTCACGCCCCAGCTGCCCGTCGTAGTTAACATAGACGGTCAGGGCTGGGGTCCATTGAGCGGAGACTCCGGCGCTCACGATGGCGCTGTCATGACCTTCGCTGGGTCCGGAAAAGGTCGCCGTCGGTCCGGGAATGCCGGCGAAGCCAGCGGTGATGGGGAGGGCAGAGTACAAGTACTCATGTTCCCAGGCGGCCTTGAGGGAGGGTTCAAGCAAGACCTTTCCGATCTGCCATTGGTAGAAGAGTCTGAACCCCACGTCGCTGCGCAGCGAGTCGACGGAGTCCGACTCGATCTGCATCGGTGCCAGCGAGCCGTTTTCGCTGAATCCGCTGATGTTCGCGTAGGTGTATTGCAGCGCTGCAATGGGACCGACGGTCAGAGGACCAAAATGAAAATCGTACCCGCCGCTGAGAAAGGTGCTCCACTCCGTTCCCCCGGTATTCCCATCGGCCAGTCCGTCCAGGCCGGAACGGCTTGAATTGTAGCTATTGTGCCCGGCATAGATCGCGGCATCGAGATAGATCCCATGATTGTACCAGGTCGCGTAGAGGCCGCCTCGTCCGCTATTGACATCGATATTCCCGCTGGGATTGAGAGAGGTCCAGGTGTGCGAGTAGTCGCCCATCACGCCGATCGCCAGTTGATCGGTGATCCGATAATCGATTCCGATGCTGACTCCGCCGGTTGTGAAGTTGTACCCCTGAGAATTCCCGTCGCCGTCCACATTGACAAAGTCGCCGAATCCAGTCACCCACACGCCCCAGCGGTTTTGCGGGCCGGGCTGAAGGATCGGCTCCACGACGCTCTTGGAGGATTTGCCGTCCGCGCCGGCTGGAGGCTCCACGTTGACTGTGGCGCCGTTGACTTTCATATTGGATCTGAAGCCGTTCGAGCCGTTATGGAGATCGTCCAGCCGGCCTTCCAGGTTCAATCTTTGAATATTGGCGTCCGAAAAGCTGATTTCATAAAAGGCGGTCAGACCGTCGGGCGAGATTTTCTGGAAGTCATTGGGCAGACTGGTAAAAGGCTCCGCATTGAGGAAGGAAATGAGATTGGTCCCTCTTGGATCCAACTGCACCGCATCGAGCAGGTTCGCCGCGGCTAGCTGGTTTGGGGTGAATGCGAAGGAACTGAAGTCGGTGGTTATAATGACGGGCGGGACTGGGGGATTCGGAATGACGGGTGGGACTGGGGGATTCGGAACGACGGGCGGGACTGGGGGATTCGGCACTAGGTTAAGAAACTCGAGGGTCACCGTTTGGCGGGCATAGACCAGGTCAACGGTATTAAATCCTGGTCCGGTGGCAAATGGATCGACAAACTGGGCAAAGCGGCCCGAGACCCCCTTGCCAGTGGTGACCAGGGTCAACTGGTCTCCGGCCTTGGGCTGAAACCCAAGGTCGATCAATTTCAAGGTGCCGCCCAGGGCAGCACTTCCGCCGACGTTTAAGGTGTCGTATTGGCCGGGACCGCCGCCGGCCACGTGCAACTGCAAGGTCCCGCCAGCGGTCTGGGTGTAATTACCCTCGACGTTGATCGGCTGAGGGTCGGCCGTCAGGATGCCTCCGTTGACGGTGACGTCACCGGTGCCAAGGGCCTGCGGACTATCGACGACCAGTGTACCGAGTTCGACCACGGTGCCGCCGCTGTAGGTATTCGTGCCGCTCAGGACCGTCGTTCCGGGGCCGTCCTGAATCACGTTGCCGATTCCGGCGATGCTCTTGCCGAAGGTGAAAGTGTCCGAACGGGCGAAGATCAGCGAGCCATTGTTAACAAAACTCCCGACGTCTCCCCCGTTATTTAGTTGGAGAGTGCCGCCCTGCGCGATGTCAACCGTCGGGGTGCCCAAAATAGCATTGACCGCTAAGATGCCACTGAGGATCTCAGTCCCGCCCGGGGCGTCCAGCGCGCGATCGATCGTCCAGGTCCCGGTACCTTGCTTGACCAGAGTGCCGTTATTGGTGACCGGTCCGAGGACCGCCAGGCTGAACAATTGCTGGCCGGCGCCATCGAGAATCAGCGTTGAATTCGCTTTACTATTCTGGATGCCGTTCAGGACCACATTCCCGGTGATTTTGCTCCCGGTAAATAATTGCACGACATCATTGGTTCCTCCGAGCAGCACATTGCCGTTGATCGTCCCCGAATTAATGACGATCTGAGGGGCACTGAAAGCGTCCGTGATGCTGTTGTTCAACGTTCCGGCGACATTGACCGTACCGCCCCCAGTGAGCAACACCGGATTATCGATCGCCACGCCGGTCGGGATGATCAGTGTTCCCCTGAATAATGTCACCGCGCCTGACCCAAGGGCGTTGTTGCCGCCTGCTACCAGCGTTCCGAGCGGGTTAATATCAGTCCCGCCGCTATAGGTGTTGTTACCTGTTAGCACGATGGTGCCTGCGTGCTGCACGGAGTCGCCGATCTGCAAAGTGTTATTTTCTGAGCCTGTGAAAAGGCCGGTGTAAGTCGCCGTTGTACCGTTGGCCGCCGCCAGAGAGTCAAAACCGTTGCTAAGCTGAACAGCTCGCGCGGAACGAAATCCGTCGGCGGTGGTCAGCAACTCACCGCCCTGCAGCGAGATTCCGCCCCTGGGATTTCCCAACTCCGCATCGTTATCGACGCTCAAAGTTGCCCCGGCCGTGATGATCGTCCCACCTGAATAGGAGTTGGTATGATTCGTCAGGACCACCGTGCCACTCTCGTTCAAACTGGTGTTTGTTTGGAAGCCGATGCTCAGGGAAGCGCTGGCGCTGCCGGAAATCGGACCCGTGTAAGTCGCGGTGGTGCCTGCCACGGCGGCTAAGGCGTCGCTTCCTTCGCCCGCATTCAAAAGAATGGGCCGCGCGGAAGTGAATCCATCGACGGTGGCCAGCAATTTGCCCGCATTGAGCGTGATCCCACCGCTCACATTACCGAAGTCCCCATCGGCGCTCACGCTCAAGACAGCTAAAATGACCGTGGTGCCGCCGGTGTAGGAGTTGCCGGCATTGGCCAGCACCGTGCCGCCACCGCTGATCGTCAAACCACCCGTGCCCGCGATTGCGGGAGCGATGATCATGGTCGTGCCGGAAGCGACTGCCACGTTCATCGCACTTTGCATGGTAATCGTGTTCCCCCCAGCCAAGGTAAACGTGCTGCCGGGGTTTCCGCCCCTATAAGTCAAATTTGCAACTGTCACGTTGGAATCCAGCGTGACGCTGTAATTACCGGTCTGTGCCGCATTGGTCGTCGAAAAAACGGCGCTGTTTCCGTCGGTCCATGGGAACAGCGGCGCGCCGCCCCCGACGGTACCCGACCAAAAGGAGGTGTGCCACGTTCCGACGGGCGCCGGGTTATCCCAATATTGAAACTGAGGGGGAAGGGGGCCACCATGCACCATTTGAGGAATGCCAAAGATCAAAAACGAGATGATCAAAACCCATGGAAATCGTGCCGAGTTCTTGATCGACAGGCATCCGGGAAATTGTATATAGAAATCGGTCTTGACCATAATAAAAAGAATTTCTATATTTCCAGAAATCGTCGCGCAAGATAATATTCGCATTTATTCGAATTAACCGTAACGAATAGATGAGACCTCTTTCTCCTCCTTGAGCTTGCTTCGCGGCTTCATTTTTATGTTTCGTGGTGAGGCCACGAAGCGGGAAGCCAGATAGGCGCGAAGCCTCCGGGGTAGGGTGAGCCTCCGCCTGAACCGGGGCATACCGCCTTGCCTCGCCCTTGACGTCACCCCCAGAAAGTGATCGTGGCGACACGGTCATGCGAGGCTCTTGGCGGGCCGAGAGGCGATCGCCCAATGCATGGGGGATGATGTCGTCGGGCAGGGCAACGCGGTAAGCCCCGGCTCGGGCGGAGCCTCATAAGCGCTACTTAATCAAAGCCTCGGGCGGAGAATGTCTTCGTCCCGGAGGGACAGCATGATTGTAGCCAGGCACGAAGTGCCTGGGCCTCACCGCGGATTGCAATCGCGAAGGCAGACCACTAATCTCACACCTTCATGAATCGAAAGATGATCGTCAGGGCCATGCCTTTGGCGTTGGCCGTTTTTTTATTTTCCGCCTGCGCCCAGATAGCCACCTTAAAAAATGCGAAGCCGGTCCCGCCAGTGGGAACGACAACGCCTTCCGGTGGGTTCCCGACGGAGAGTGAATCAAGGCGAGATCCGCAAGCCGCAATTTACCGGAATCTGGAGATAGCCTCTCGGGCCTGGTCGGACCTGAGCCGAGATCCAAACGATTCGAGTGCCCGCCTTCAGTATAACTATGCAGTCGCCCGTTTAGTCTCACTTCTTCAGGCGACAGGAAAAATGCAGCAGGCGGGGGCGGTGACGATTGGGACCGGTGCGCAATCCTTCAAGCTAACGTTCACGAGCGACCTCAAGTCCTTCGTCGATCCACGGAATTGTCGTTTTGTCCCGGCTGACGAACTGGCGATTTCCGGAACCTACTATCAGCAACGGGTTCGACGGGAGGGCATCGGCGCTCCTCTTTTGGCAACGCTGGATACGCCTGTGGAAAATGCTCGGGCCCAGTTTTTGGTCTCGACCAAGATCTATTACAGCATCACCGCCATTTTGGAATTCCAGGGCGACGAAGCCCGGTTGATTCTGAAGGATCCGTTAGCCTCGGACACTGTGTCGATTGGCGGGCGCAGTTATCCAATGGCTGCGGATTATACGATTGGAATTGCCGCTCTGCTGGCTAAGGATCGACCGCAGCGGTTGGGTTTCATTCGAATGATCCGGCCCGGCAATTATGCGGATACAGCGCGTTTGGTCCGGCTGCAGCCGTACGATCCCAACAAGATTCCAGTGCTCATGACGCACGGGCTACAGGATACCCCGGCGACCTGGGCTCCGCTATTAAACCGACTTCGCAGCGATCCGGTCATCAACCGGCACTATCAGTTCTGGGTCTTTAGTTATCCCAGCGGTTATCCCTTCCCTTATTCGGCAGAACTTTTGCGGGAAGAATTAGACCGGATTGATAAGACCTATCCCGATCACAAGAAAATCGTTCTCATCGGGCATAGCATGGGCGGGATGGTCACCCGTCTGATGGTTACGGACAGCGGCATGACTTTCTGGGATAGGTACTTTGGCAAACCCCCAGACAAAGTGCCCATGAACGCCCAGGATAAGCAGTTCCTCGAGCGTGCGCTGATCTTCAGACCTCGATCCAATGTTAGTCGGGTCATTTTCTGTTCGACCCCGCACCGCGGCGCGGGATTGGCGACGAACTGGGTGGGAAGGCTTGGAATCGCGCTAACCAGACTTCCCATCAACATGATTTCGCTGGGGGTGTCGGCTACGAAGTACATCGTCACGCCGGGAGATTCAGCGCGCAAGCCGCACTTTCCCACTAGCATCGATACCCTTTCGCCCAAAAACCCGTTTGTCCAAACCATGAACACCCTCCCGATTGCGGATCATATCCCGTACCATTCGATCATCGGCGATCGGGGGCGGGGAGATACGCCGAATAGCAGCGACGGCGTCGTGCCATACTGGAGTTCTCACCTGGACGGCGCGCAATCAGAAAAGATTGTGCCCTCCGGACACGGATCACATCAGAACATCCAAGGCATGGAGGAAATTCATCGTATCCTGATCCTGAATCTGCGCAGTGAGAAGTGATTGGTAGGCGGAGACGCTCCGTCCAGACCGGTGCTTTCCTAAGATCGTGCTCGTCCGCTCGTTCTTGGTTTACTGGCGGTGAAGAAATCGACGACGATTGGGAGCAGGCCGCCCGAATGCGGATCGCTGGAAGAGGGTATAAGGCGGGACGCTTTTACTTGTGTCGGCCCTGTGCCTCCGCCTGACACTGACACTTCCCGAGGCCCCCCTCTCGCTTGCGTAGTAAGTAAAGCGTCCCGCTTTATACCCTCTTCGCTCTGCCGATAAGAGATGAGATTTGCGTGGCAACACCAGCAAGACCTGGCCACCTTACGACCGAAAGATCGACCACGACCACGACCACGAGGACGAGCACGAGCACGAGCACGGGGAAGGTCCATCAACGCGCCGGCAAATTAGCCAATCAGCCTAAGGTAATTGGTCGCCGGTCCGTAATGCATCTATGTTGAGCTGGCTTAAAACCGCGCGCCGGTGTCACGGTCGATCTGGGTGAGAACCGCTACATCCTGCAAATAGCCAATGGCCGTCTGCAAGCGAGCATCGCCATTGTCGTCCGTGGAATCACACTCAGCACTAAAAGCATTGATCCGGCCGACTGGTTTGGCCGTCTCGCCGCAAACTAAAAAACCCTCCGATCACGCCAAATCCCTCAGCCAGTCTCTCGCCAAATTCATGGCGAGTTAGGTTTTTCCATGGGCCTCTTCGATCTCTTTAAATCACCAAGCCCAGAGGCACAGGCGCAGCAGGCAACTTATGCGCAACGCAAGCCGATATTCTTGAATCATTTGCGTTCCGGTTCCGTTCCCACCTCTACACGCGTCCGTCTGGAAGCTGCACGTTCTGGCACTTCGCCATGGATTGCGACCCTCACTCCCGCTGAACTCTTCATCACCCGGTCGCACGGCATCAGACCCATCGCCTCGGTTTCCGCCACCTGCTGGCTACATTACGGTTGGTCCTGGACATTGGGACACAGCCAGGGATGGGACACCGCATTGCGACGACTGCGGGATGAGGCGAGTGCGGCGGGTGCCAACGCTGTGCTCGACGTCAAGATGTATCACGACGGGAACTTGCCATGACGCGGATGCGCGCCGAAACCTCCGCCATGGGTGCGGACGACATTTGTCGGCGTCAAACTCACGATCAAACGTCTCGAGTGGGACGCGCAGTTACTGGAATTTTATCGCCATCGGTACAGGGGTCGTCCATGGCGAAGGTCATAAAGGCTTCCGGGGGCATGACGGCGGCCCTTTTACCTCCGATTTATCGGGACAGGATTTCTGGTCACTTCTTCATGCCGGCTACCGGCCGGTGGAAATGGTCATGGGCTCCTGTGTCTACCATGTCGCTCATCGCGGTGTGCTCTCCGCCCTGGCTCGGGCCAGCCAGAACATCGAACTCGAAAATTTCACCTCTGCCATGTACGAAGCCCGCGAAATCGCCATCGAACGCATGCAGTTCGAAGCTGCCGCCGCCAAAGCTGAAGGGGTAGTCGGCGTCGATATCCACGAGGGCAATCATGGCTGGCAGACTCACGCGATCGAATTTTTTGCCATCGGCACAGCCGTTCTCCCGCTCGATCAGGAAATAGCACCGGCGAAAATTGCCGATCCGATCATGGTCTTGTCCGTGAACGACTGAGGCAGAACGTGTCGGCGTATCGCGTATCGGCGAAGGGGTGGGGTGAGGCTCCGTCCGAACCGGGGCTTTCCAGGTTGCCTCGCCTTCCGACATAACCCATTCCACGCCAAAGTTCTTGGGGGCGGCCTTGCCGTTCTCTACATCGATATCGACGATTCACTTTGGCGTCGTTTTCCAGGAAGGCGGAAGGCTTTTGTTGTTTCAAGGCCGATCCCATGGGCACCGCCGGTGACCACCGCGACTCAGCCATCCAAAGGGGTAAGAGGGGAATATTGCATGATCCTATTTCTTCGGTGATGGTTCGAATCTTGTCGCCTGCGATGCCTTCACACAGCCCTTCGATGGATAGGCTCAAGGCGATTCAGACGAAAACCCACCGCTTTATCGATCCGTAGCGTTCTCTTTGGTTTTTCCTCCAGCAAAGGCCGGGTCTTTGGGTGGTGCACCGGTCTTTGGTGCCGAAGGTTGCGGCCACGAGCCTCTCATAAGATAAAGGACCGAGTCTATACGAGAAAACTGCTCAGGCCGGGCGGAGGCCGGGAAATCTGATCTCAAGGGATCCCAAAAGCATCGCAAGTCCGGCAACTACCAGACAATAAAGAGGCAGTGCAAAACGCGGTACCATAGAGGTTAGAGCGCAATTCGCGAAACACATCGCGGCTCCTGTAATAACTAAAGAAATTAAATAAATACCGAATTGAGGATCGCGTTTCTGTCTCAAAGAACATGACCAAACTGCTCCGAACAGAGTAATGAGCATTAATTCCCACAAGCGGACCGATTGTCCTAGGGTGAGAAAGGCATTCCGCGACCAGCGTGACTCATATGACTGATCCTGAAACTGAAAAGTTGCAAGATGCCGGATTGAGCGAAACGAGTTGCCAACGCTAAGTTGGACGAGCAGGTCGGTCGTTCTGAAGGCTTCTCGACATATATCAGCGGAAGAAAAGTTCAGACTGGTCCAGAAATCTTGGATGATGACGCTCCAGAACTGTGGCCCGCCGGTTAAGAGAAACTGTAAAGCAATTCGATTTAACCGCTTATCAGTCTCAAGCCGGAGGGCTCTCCACGCCGTCATACCTTGAGCAGATAGGATATCAAAAAGCGCCCTGTGGATGACCGTCGGGTCCCAAGGACGACGCATTGCGAGGAGCTCCTGCGTTTTACCCAATGCGTAGGAAATCGCCGGATCATTGAGATTGTGGTCTATGGCCTTGAGAATCTGAACCTGCGAGTTGGGAGAAATTGTTTCGAGGTAGTCGAGGCGCCATTCGAAGGTGGCACCAATCTTTGAGCGATAAGGCGTCTTTGTCAGGCGGCAGGCCAGGATAGTCACTGCATTTGCGGCGAGGATCGCTCCTGCTCCGAGGAGCGCGAACTTAAGAAAACGGGCCTGCAGGAAGATCACTTTACCGGAGCCGATACAATTCCCGCGCAGTAGGTTGCCTGCTATGTTGAGTGAAAGAGACAGGAGAAGTGTCACCGGTAGTAATCCTGCCAAGATCGCGTTAACGTGTCGCGTGAGGATGGCTAAAACGAGGGATAGGAAAAATGCCCCTTGCCAGGCTTTGTTCGCGGTTTGAGTGTCGATACACCGGTATCCTAGGATCGCGGTTAACAGTGTGAACACATTACTCAACGCCTCTGAGCCAACGCTGTGAGCAAACGCGTAAAGAGTTGGATTCAGGACGAACCATCCTGCAATTAGCATCTGGACGATGGGGAATTCGGTGGCCGAAACGCAAGCAAACAGCAATGTCGCTATAAGGAGTGCATGCTGCGAAATTAATAGCAGCGAGACACCTAAGTCTGTCATGACCGGATGGATGAAGCTTATTTGCGGGATCCCTTGTCCTCTTGCGGACCCCGCGAGGATTTGTCCGAAAGCAATCGGTAGGCGGGCGAGGAAACAATAGAGCGGTGGCCAATGGAGAACAGTCAGATCATTGAATTCTCCAGTGACCTGCCAAAACCCGTCCGAATCACGCCAAAGAGGAGGAAAGTTTAGCAAAAGATAAATTGACGGTGTAGCGAGGACAGCCAACAGAAGCGCTAAGTGCAACCAATAGGTTCTCGGAATGAAGTTGCTTCGCAAATTATCGATTTCCACGCCGGATAGTTCCCGCCAATTGGGCATATCCGCAAGAATAGATTTGTATCGAGCCGAGTCATTGAACCACGCGGACGAGGATGGTGCAGACCATCACTATTGAGCCCTCGCGTGTTCGGAAAAAACCAAGCAAGAGGAAAAAAGCGACGCCGATGATCCAGGACGGAATAGCCGGAAACTTCAGGACACCTTAGCCTTTCGTCGACAGCCGGTCGGCAAGGTCTTTTTTTCTTTCTCAGGAGCAGACACTCTGGCATCCTAGATGGCCGATCAATCGAAAGCCACGCGGACCGAATCATTTTTCCTGGGATGCAATTTTGCAGAAGCAAGCGGGGAAGGGAAGCGCGGACGCTTCATAGGCCAGCCACTTAGAAGCTATTTTCGGGTTAAAAAGCTAAGCACAATATTCTTATGAGCCAGCGTTTTACGACCTCTAGGGTGCCTGATTCAGGAATAGAGATGCTGTTTGGTATAGAGGCACGTTGGCAGGCCTGGCTTGAGATCGAATCAGCGCTGGCCATGACCCAGGCTGATTTTGAGATAATTCCAACCGAAGCGGCGGAAGCGATCAGGTCGGCCAGCCGAATCGATCAACTCGATCTTGAACGCATCCGAAGGGGGATCGCGCAGACCAGTCATCCTTTAATGCCACTGATCGTCGAACTTAGTCGTGTGGTCGGTGAACCGCACGGAGGCTGGGTTCACTGGGGAGCCACCACCCAAAACATCACCCAAACGGGCGACGTTATAGTTCTCCGGAAGGCCCACCGGGTAATTCTTGCTCTCCTCGGACGCATCATGACCGCTTTGGCCGGGCTTGCCGAACGCAGCGCAGGTATGGTCATGGCTGGTCGGACGCACGGTCAGCATGCGGTGCCGATCACCCTCGGTTTCAAGATCGCAGTCTGGATAGACGAAATAGGCCGGCATATTACCAGGTTGAGGGAAGCCGAACCGCGCCTGTTCGTGGCCCTGGTGGGTGGTGCAGCCGGTACCTTTGCTTCTTTGGGGGATCGGGCGCCTGAGGTACAGGCCGGGATCGCGAAGCGTCTTGGCCTCGCTCCGATGGCAGTTCCAGCCAGGAGCATCGTGGATCACTTCGCCGAATTCGTTTGTCTGCTGGGCTTGCTCGGTGCGACCTGCGGCAAGATTGGGCGCGAGATTTATACTCTGATGAAAACGGAATATGGAGAACTGGAGGAACCCGTGCCCGAGGGGACGGTCGGCAGTTCGACTATGCCGCACAAGCGCAACCCGCAGCTTTGTCAGGATATCCTCGGCATTTCGTCTGAAATTAGGGCGCTGGTCCCACTTGCGCTGGAAGCGATGCAGAGCGAACACGAGGCCGATCATTGTCCCGGAACCGTGTTCGATGCGATTGCCAGGGCATCGATTCTTACCGGTGAGATCTTGGAGCGCATTCATCTCATCATCGTTGGGTTACGGCTCAATCCACAACGCATGCGGTCCAATCTTGAACTCTCCGGGGGCCTGATCAGTTCCGAGGCCATCATGTTGGAACTTGGGAGGACCATTGGGCGGCAACATGCTCATGACGTTGTGTACGAACTAGCGCAGGCTTCCGCTTCTCAAAACAAATCCTTTTCGCAACTCCTGGCATCCGATCCCCGTGTCACTGCGCACCTGAGTCCGCAGGCGATTAACTCCCTTCTGGATCCTACGAGTCACACCGGGTTTTCTGGAAGGATCGCGCACGAGCAGGCAGAAGTGGCCATCCGTTTCGCCAAAGAGATTTACACTCACCTGGGGTCCGGCTAGGGTGAAACTCCATCCGTGTCCGAACCAAGGCTTTTCCCGGGTGACTTCGCCTGCGGCGTCAACCCCTACGTAACGTTAAAAATTGCGCTTTCATTGCCGGGCCAAGGCGCTGATGAGGTTTTCGACTGCTTTTAGGGTGGCGCGCCGAATACTTTCATCGGTGAACGCCCCGATGTGGGGAGTGACGATGACCCGCTCATGCCTTAACAAAGGCGAAGCTGGGTCCGGCGGTTCGGTCGAGAAAACATCAGTCGCATAAGTGGACAGTTTGCCGGTGTCAAGAGCCTCAATGAGTGAGCCTTCGTCGATCAGGCTTCCGCGCGCAGTGTTAATGAGGCAACACCCTGTTTGGATGTGGCTCAGCGCTTCGTGGTCGATAATCGGTCGCCCGTCTTGGAGAGGCGGGCAGTGCAAACTGAGGATCTCGGCGCCCGATAACACTGCATCGAGAGATCTCCATTTGAATTTGTCGCTCGGTTGAAACGACTTGTCCGGATACGGATCAAACGCCGCAACTCTTGCTCCAAGTCCTAGAGCCATTTCAGCCACCATCCGACCAATGGCACCACAACCAATCAGGCCAAATTCTCGATCGCGAATCTCTCGGCCACGGATAAGCTTCCATTGGCCCTGCCTTAGGTTGAGGTGCAGCGCCGGTAGGTGACGCAAGGAAGCCAGGGCAAAGCAGATCGCGAGCTCAGCAACTCCACGAGCATTTGCGGCTTCGGCACGCAACACGATGATGCCGAGTTGTTGCGCTAAACTGATTGGGACGTTGTCAACCCCGGTCCCGTTTCGGCTGATCGCCTTCAGTTCCGTTGCTGCACGCAACACCCGTTCCGAAATAACTTCCACTCCGGCTAGCCAACCAACACATCCCGGGACGAGTTGCAAAAGCTCGCTTTCAGTTGGCAACCTACCTCCCGGACCGTAAACCAATTCGTAGCCCGCCTTTTCCAAAGGCACCAAGTCCGGACTGGGGGCTTGGGTCAGCGAGCGCGGGGTGATCAGGATTCGTGGACTCATCTAACGGGGAAGTGGAGTGGCGGAGTGGTGGAGTGATGGAGAGGTGGAGTGGTGCGGTGCTCGGGTGCTCGTGTTCGTGTTCGTGTTCGTCCTCGTCCTCGTCCTCGTCCTCGTCCTCGTCCTCGTCCTCGTCTTGATCCCTTCGCGCTTATCACGCTCAAGGCTCAAGGATCGATAACGATAACGAGCACGATAAGGATAAAGGCAGAAAGGAGAAAAGCGTAGCCTCCTAGGCCGACGCGCAGCCACCGAGGGTCGTCACCGTCTGAACGAGATGCTCGAACTTGAGCGGTTTCTTCAGAAACGTAACCGGGCTGCTGGCTTGAAGAATGCGATTGATGATCTCGCTCTCCAAGTGATCCGTCACGACGATGACTTGTAGTCCCGGATCCATCTGCCTGGCTCTCTTGCAAACCTCTTCGGCTGGTCCGTCGGGTAGTTGCAGGTCCAGAAACATGAGATCGAATCTCTCCTTGCGAAGTTGGGTCATGGCGGCCCGGGCGGTTCCGACCACAGTTCGGCTGAAGCCTGTTTTCCTCAGCAATGTCCGGAATTGCTCCTGCAGAACCGGATCGTTCTCGACCACTAGCACGGCGGGCCGACCCCGCATGTCTCGACCAAGCACGTGCCCCTCCAGAGAGGACTTCTTAATCCTCAAGCGGCCGCCGATTTGAATAACCGGTATCCGTCCGCGTTGCACGCGATAATAGAGGCTCGAAAGCGGAAGCCGCAGGTGGTCGGCTGCCTCCTTAATACTCAGCAAATTAGGAGACGGCTTCTGGTCGCGCACGCCGGAATCTCCGTTGTGCCCGATCTGTGGTGCCCGATAGACGCTGTCAATAGTCGTGAATTCCAAGTGTTCCTTTTCGAAGGAGGGCGTGATCCTCCTCACTAGTTACAAAAGGATTTAGAGCTCAGAGTTTCGGGGCTTTGAAAAATATTTTCAGACTATTCAAGTAAAGCCGATCAGAAGGTGACAAAGAGAGAAAGCAATGGGACAGAAAGCGTGGAGACGCCGTCCGTCGATTTTTAGGTTGACCCAACCGGTTGGCCGAGCCGGTCTTTTTACGCGCCAGCTTACGGGTGCGCAATCGATCCGTCGGAAGATGGCAGATTAATCGTCTTGCGCTGACGAAACTTGATGGCCACCCGCTCGATCAGGTTGCGCTCTCCTCGACGGATGGCAGGTCCGATACCAGAGGATCCGATGATGTCGCGATAATACCGCCCACAAGTTTCCTTGAATTCCTCTTCGTTCCAAGGTCCATCGTAGCCAATCACATTCCCCACTCTCAACGGTTGGCTTTGAAAGTCCGTTCCATTGGGCTGACGTACCACCGTTTTCAACCCTCTCGAGCTCTTGTCGCCAATTTTAAGATCAAACTCAATCAGCGAGTCGATACAGCTTTCGTCTGGTTCAAAAGACGAATTCCTTTTCAGGTTTATCCTGATGCATTTAAAGACGATTGTACCGGTCGGCATTGCGGTGTCGGAATCCTTGGTGTTCAACTGCGTTTGCGGACTTATCATCACTTCCTAACAAGATGTTCTTTTAACAAGATGTTCTTATACGCAACTTCTGATTCTCTAGGGAGTTAAAAGAGCCCGGGATAATAACGTACTGAAACGGTTCGTGCAAGCGACGGAGTGCAGATGACGGGGGAGCCAGAAAGCCAAGAGCCTGGAGCTGAATTGCAAAGAACATGCTACGCATTTCGTTGCATGAAAACTGGAGAGTTGGAGAGTCGGAGTGGTGGAGTACTGGAGTTTTGGAGTGTTGGAGTTTGGGAGCTAACTAAACCAGCCAAAAGCTAGGAGTTCAGTAGTCCCGAAGAAGCGGCGAGAGAGTTGTTCGTCTGGGCAAAATGAAAACCTCATCGGCCTTTAAACAAACCGAGGACGAGGACGAATGATTGGGGGGCGGTCGCGAGAAGAAGACCCGCCGGCTCAGCTCGCCGCCGCCGTCAGGCGCTCCTGGCTTCTGACTCCTGAATTCTGAATCCTACCCCCGTCTTCTTCCTATCCGAACCGTTCCCGGAGCTCCTGCGTTGCCGCCCGCAACAAACCCTGGTCACTGCCAACCGCCACGAAAGTTGCACCCTGTTCCAAGTAACGGCGAGCAGCCGCTTCCTCGGTGGCGAGGATGCCGACAGAACGCCTATGCTGCCGTGCGCAGGCAAAAATGGTCTGCATCGTTGCTTGCACCTCTGGATGGCCGGGGTTGCCAAGATGGCCAAGGGCAGCGGAGAGGTCAGAAGGGCCGACAAAGATGCCGTCCACGCCCTCGACTGCGCAGATGGCGTCTAGATTTTCCAGGCCGGCACGGCTCTCAATCTGCACCAGCACGCAAATCTGGTCGTTTACGGTGGTGAGGTAGTCGGGCACGGTGCCGTAGCGATTGCTGCGATGCAAGAGTGCCACGCCCCTGATGCCGGCAGGCGGATAGCGCGTGGCCGCCACGGCGCGGCGAGCTTCCTCTGCCGATTCCACGAAAGGAATCAGGAAGTTATAAAATCCAATGTCCAGCAGCCTCTTCAAGATAACCGGTTCGTTCACCGGTGGGCGCACGACCGGAGCGCTTGGGCTGTCTTTGAGCGCCATCAACTGAGGGATCAGCGTGAGCACGTCGTTGGGAGCGTGTTCGGCATCGAGCAGCAGCCAGTCGAAGCCGGCCAGGCCGAGGATTTCGGTGGTGATCGGGTTCGCAAGCGAACACCAGCAGCCAATGAGGCGTTTGCCGGAAAGGATGCCTTGACGAAAAGCGTTCGGGAAAGCGGGGTGGGACATCGTGGGAAGGAGTCAGAAGTTGCAGGAGGTAAATACCTATATAACCGGGGACAAGAAAGTGATAGTTTCGGGACACTTCAGCTATTCCATTCTGCAACTCCTGACTCCTGAATCCTGACTTCTGAATGAATGAAACGTTTCCGCTATTGGCTTGAGTGGTTCTTACTCAGCTTTTTTTCTCCCTTGATTCCGATGTTGCCGCTCTCGCTCCTCAGGCGCCTGGCCGATTTGGCAGGAGCCGTGATGTATCAATTTGACTCAAGGAGCCGCACGGTAGCTCTTGCCAACCTTGAGGCGGCGTTCGGCTCGGAATTGGATCCTGACCGGCGAAAACAAATTGCCAGGCGTTCAATCCAGGTTTTTGCTCGAAGCTTTTTAGAGCTTTTCTGGACTCGACGACTGACAGCACAGAACGTGGAACAATTCATCTCATTCGAGGATCCTCGGATGTTTCAGGAGATGTTAGACAGCGAAGAGCCGGTCATCGGAATCACACCTCATTTCGGCAATTTCGAGTGGGGTAGCGCCCTTTTCGCTTTTCGTGGCTACGCCGGCATCATCCTGACCCAACGCTTCAAGAATGACCGCCTTACGGACTTCTTCCGCCGGCTTCGCGAAATCTCAGGCCAGACCGCGGTGACCCAGGAGAACTCGATGCTCCGGCTCTTTAGAGCGCTCCGTCGGGGCGTGCCGGTAGGGATTCTGACAGATTTAACGCTGAAACTTCGGGATCCAGCAGTGATTATCGATTCTTTCGGGATGAAGAAGCGCGTCACGCTGTTGCACGGCATGCTCCATGAAGGAACCCGATCGCCGATCCTTCCGTTCATCACTCTCCCCACAGAGAACGGGGGATACAAGGTCCGGATCTTACCCAAGATTTATTTCCCGGAGGGCACTCCATACCACGAGATTGCGCAGGTCTGTTGGAACCAATTTGAGCCGATCATTCGTGAAAATAAGGAACATTGGCTCTGGATGTACAAACACTGGCGATACAGACCGGAGCAGGCAGAACGTGACTATCCGATGTACGCCAACAAATCCAGCCAGTTCGATCGGGAGATTGCGGCGCAAACACAAGAAAAAGAGCCCGCCCGAAAATCTCACCGACCCAGGAAGGCGTGAGGGGAAACGGTTCGGCGGTTCGGCGTATCGTCGTGTCGGCGTTGTCGAGGCCCACTCCACCACTTCAATCTGCGGTTGTCCTCGATGTGAGTTTTAGTCTGCACTGTGGTAGCCGGAGGCGTAGGAATAGTAGAAAGGCCGGATTGGCTTGCCATTCTTTTTAAACACCCCTGTTTGGACTGGACCTAGTTGGGCCACGTGCCGCAAGACTGGGCTGCGAGTCAGATCGGCAGCATCAAAGCTGACCAGCAGGAGTGTTCGACCTTCTTGCAATTGCTTCGGAAACCACCATTCATACATGAGGCTGTTGTTACCGAAGAGGTGTGGACCGGCTGTTTCACGTGCCCCATCGTGGTCCGGATTGTAAAACGCAAGTTCGCTGGAGAGGAAATTGCGCTGCATTCCAACGATCAGCGGTTTCTGGTGGACTTCTCGCTCCAGTGTACCTTGGAGCTCGCTCACCTGGCTGGCAAGATCACGCCAGCCCGCCGGTACCAGCTGAACTTGTTTGCTGTACCCGACGCCAGGCAGACCCAGGACGAGATAATACAAGCCGACGGCGTAGAACACCACGGCGATCAAAATCGTCGGAGCCCATACCCGATGGAGCAACCGCGGCAGCCAGCGGGCGCTCGGCAAAGACCAGATCGACCTCGCGATCGGAGCCAGCACTGCCAGCCAGAGCGGACCCGTCCAGTTAAGTTGCACGCGGTGACGCAAGCTGAACGCCACAAAGACTGCCAGCGGCACCAGAGTGAAAACCTGAATAAAAAGCGAGCGCTGCTTCGCCGTTGAATCCTTTGCCCGTACGGTGGCTTGGTTCTGAAAAAGCATCAGCAAAGCTGCCAGTATGCCTGTCGGAGTCAGCAACACCACCGCAGAGCCGATCAGAACGTGCAGCGAAAACTGCGCGTGGGCTGACAGTCGTCGGGTGCCTTGGAAACCAAACGATGCCCAACCGTGCTGGAGATTCCAGACGATCACGGGCGAGAAAATAAGCGCCGAAACGAGCGCCGCTGCATACGGTTCCCACCGCAGAAACCATCGGCGCGACCGTGAATCAAGAAGCAGAAACAACAGCATGGCCGGACCGAGCACCCCGATGGAATATTTCGAAATCATGCCCAGACCGAAACAGACGCCCACGCCCCACCAGGCGTGGCGATGTTCGCCCATCAGCGCGCGCATGGCGAAGTAAAGAGTTCCCGACCAGCAAGCGACCAGCGGAGCATCCGGCGTCATCAGAAAACCGACGGAGAAGAAGAATGGCAAGACCTGGGCGAGTAGCACGGCGATCAAGCCACTTGATTTGTCGAAGAGGTTGCTGGTCATCCGATAGAGAAACCAAGACGTTACCATCCAGCACCCGAACGCCCCGATGCGTACTCCGAATTCATTCTGCCCGAACAGGGTGGTGCCGAGCCTGATAAGCCACGCGACCATTGGCGGGTGATCGAGGTACCCGATATCAAGATGTTGTGAGTAGTTCCAATAGTAGGCTTCTTCGGGAAGCAACTCGGCCTGTCCGAGAAAGATCAATCGGAGCGCAAAGAGGTAGCCGACGATTCCCATCGCTAACATGCGCCAGCGCAATTCGGGGTCGCTGGCCGCTTCCCACAGCCGGGTGAGGAAGGTCACAGCCCCCACCATTGTCAGCACGCCGATAACGGCCGCAGGCAGGATCGCGGCCAGCGGCATCCAGCGCCAACTCATCACTAGCAGAGACAAAACACCGCCACGGAAAAACAAGACCAGCAGTCCAACCAGACCGAACTGCCAAGGCAGCCAATGAACCTGCCGCTGTTGATTCTCGACGTAAGCAAATGCGGGTCGCGCCTTTAGGTAATAAATTACCGCGACAGCCGACGCGAAACTGACCATCTGCGCCACGCTCAAGTCCAGTCCTGAGGAGAGACAGACATCAAAGAGCGAGACATCCATCGCCCATGCGGCGGCCGCGGCGAGCAAAGTCGATCGCCGATTTTCCCCTTGCCTTACCTCAACCTGGGTCATTTGTATACGAGCTTGATTTCATGCGGTTTTGCCCGCGACCATAACCGATAGCCCGGAAAACGTCGCTTGACCGTTGAACAAAAAAACACAGGCTGGAAGCCTGTACCGCTCTGCCCCCAAGGGACCGCCCTGCAGGGGCAAGAGAGCTTAGCCCAAGGTTTACCCTGGGTGCGCCGAAATAGCCGTTTGCCCTGAAGGGGCTAGAAATGCGAACGCGATCAGGTTGAGAGGTTCGGAGCCGATGCTCGCGGACCCGGCAGCCCCTTCAGGGCTAATGCGGGTGAGGGGAACTTCCCAGGGTAAACCCCGGGTAAACCCTGGGCTAAGCTTTCTTGGCCACTTCGGGCCACAGATTGGAAACGTGCAAATCACAGAACGCAGAACGCCTGCGGGGCACGGATCGAAAGCGACGTCTTTTTAAAGTTCCTTCTGCTCTCGAATATCGACGTGGATGTGGTCACCCTTTTTCAAAGGTGATTGACCGCGTGTACGAACTGTACAGCGAGTAGGCTCTGTCATTGCGGTTTCGACGATTTCGGCTTTGATCTCTGAACCTCGAAAATCAATCCGAACGTTCTCCCACTCAAAAACGTCTTCCTCCAGCTTTGCTTCGATCAGCCAAGTATTCGGATCTTCATCAGGTTCCGAGGTCGGGCTTTCTTTAACGTTTCCAACGATTTTCGCTTCAACTCTTTTCATAGTTTTTACGGGTTTGATATGAATCTCTGGGTTCAACGCGCTCCACCAGTTCGTTCTGCGATCGAGGGCTGGATTCAGTCTCGCGTCGAGATGTTTCCTCAAGTGGACCCACTCGCAGGGATCGTTGGAACCTGCCTAATCGGCAGTTGGTCGTTTGGCATGGTCCGTGACACAGGGCCGATTCTGCTGGACATGAACCCGGATCGTTCCGTGGCTGACAGCCTTCGACAGACGATCGGAGGTGATGGCGACGAAATCGCCAACCTTTATCTCTGGCGGCTGGGTCCGAGCCACCCCGGGGGCGATAGTGTCAGTCAACACCTGGCAGGCGCGTGATCGGAAAAAGAGGTCGGTGTTTCGGCCAAGTGCGCAGCGAAGGGCTGGCGGTGTGGGTGATAACGGTCGGTCGATGTCGCCTAGGAGTTTGACCCCACCGCAGTCAGGGCATCGGAGCAGCCGAATCGCCGGAGAGCAGGCAGGGGAAAAGTTGACGGGATGACCACTGAGAATCAGACGAGGATCGATCCAGGCGCAGCACAACATCGAAGCGAGTGCCCTTCCATTTTGTTGGCATGTTTGGTAGTTCCTGACCTTTTGCGAGAAGACGCAGGATACCGGGAGCAATCGCTTTGTGCTCCCAGGCAATTAGAACTACGCCGCTCTGGGCTAAGACGTCTGCGACGAGATCTTCCTCTTGGCCAACGGCGCGATTCTTGACAGGATCAAGACCCAGTTTCTCAGCAAGCGGAGTTACAGTCTGCAATGGACGCTGGCTAGTATCAGGATTCTCTCCGTTTGGATTCGCGGCGTAAATAATGTTGGGTTTCGGATAGTCTGGGTTGCTCAGTTCCGAGCCAAATAGTACGGACCAGGTGCCGGCACGTTGCCAGCCGCGAATAACTAGTGACTTCGGATCAGAGTTTCCATCCGGAGTCGTTCCGGGGCCCGGCCAGCCCTTGTCCGGCTTCTCTCCATGGCGGATAATCAAAACCGTGAGACTAGACATAAAAACATTTCCTTTCGGTCAATTTTTTGGGAAGGGGCGAACGACACACAAAAACAATACGCGCTAAAAGGCTTCTGTGTTTTACTAAAGCAAAAGGAACCCAACTCGTACAGCCATTGTCAGAACAGCCCTAGCGAAAATTTGGAAAATGAGGTCGAGGGAACGGGCACGCACGTGTCCTACTTCACCACCGTCAGCTGCTGGGTTTGGACGATGATACGCCTGAGTAACAAGGAAGAAGCGGGTTAATAAAAGGTGTCTCATCGGGCTTTGGCTCGTGGAGTTTCGTGCGGAGGTAACGGCGGCTTTGCTGGTGCGCTAGTTTCCTCGAGAGGGTAATCGCTGCTCGTTTGGCCTTTGAGCAGCTTGATCCAATTAGACAGCCTGTCCCTCGCGCTTGACCACGGGGGTGCATTTATAAAGGAGACGCCGTCTTCGCCAATCGAGTATTTGAAGCTTTACACCGAAGAAGGCGCCGGACTGCGCAGAATTGGCAACCAGAACACGAATCAGTCTACGCCACGTTCTCGCTCGTATTCGAAAAAGTCGGAGGCACCAGCCCTGACGGTTGGTCGGATGCAGTGGACTTTGTTTCTGTGGTTGGTGTCACTAGACTAGCCTAAACTAAACATAGAGAGACATTACGAGAATTACAGGAATCGCGTGGTCTTCCAAGCTGCGAGAGCCGCAAAAGGATGCGGCCGCGAAAGTCGATGAAGCAACACTGGAGGTCTCTAATGGTCTTCCACTTGGAGGATGGCTTTCCCGGTTTCCAAGTCCCATAGCAGGAGGAGTCGGTCCCCCGAAGCCGAGACAGCGCGGCGGCCGTCGGCTGTCATCCCCATGGCATAGACGACGTCCGTATGGCCTTAACGAATAGCATCCGTCCTCATGAAAAGGGGCCTGCGAAAAAACACGTTTAGCTTTGGGCTCAACGCCCGCCTGGCGGCGGCTCGTTTCTGACGTCCTTGGCTGAAACTGGTAGAACCGAAAGAAAATCCGCCTAGTGCCACTCCTCGAAGAAGCACCTTTTTATGCCGGATCGGGGGAGTGCCTCGCGAGAGGAAATTCCGTGTTCGGTGCCGCGTAAAACGGGATATGGCATAATATCGACGGCGAAATCGTGGGCGTTGGACGCTTGAGGGCGGTCGTCATTTCAGTTATTGGAAGTCTTGGTGCGGCCACCAATTAAATTCTACATGGATTGATCGGCAACGTTGCCGGCTCCAGGTACAACCCGAAGCGTCCCCTAACCTGGATCAAGATCAAACTTTATCAGCAGGGCTTATTTTTATCGGCGGCGATACCAAACCCGAGGGCGAACTGGAACACATGGGCACGTTGATCGGCGTCCAAATGAAACGGAAAGCTCAAGTTTGCTGGCAGGGTCGGAACCGGTTTCAGGGAAAACCTCCTTAAAGCTCTTTCCGGTCGAACTGAACAAGATCGCGGTCAATGTTTGCCCAGTTTACAACCTGCCGGCCACGGATCGCGGCCTTTATCCAGGTCTAACCGCCGACGAATTGAACCGTAGCCGCTGGGTGGTTGTTATCAAGTCCAGGGAAAACGACGCACCTACACTTCGCAACGGCTCGAGCCTAGTGAAATAAGCATTCCTAGAATATATGACTACCAAACTAAAACATGGATTAGCCGTTGTAGTAGCGGTGCAGGCGCTGATTGCATGCAGCACAATCGCTCCGTACGACCAGACGGCTTATGAGCAAGCTACTAGTACCAAGGCCGAGGCCCTCATGCTCATGGATAGAGCCAGTTTGCCATACGGTCAAAATATCGACAAAATCGATAGTGTTCTCCTCGATATCAATAAAGCCTACGAATACGACAAAGGTCGTGTCAAAAATGAGATAACCATCAGTCTTTGGCAAAAGTTATTGAATCCTGAAGGTAATCTGTTTGGTAAATTCATTCATTATTGGAAAACAAAATCTCAATTGCACCCTGCCTATATCGACGAAAAAAAAATCGATATAGGTGATGCGTTTGACCAAATCATTCAGCTTGAACAAGGAAAAAACAAAACAGGGACATAATAATTGGAGCGAGATATGACGAAATTCTATACTAACACGTTTGTAAAGAACGTGGAGGCAGCAGCAAAGAACCTCGCAGAGACTCTGTTTAAAAAGTACACTACACAGGCGAAGGACGACACTGAACAGTTTCTTCAAGCCGCGAAGGATGGAATCGCTCGGTCAGCACTTTTGTATCAGGAGAAGAAAATCGACAAAGAGGATCTCGAGGACTTAATTCAAGGCAAGAAAGACCTAGCTGAAATGCACGCTTTAAAGCAAGCCGGGTTAGCAAGTGCCGCGATAGACGCATTCGTCAACGGCGTTATCCAAATAATGATAGATGCTGCATTCGCAGCTATGAAGATTTGAGCTGCGGAAATCGCCGTAAAACTTCGCAAGAAAAATAAAGTTCAATGTGGGCCGGACGGCAACTTCGTCCTTTCTGTGGCGTTTGGATAAGACTAAAACGCATGCAGGTGCGATTGTTCCCGATTTCATCGAAGGGAGCCCGGTCTAGTCTTTTCTGAATGCTTTGGCGGCTGCCGTTGCCGCATCTGCTCCGACGTCAGTTGCAAACGCCCAGAAGAACAGGGTCGCATAATCTAGCGGCGTCCCCACCCATTTGTCTGCAAACAGGAAGTAGCTGGCCGCAATAATGATCAGCCCATAAATGGTTGACAAGGCTGCGCCCGTCGTTTCTACCTAGAGCCGCCAAGACCAAGAGAGGTGCTAACGCGCTCGGAGGTGCCGGCGTAATCGTCGATTTTATCTGCACGCGCCGCGCCCTCGGCATCATTTCAGGTCAGGCGCGATATCAGGAACCCTTGTCGTCGTGGCGACGATGCGACTACCAGGCTCACTGCCCGCGTCCGTGTTTCCTTTTTGCGTTACGGTAATTCCTGTCAACCACCCATGACGAGTAGTTTCCCAAATCTGCGGCTGGTTAGTAAGCATGGCCGTTTGACCGAGCCTCCACTGATCACGAACAATAACCAGCGTGTCGGGCGGCTCGATGGTGACAGCCGGGCCAGTCAGCCACACATCGCGCTAAGACTAATACGAGCGGGAGGTAGAACAAACTCTTCATTGTTATTTTTTATTTTGTATACCACAGCAGCTCTGTTTAGTGTCGCCCGAAGCGCCAACACTCAATTCTACGTCTTGCAAATTCAGCCGGAACTTTTATGCTAGGGTTTGACCCCGGCGTGTCAAGTTTTCAATGATCAACAAGCGAATCTTGAACGCAATTTAATCCAACCCCACATGGCAACTACTAAAACAAGAAGACACAATCTTGGGACACGAGCGGGCCGCTCGCCAGAAGCAGCGAGTCGCACATCGGTCGCGAAAAAAGTGGTCACCACGCTGACAACCGCCGCGGCGTCGAGTGCTCAGGTTCAAAGCGCCGACATATTGATCCAGGCCGGACACGTCAACACACCCGATCGCATGACAGGAGCTAGCGGACCGTTCGGAGAAGAACGAGTTTGGACCCGCATCGTCAGAGACGAGGCTGTAAGAATTCTTTCTAACTACGGGCTAAATGTCCTTTCTACCGATGCGAGCTGGAAGCTGGCGCCGCGTGGCGAGCTACTTTTTCGCACAAAAATCGCCGTTTATCTGCACTTCGATGGGGACAAGGAAGATCATCATACCGAAGGCGCGTCGGTCGGCTATCCAGCAGGCCGCCCGCCGACGGATGGCACCAGCTCTATGCTCGTTATTGGCCCTTTCAATGGAAGCCGGATAACTACAGTTCGAACGAGAGCGGATATTACGGATTTAGGCACGTGGAAGCTACAACTGGACAGTTTTTGATCGAATTCGGCGATAATGAAGATGAAACTCAGGCCGGATGGCTCAGCCCTAGGCTAAAGTGGCTAGCCGCCCTGCTAGCTTACTATTTAGCCCGACAGGTTGGTAAACAAGACGTGCCCCTACCAGAGGCACCGACAGATTTGAAATACCCTTTGTTCACAAGCAGCGGCGCCAAAGCCATTTTCGTACCCAGTTCGGAAGTGCCCCCGCGCTTGCCTGATTTTGCGCCCGGATATTTCGACGCCGCCGCGGGTGTGCCTTGGCACAAGGCGGGGACGAAGCCGCAATACAACGGATATGATGGAATCTTACCCGGAACCCTCTATGAATTTACGAACCTTCAGATTGCTCCGGATGTAACCTCCGCCATCTTTTATGAGAGCAAGTTCGCTATCGATAATGACGGCACAGGTGGAAACAGCGGCAACGACCCAAAATACCAGAACCAAACCAACCTCAGAAATGCCGATGGAACGAGTCTCAACGCCGAGAAATACCCGTTTGCAGTGACTCCATTGGACGCCGCAGAGGCAAAAAGGGAAGGAACGACTCCCAAGCATGTTGGCTTGCCGGACTTCGGCGCGCTTGGACTACGTCTTGGCGATCTCGGTGTGGCGTTCTGGCGCGAGAAATTCACCGGAAAGGTCGCTTACGCCTTTTCTGCTACGGTGATAAAGGACCTGCCAACCTGTTAGGAGAAGGTTCAGTTCTACTGGCGAAGAATCTTTTGATTAACCCCTCACCGACAGGCGGTGGCTACACCACAAAAGAAATTCTTCGGATGGGCAAGGGATCTCGCATTTCGTGTTCCCAGGCTCAACAGACGTACAGATGCGCAAAGGGCTACCCACCACCAATCGCTCAGCGGATGACGTGGTGACGCAGGCCAAACAACTGTGGGCGAAATTTATTGGCAAGGATCTTGCGTAGCGAGGCCAACGATAGTTTCTATTCGTTCGACAGCCCGAGTGCTGAAGCTAAAGCTCGCTGCGATTCGGATGCTGTACGATTCGCGGCGGTCGGGGGATGGAGTTGGAGCCTGGGGTCAGCAGCGCCGAAGTGAAGGCTGAAACTCCAACGCGGGCGACTGCAGCTGCCACTTAAACCGTCGCGCAAGCAAGCGGGCCGTCAGGAGTTACCGGGCGAAGCTGTCCAGCACCGAACAGATCATCGCTTTCAGGCCGGAACAACGCGTCTGCGGACAGTGGGGCCAACAGACCACTGTGATCGACTACGAGAGTTCAGAACAACTCGATGTCGAGCCGGTCAAATATACTTTTTCTGGGGTGACCAAACGCGAGAAACGGGGCTGTGAGAGCGCGACGATTCAATCATTAAATCGGATGTCAACCCCCGGCCCGACGCTCATCGAACCGATATAGCTCTGGCAACGAGCAACTCATTCCGAACGCCACCCATCGCCTTCTGATATGCCTCTCGAACGTAGTCTGCGAATTTCGTCCCTTCGATTGTCGGGAGGGTTATTCAATCCCATCAGTCTCCACAGCCTCTTACACATTTGTGGGTCGGTGCTCCCGATGCGGGCAAGACCGGGTGTTGCCTCTCCATACCACCGTAACCGTAGTCCCTCTTGAAGTGTCGTCTCACCCAGCGGAGCGATTGCACGCGAGGTCGGCTGTTCCGAGCGATAGAACTCCTTCGGACTCTTTTTGACTGTGGTTCCGTCTAGAAACGGATAGGCTTCTTGGACACCGTCCTCTCCGTCACTGCCATCGAGTTTATATAGGTCCTCCCAGACGGTGCCGACAATTGGAAATTGCCCGTTTGACGCGTCGTTCACTATATTAACCAAATCCTCCGACCCATTTGAGCCCGGTAGTGTCCCTGGAGTAATACCGATATTCCAAGATTTGAGGGTCGTTTTGAAGCGCCTGCCAACCGGGCGGCAGCGGCACTGTTGGATGTCTAGGGAAGCCGTCCTCTTGCCGCTGCTCCATGTAGCGACTTCTCTTGATCAAGCTCTGACATTGTTCGTAAAGTTTAGTGTAGGGAGCACCACGCACCCTCTCTTCGGTCACTTGCGTGATGGATTTCCAGCTTTTAAGGTTTTGTTGCCCAAGAGCCAGAACGGCGCAGGCACCAAGGAAAAACCAGCCACAAACTATAACGATTTGAGGTTTCATGCTTGACGCGGACCTGCAGCGGTCCGCGGCCCAAAGAGTTGGGGCACTGAGTCAGGTGCAGCTCCAAAGCGAGGTCCTGGATTGGTCGCTCTATAGCAACCGGCGCAAGATTGCTTGTTTTTGGGGATGGTCCCAGCGAATAGGCATGTGGCTCATTGCGTTTCCCTCCAATTCGATAGAGTCGTTATGCCAGTATCGCGACAGAATGGCGAGCGATTCTCTAGCGATTGACTGCAACGCTTCGAAATTCTCAGTGCTGGACGCGTGCGAACTCACGGCTGATCCTGATGGTCGAGGGACGCGGCGTCCAGGCGCTCGGCGGTAGCTCCTTGAGGTCGCCGGCTGCAACCGGTACCTCAACGCCGACTCGACAACCACCCCGAGCAATATATAGTATCCTAATCCGCGCTGAGATAGATTCGAATCCGTGGGGCTCCGGTAGCTGAAGGGGCTAAACGTTGTTTTTGGTTCATTTGTTATCGGAACCCCGTTTTGAGGAAATTCAGAAAACCCGATCAAACAAAAAAACTATGTCTTTACCCTATTACGGTCTCCTGACAGGAAGACTTGAGAAGTACGGCCCACAACACGGCGGCAATCCGCACTACCTCCTTTATGTCCATGCCGGTAGCGTCTTATATCGAGTCGCGGTTAACACAGGTCGATTCCGGCTTCCATTTTATACTCCGCCACTGGACGCCGGTTGTCAGGTTGTCAGCCAATAGGAATCGCTACAGATTTCAAGGTCTGCGGTCCCGTGGCTAAAGCGCGTGGGATTCGGCGGTAATAGCGACATTAGCCCAGGTTTCGCAGTTTCTAACCTAAAAAGAGAAAGTGAAAGATTTTTGGCTCTGAATACGAGGCACTTGCGATGAGAGAGTTCGGTTAGCGGAGTGTGGGACAACCTACCCAGTTCTCAACGGGCGTTAAATTTGGCATTCTCAGGGCAAGGTGAATCTCAAGCGACACGTTG
>DATHPI010000172.1:0-2097 GCA_035484035.1 Chthoniobacterales bacterium
ACGAGCACGAGCATGAGGATGAGGGCGATACCGGAAGAGGGATCGTCCTGGCTCAACCTTCGGCAACAGAGTAAGTTGCTTTCGAATGAGCGTCCAGATTCTGATCGTCGACGGCCACAGCGTTATCTTTGCGTGGCCCGATCTGCGAGCGCTGCATGACTATAAAACCGCTTTGGCTCGTGACCGGCTGACCAGGATCCTAACGGAATATCAGGATCTAAGTGGGACGAATGTGGTCCTGGTGTTCGATGGCCGAGGACCGATGATCACTCAAGAAAACGAACCGGCCGGCATTCAAGTTTTCTATTCAAATACCGGACATACCGCGGATGACATCATCGAAAGGCTAGTCGCGAAGTACGGAAAAGTTTACTCAATCACAGTTGCCACTTCCGATCTTCTCGAACAGCAAACCGCAATTGCCTTCGGAGGGAACTGCATCAGCGCTGAAGGGCTTCGAAAGCTGGTGACGAATGCGCGCAGCAACTTCACTCGGGAACTGAAACGACGAAACGCTCTCTAATCGCCCGTGGCAATGACTGATTCCGGAGGTCTCGGCTGGTTCGTCCTTGGCGTTCGATGAGTCTTCACCCGAAATTAGCCGGTTTTGTAGAGGTGAATCGTCGGATCCAATTCCTTAGCCAGAGCTTCGATAACCGGCATCGGCGATTCAAGCGCTACGAGCACTCCCGCGTTTGCCAGCACAACCAGGTTGCTTTGTTTGGCAACCGACTCCAGCCCGTGGCCCGATTCGAGAGGCGGATCAGCCGCCTTTTCCCCCCAGATCAACGTCACAGGTTGCGATAATTCGGCCAGCCTCTCTTCCAGATCGAGATTAAATCGTCCCGACATCCATTGAATAATTGCTCTCTCGGCTCCGAACTGTTGGGCGCAGTTGGTGAGTACCTCGATTGTTTCTTCAGTAATTTTTTCCGGGTCCACAAATGCGGATTTCTTTAACCAGGCGCGAATCTGAACTCTCGTAGAAAGATAACGCCGGTAAAACTCTCGACTGAAGAGCGGAACTCTTGAGAACACGCTGTAACGCTTCGGCAAGCGGCGCCGTCCGAATGCCACTTGTCCGACCGGCATCATCAGGATCAATCGTTGGACCATTTCCGGGTGCTGAGCGGCCAAAATTGTGGCAAACCCGGCACCGAAGCCGCTGGCAACAATCGAAGCCCGTTCACCGCCGGATTTCGCTCGAATAAACTCCACCAGTGCGCGGACATGATCGGCCGCCGAAAAGAGGACATCGGGTCGCTCAGATTCTCCAAATCCCAACAAGTCGACGGCCAACACCTGATGTGTTGCCGCAAAATGAGGATAGACCTTTGACCATTCGTAGGAAGATGCGCCCACGTAAACTCCATGCAGAAAAACCAAGGGAGCGCCTTGCCCCGACTCGTGATAGACCATCTGGCCGCGACTCGTATAAAGGATCCGGGTAGCAAAGATCGCAGGCGAGATCGCGTCCGGCAGCTTTGGCTTGGCACTCGGTCTTAACGCGTACCTCAACGTCAGAACGACAGCCCCCAAAAGCCCTGCACCGACGCTCACCCTCCAAAACCGACGCCCCCGAGCCAGCAGGTGTTTCCACATCCTCAAAACAGCATAAGCATTTACTGCAGGAAGACTTTGCCAGAACCTGCAGTAATTTGTCCAATCACCTTTCCTTTCGTTTGTGAAAGAACTTCGGATTGGTGGGATTTCGAGACCACCAGCACCATGCCAATTCCCATGTTGAATACTTGGTGCATCTCTTCGCGCGAAATGTCGCCACCCGCCTGGATAAGCTGAAAGATCGGTGGGACCTTCCATGAGGATGTATCAATTAGAGCATCGCATGCTGCCGGAAGAATCCGAGGCAGATTGTCAACTAAGCCGCCTCCCGTGATATGGGCGGCTCCCTTGATCTGGCCGGGCGCAGTTGAGGCCATGACGGGCTGATAATTCCGGTGTACCCGGAGAAGCTCCTCACCGAGCGGCTTCGCTAAACCGTCTACCTTTTGGAGAAGATCGAGTCGCATCTTATCCAATAGAACCTTCCGGGCGAGAGTGTACCCATTCGTGTGCAATCCGTTTGATGGCAAACCG
>DATHPI010000173.1:0-4445 GCA_035484035.1 Chthoniobacterales bacterium
CCGCTCCGGTACACATATTCCGCGACAGGCGTCGAACCGACAAAACTAACGGCTTGGATCTGCGGATGATTCAGCAGCCCATCCACGGTCTCCTTGTCTCCCTGCAGGACGTTGAAAACTCCGTTCGGTAACCCTGCTTCGTTTAACAATTGCGCCAACTCCAGGCTCAAACTCGGATCTTTCTCGCTTGGCTTCAAAATGAATGTATTGCCGCACGCCAGTGCGATCGGGAACATCCACATCGGGACCATGGCCGGAAAATTGAAAGGAGTGACTCCGGCGACAACTCCAAGCGGCTGCCGGAATGAATAACTGTCAACCCCCGTGCTAACCTGTTCAGAAAATTCCCCTTTCAACAGCTGAGGGATTCCACAGGCGAACTCGACCACTTCAAGGCCTCGCACCAACTCACCTTTGGCATCCTCGAGAACTTTCCCATGCTCGGCGCTGATCAGTGAAGCCAGCCGCTTTTTCTCTTTTTCAACCGCTTCCCTGAAACTAAATAAAATCCGCGCGCGCCGAACGGCCGGGACGGTGGACCAGGCAGGAAACGCTTTGGCCGCGGCTGAAACCGCCAGATCCACCTCCGTTTTTGTCGCGAAGGCGAGCCGTCCGGAAACCTGTCCGTTTGCCGGATTATAGACCTCGGCGAGACGTTGGGGAGTTCCTGCGTGGAGTCGACCATCGATATAGTGGTGGATATTTGCGGAGCCGTCAGCCGGTGCCACACGTGCAAATGGGTTAATATTGGTGGTCATAATGCGAGCGGTTTTACTCTTTTCCTATTTCCATATCTCGCGGTAGAGGCCCTTCATTTCAACTTCAGACGGAACCCTCGGATTGTTGGCGGGCGAACCGGAGGCCAACGCTTGCTGAACCATCGACGGAATGCTCTCTTCCCAGGCCTCTCGATCAATTCCGAACTCGGCGGGAGTCGGTACTTTCAGGGTGAGATTCAGGGCGTGAAGATTTCGAACGAGCAAGGCCACCGCCTCGGCATCCGAGCTGTTGGCCGCCAACATGCCCATCGCCCTCGCGCATTCAGCGTATCTTCCAACAGCCGCCGAAACCGAGAATTCCGTTACCGCCGGTAATAGCATGGCGTTCGACATACCGTGCGGGACGTGAAATTTTGCCCCGATCGGACGGCTCATCCCATGCACCAACGCGACGCTCGAATTGGAAAAAGCGATGCCAGCCTGGGTCGCGGCCAGCATCATCGCTTCACGTGCGTCACGGTTCTCCGGCTGAAAACAGGCGGTTGGCAAATTGGTCCAGATCGCCCGCATCGCACTTAAGGCAAAGCTATCAGAGAACCCATTGGCTCGCCGACTGACATAAGCTTCGATGGCATGAGTAAGGGAGTCCACTCCGGTATCGGCAGTCAACCGCATCGGCTTTGTCATGCTCAATTCGAAGTCGACCATTGCTGCTAACGGCAAATAAGCCAACCCGATACAAAGCATCTTTTCATTGGTCTCCTGATCCGTGACGATTGTATACCGGGTTGCCTCGGAGCCTGTGCCGGCGGTGGTCGGAATCGCGATGATCGGTAAGCCCGATTCATTCTGGTTATGTGGCGCCTTATAATCACGCATTTTCCCCCCGTGGATCCCCAAGACGGCAATTGCTTTGGCTGTATCAATTGAGCTGCCGCCTCCAAGGCCGATGACACAATCGTGCTGGCCGCGTTTCAAAAAATCGAGTCCGGCTTCGACCGCAGCGACTGACGGATCGGGGACTATCTCCGAAAATATCCGCGGACGGCCCAATACGCTTAACGAATCGGCAAGCAATCGCGCCAGGCCTCGCTTCCTGATGTACGGATCTGTCACGATCAAGGGGTTTTGCAATCCCAGAATCTGGAGCACTTCCCGTGTCTCAGCAAAGGCTCCGCTGCCAATTCTAAGGATTCGAGGAACAGCAATTTGAGCAACCATTTTGTTGGAAGTGAACTGCAATTTAATCGGATACAGGTGCGCTAGTAAAGAGGTCGAAACCGCCAGTTGAAGATTCACTTGTCCCGAGGCCGCCGGATTCTATGTTGGGTTGCAACCATATGGATCAAACAAAATGAGCGGTTCCGGAGAATCGTTCCGGTTAATGGTGAGCAACTGGCTCACGGACGTGCGGCGTCGAGGAGCGGACCTTTACGCGATGAACGAAGGGGATGAGGTGCAGTACTTTTCTTTTGAGGGGAAAGATCACTTTAGATTCAGTCTGGAGATCGACTACGCCCTTCAGGAGATTACGGTGCAGATCACTGACCCCAAAACGACCGGCATGGAGGTCGAGAACCTCGCACTGACGGCGGCAAATCTCGCCGCGCTCGGCCGGTTGATGTGCAGCGTCAAAGAAGGCAAGGCGGTGGTGCCGGTCTACCTGTTAGCACAACTGGCGGTCATTTGCCACGGGTACCAGCGCCTGGTGCAAGAGCTTGACGAATTGCACCATATCAAAACGACGACTGGAAGTGTGAGCAGCATTGAAGCTGATCTCCGCACTTTTCTGACACCCGAGGAACAAAAACGCACGGACAATCCACTTTTGGCGAAAAAGGGCAAAGACAGCGGCCAGGACAACGCCCCACGCGACACGACATCTTAGTGTACTACGCGGTCCGTTCACGTGTAGTCGCCTATTTGCACCGGATGGCCTGCCATGAGCAAGCGACAGCGCGTCGAATGGCTTCAGTGATCCAGCGAGCTGGTTATTGTGAGGACAAAATGATTCGATCATCCGCAACTATTAATGGGTATGAAATGGCCTACTCGCTTCACGGCGACCAGCACCGCCCGGTAGTCGTGTTGAGCCATGCACTGGCCACCAGCATGGATATCTGGGCTTATCAGCTGCCGCTGCTGGCGCATCGATATCGGGTTTTGCTGTATGATCTCCGGGGTCATGGCAAGAGCGCAGCGCCAGGCGACTCCTATACGCTGCACGAACTCGCATCTGATCTTGCCGCGTTGCTTGATTATCTGGAGATCTCGCGAGTGACGTTTGTCGGCCTTTCCATCGGCGGAATGGTCGGCCAGGCGTTTGCTTTGGGATATCCTGACAAGCTCTCCGGCCTCGTCCTCTGCAGCACTGGAAGCCGAACGGAACAGCAGGCCATAGCAACGATTGAGGAGCGAATCAATAAGGTCCGCGCAGAAGGACTCGAAAGTCAGATCCCAGCAACGCTCGCTCGCTGGTTTAGTGCAGAATTTAAGGAGGGAGCGCCGGCCACCATGGCCTGGGTATCGGATCTTATTCTCGCCACCTCCGTGGACGGATACACCGGGTGCGCTCGAGCGCTCCAAGGACTTGACCTGACCGACGCGCTCTCTGAAGTCCAGGTCAAGACCCTGATTATCCCCGGCGAACATGACCTTGCCTTTCCCGAAAAGGTCTCACGAGCGATCCAACAGAAGATTGCGTGCTCAGATTTGATTTTGCTGAAAGGCGCCGCACACCTTGGCAACATCGAACAGCCCCACCTCTTTAACGAAATCCTGCTGGATTATCTGAGCCGGGTTCCCATTTGATTCCTTTGTTTATCCTCCGACAAGGGATGGATCGGAGACTATTGCGTCAACGCAAATAGGGTCGAACGAGACGGAAAAGGGAAGCTTCGTAATCTCGCTTCCAAAACTCTCTTCGATAAAAATTGAACAACATGAAGGTCGCGACCAGGAAGCTCAATGCCGCAGCCAGGAGTAAACCCGGTATATCGAAACTTACGAGTAAAATGATCGCCACCAGAAAAAGGCTAAGCCGGGCCCACAAGATTTTGTCTCCATCAAAGAACAAATCTCTAGGGCGTCTAGCCCAAAGCCAAGCTGCACGTTCCATCTCAGCCGGATCAAACGAGTGTGCAGGGATTGAACATTTTTCCATCAGGGTGGACGGCGGAAAGCCGGTATACTGTTCTCTACGGCAGCAGAAAATCTGGTCCAAAAACCGAGACATAAGATTCGCAGAAAGATTTATCTAGAGTCTACCTCAGTGGTCTTCAGGGCGCACGCTAAAACCAGCTGATTCTTTCACATAACAAAACTTTCTTCGAAATTTCTGGGTGAAAAATCGGCTGAGCGACCAAAACGCTTGCTGATACCACTCAAATCCGCGGAAGATGCAGCCATGGGCGCTCCAAAACTCGATTCTATCCCGAAACAACATTCGCAAAACCGTGAGCGACGTTGACCTCAGACGGGATACACTCACTCTTCGGAATCCATGAAAAAAGCGACTGCCACAATCGAGAACGTCACTCCCCCGAGCGAGAGGGATCTGGGCGGCGTTACAGTCTACCTTGTTGAAGTAACGCTCCGTCTCGATGGGCAGGATGATCAGACGAGCGTCGCCACTCAGGCCTGCCTCGAGGAACTCGACCAAGCTTGGGGAGTTTCGCAAGACACGGGGAGGCTCTGGCATGCGGACTGGTCCAAAAGTGTTTATCC
>DATHPI010000174.1:0-3502 GCA_035484035.1 Chthoniobacterales bacterium
AAGGTTAACACCGGCAGGCTTGCAGGAAAATCCCGTTTTAGTGTTGTCGTCCTTATAGTCGGTCTTTGACCGTTGCCGCCTCCTCCCCAATCGACCTCGTTCCTCGTGGTCGTCCTTATAGTCGGTCCGAAGTTATTCACAATCCGGGGCCGCTCACGCTCGGAAGCCGCAAAAAAGCTTCGTCCCCGGCTCGATGAATAACTTCGGACCGACTATAAGGACGATTGGGGAGGACACACAGCAGAGGAATACCAACGTTCGTTGGTCTGAGGCGCGGCTTCGCAAGGTATAGTGCAAGATGAGGGCAAAATCAGTCAAAAAAACGGTAAGCGGAACCGGGCGCATGCGTCTAAATTGAAACACTCTGGAAAAAGGGAGTGATTGACTCTCATTCCGCGGAGTAGGTTTGCTCTCACCAACAGGACGCGGGCAGCCAGAACGCAACTTGGGAGGACTACATTTATGCTGCAACTTTTGGCACGCCGTTGGTGGGCACTGGCCCTGCGGGGCGTGATTGCTGTGTTGTTCGGTCTTTTGACCTTCTTTATCCCGGGAATTACATTGATCTCCCTGGTGCTGTTGTTCGGGTTCTACGCAATATTAGACGGAATCTTTGATATTGTTTCGGCTATGAAAGCACCAGGCCACCATTGGCCTCTCTTGGTCGAGGGCATTGTTGGAATCGTCGCTGGGCTTGTTACTTTCATGTGGCCGGCAATTACCGCGATGGTTCTGGTTTACCTGATTGCCTTCTGGGCCATCTTGACAGGTCTGCTCGAAATCGTGGCCGGCATCCGTCTTCGTACAGTCATAGCGAATGAGTTGTTGCTGATTCTTATGGGCGTGATTTCTATTCTCTTCGGCATCCTCATTATCGTATTTCCGGGCGCGGGCGCTCTTGCGATAATCATCTGGATAGGGGCTTATGCTCTTGTGGTCGGGATCATCCTCATCGCTCTGGCATTCCGTCTCCGAAACCTTCGACAGTTAGAAGCATAAGAAGGCCCCAGCCATGGGCCTTCGATGTAAGCTCGCATGGCCTGCAAGCAGGATGCTACAGAGAACAAAATCAGAAGATAGTTGGACAAATTCAGCCGAGCGGCTCTGGGCGAAGGGAAGGAGGAATCCATTACCGTCGCCGAATGGGCGCCGATGGTGGACATCACCGAGGACGACAAGGAGTACATCATCAAAACCGAGTTACCCGAGGTCAAGAAGGATGACGTAAAAGTCTCTGTCGAGAACGGTTTGTTAACCATCGTTGGCGAACGCAAGTTCGAGAAAGAGGAGAACAAAAAATATCATCGTGTTGAGCGCGCCTATGGCAGATTTATGCGGAGTTTTGTCCTTCCCGAGGGCGTGGACCCCGATAAAGTGAACGCTGAGTTCAGGGACGGTGTGCTAAAGGTCCATCTGGCCAAGAGCGAACAAACCAAGCCTAAACAAATCGAAGTCAAAGTCGCCTGAAACCAAACGTACCGGTCGTGGCGATGTCTAGCATCGCCCCGACATGGTTCGCGCGGATGAACAGGCCGCAGATGGGAAGAGTTACGCGTATGCTGGGCGTGTGCGGCCGGTTCGATTGCAACCTGCGATGAACGGCGTTTACTCATGAAAAGCAAATTGCTTATCATCGCTGATCTCGGACGGGTGAAAGCCTACAAGCTCGATTATACTCTTTACAACACTCCGCGGCTTGAACTGCTGGAGGAAATCGGGCTGGAAGAGGCGCACAATCGACTGCTCGATAAGGTGACCGATGAGGCGGGCCGTCATGGCTCCCCCACCCAAAAGAACTGGGGTGCGCCACTGGCCGACGATCACAATTTGCAGCTCGAGTTCAAAACGGCGGCTCATCCGCCAGATTTCCGACCACATCCAAGCGGCTCGTCGAGCGTAGCGGTTGTGACATCTGCTGGTTGGCTGCACAGAAGGAATCAACCAGAAGATTCTTGAAGATCTTCCTCTGGCTGTCTGCAAGCGACTGCTCGATCAATTAGCGGGGAGCGAGGGTCCCAGATAAACGGCGCCCCAACCCTGGTAGTCTGCACTGACCGCGGCCAAGAGCGCACCGCTTTCATGAAGCTCGTCCGGAGGCGTCGTGAAGACGATGCGAGGAGCATTTTGCCCAAGGCTTTATCGTGCATTAAATTTCCCAAGAAAGTTCCGATGACCGCGGTGGCTAAGTGTTCCTGGATGGCTTCAATGTGTCCGGTTTGCCAATGAATGACGATTTGCTCAATTAACGGCGCCACGGTCTGCTGGAGAAAGGCGGGCCTCGAGAGCTCGGTTGAGGCACGGTTCAGGGTCTCCTCAAGACCAGCCGCGTTGAACGACTTGATTGCAGCTAGAGCGTCATTTTAAAAGTGGCCCAGGCCGTTTGCCGGGCCTCACCGGCCGCCAGGTTGAGATGCAGGTCGACCGGCCTCGCGTTTCATAAGCCGAAGCGTTTGGTGACTGAGCTAGTGCTGTAAGTTCAAGATCGATCCCGGAATTTTAATTCGTATTAATTTTTATGGATTTAGTTTGGCGAGCGTACGGACCCGGACATCTGGCGAAAACCATCCACGGTTACTACTTAGTGTACCGAAATTTCGACAATGAGAGGAAAACGACCCGCTGGTTCGCCAAATATGAGGCTGGATTTTACAGGTGCGGAGAACAGGTCGGCCGCATTGAATGGCAGGGATTCGACACCCTTGAAGAAGCGCAGGCTTTTTGCGAGAAAAATGCGAGAGATGTAGAACATGGACTACATGGCGACTCGGGACTGGCTGAGTCGCAATGAAATTCAACTTTGATTGGCTCCTGGCAAAGCTGCAATCATCCGACGTCGACGCCCTGACCGCAGACTACGACCATTTGCCGGAAGGCGCTGAAATGTGGGCCCTGCGATCCGCAATTCGGCTTTCCGCCCATGTGCTCGACCTGGAGGCAGATTGACATGCGATTTGTCGTGTGCTTGCCAGGTCTTCGGATTCATTCATAACGCCAAAGGCAAACAGGAGACTCATCAATGCCCAACAGCAGGCGAGACAGTAGCCGCCGTGCTTCAGTCCCATCCGGAATGCACCCCATGAGCCATCCTGCCATTCGGTCGCAAAAAATCCCATTGGAGACCGGCAATGAGCCAGACAGGCATATTTTAGAAGGCTAAGCAAAGTTACCAGCAGCGAAAATCTCCGTATTTAGTTATTGCTACAAGTTGTAGTTTAGGATAAACAGCTAGGCTAAATACAACCGGATGTCATCCATTTGGAAACTCATGGCTGAAAACCCAAACTTTGCACCTGATCAGCAGAACCTTGGCCGAGGAGGGATACGTCAAGCGCGAGAAATACAGAGGCCTCACATTTGACCAAGAGCGGCCAGGTTCTGGCGCGTGGCGTTCATTTCAGGCGCAGCATTCTGAAGCCTTGCG
This sequence comes from Chthoniobacterales bacterium, assembly GCA_035484035.1. Lineage (GTDB taxonomy): Bacteria > Verrucomicrobiota > Verrucomicrobiia > Chthoniobacterales > JAFAMB01 > JAFAMB01. The sequence continues at coordinate 3,422 of DATHPI010000174.1, forward strand.
AATTCTCGCTAACCAGCCGTGCCACGGCTCGGCCGTCCGAACCGAATGCTTCATCACAGTTGCATTGGTACGGAAAACCTC
>DATHPI010000175.1:0-14626 GCA_035484035.1 Chthoniobacterales bacterium
AGCCGGAACGGATCGCCTTTGCCCGCCGCCTGGTCGCGACCACCGATCAAGCATTCGCCGGTGCTACCAGCCACGGAGCGATTGCCCGCTTAGTGCGACTGCGCCTTGTGCCTCTCTTGTTCCCGTTCCTTTTCAAGCTCACCACAGTGCGGCGCCTCATGTTTCGCACCGTTTCACAAACAGTGGTGACTTATCGTGGAAGTGGTCTCAGCAAAGGTCGGGCAGGAAAGGTTCACGGCGGTGACCGGTTGCCATGGGTAAGGACTGACCTCAACCGAGATGCCGCCGACAACTTCGCGCCGCTGACTTCGCTCGACTGGCAGGTCCACGTGTACGGCGACGCCTCGCCCAAGCTCCGGGAGACGTGTGAAGCGCGAAAATTGCCGCTGCACATTTTCCCATGGAATCCGGGGATGGATCGGGTCGGGCTGAGGCGTCAAGCAGCTTATCTGGTGCGACCTGATGGCTACGTGGCCATGGCGGATCCCGAAGGCAAGGCGACGGCCATCGCCTCTTATCTGGATGCTCGCGACCTTGCTCCAATGAGGTAGAGGTTAGGGGTACGTTTCGGCGTCTCGGCGATGGGGCGTATCGGCGTAATTGGCTTCTCCTCTAATCGTTACCGTTCTCGATCTTCAAACAACATTGCCACAAAAAAGACCTTGGTAATGCTTCGCATCGTCACCCAGATGGCCACTGATGGTGATTGTCGCATGACTTTGGGGTGAGTAGAATTCTGTGCGAGCCTTTTCCACCTCTCTGGATGAATCCCGCTTTTTCCAAAATCCGGATTAATTGTCTTACCTTACGGCGGCATACCTGACTGCTAAAAATGGCTTAGACAGACTAAGCGCAGCGGTCACATCTTTGTCAATAACATTTAATATTTTTATTGTATACGTTCACATAACATTTTATAATTAATGTTATGTTATCTGGTCACACCGCCCCGTGCTTGCTATTTTGGACCGTTATTTGCTCGTCCGCTATCGGACAATCCGCCGAGGCACCCCTCCCGGTACGTGGATTGGTGCAACAGGCAGACCCCGGCGCCACCATCGAGTATTGCGGCTCTCTTTCGACTACCCATCTCGATTACTATCTTTTTCTCCTTGCACGAAAGGAGCTTGCCGGACTTGTTCTAGTCCAGCAACCGGCGGACAGCTCACCCGTGATCGTCGATGCTGACACCTCTCTTTTCCCGCTCCGGGACGATTCGCATCATACCTGGGAAAAGCGTCTCTCAGATGGGATTGAACTCCTTTTGCGTAGGCGGAACCGTAGCAGAAAAATTCGGGTAGCATTGAGTCCGTCTGGACTCGATTTGGAGGTCAGCGCGATTGGACGAGAGATCGACCGTGTCGTCTATCCGATCGGGGGCTTTCGGCTGAACTCAAACTCCACGCGCGAAATCCTGCGACTCCTCCGCACCGGTCCGGCGGTGGCTGTAGATCCCAAGACTGCTCCGCCTGGGTCGATCATTGTCAGTCCCACCCTATTCTCGCCCTCCGGCCCAATTTATCTTGGGCATGCAGGAATCGTTGGAGCGGACGGTGCAATCTACAGTGCGGACGCTCGTTATGGTGGCGCACGCACCAGAAACTTCTCCCTGGCCGGCTGGTTAAGACAGTTTTCCAGCACCAATGGCTCCTATGCCTTTGTTCTCCACATTCCGGATAACAACAAAATTCGAGGACGTTAGCTAACGGCTCGGCTTCCTAGCGTCTGTCTCAAAATTGACCCATGAAGGTCCGAGAATTGCAGGATATTCGCATCCTCCTTTTGCCGATTTTTTTCCTCTTGTTCGGATGTGATGACCAGGAGAGCACAGAATCCGGGGTCTCGGCGGGATCTTCTGAGCCAGGGCAATCTGATCTCGCCCAGTCCAGCAGGATCGCAGACGCAGCACAAGCCGGCGCAATCGTCCCGATCACCGGCGCCAACTCTCCACCGCAGGGCAGCGGCGACCTCGGTGTATTGGGCGGTGACGCCAACCAGAACCAGCAAGCATTTCGGCAACGATTCGGTTTGACCGATCCAAGCCAGGACCAACTCGCACAATGGGACCAGTATGACGCCAGGCTGACCGCTTATTCGAACAAAGATGCCGATTGGCCATATCCGACGGCCGCTTCCGCGAATTGGATGGGAGCCACCTCAGCAGATGGTGATCCTCTCGCTCTCGCTGGCACCACGGTGGCAGTCGACTTTAATCGCATCCCACGCGGCTCGCTGATTTACATTCCGGCTTTGGATATGTACGCGGAAGCAAATGACACGGGAGCGACCGGACTGTGGGCGAGCTCTGATGCGGGCCAAACGGACTATGGCGCAAGCGGTGCAGGTCGAGTGGATGTCTACAATCTGGCCGGAGACCGTTCCTCTGGACAGGTCGAACAAAATTTTCAGAACCGGGTCGGTAGCGCTGAATATGGACAAATTTATATCGTGCATAGAGGGCCCGGCTGGAAAAAGGGGGGCATCTAACCTATGAGAATGAAAGGGCCGATTTATCGCTTGATCGCAAGAGCGTTGATTTATCGCTTGATCGCAAGAGCGTTCATGCTCGGAGTGCTTGCGGTAACCGCCATGGCGCAGAACCCGTCGGCAACCGGTGATCCGTATACCTCGAGAGGGAACCCGAAAAGCCCGAACGGGAAATACGAATGGGTCGTTCGAACAACCAGCCCGCTGCGGTACGAGCTGATGAGTGTGCTTGATGGGAAGGTACTAGCGACCGTCAACGCCTATTATCTAGATGCCAGCAGCGCGAATATTCAATACGCGAATGCGTACGGAGTCTTTTGGAACAAGGCAGGAACGGTTGTCGCCTTGGACGAGTTAAACCGTCGCCGAGCCGGCCGTCTCTATTTCTTTATCCTGGAAAACGGAGCGGCACGAGAAATCCGAGCCGAGAACATTTTTACGACTCCTGCGAACGCAGAAGAGGGTCGGGTCGTGGTGGATCCGGGTTGGGTGTCCGGAACGAAGATCCGGGTTCGGCAAGCGCTCAAAACAAAGTCAGGGGAATTTATCAGCAAATATTTTATCGTTGATTTCGGGAATCCTGACGATTTAAAGATCCAGCCCGTCGGCTGATTGGATAGCTTCTGCGCTCCAAAGCCGTCAATGAACACGAGGATCTCAAAAACTCCGAATTGGAATAAAAAAGTGTTTCCTCGGTTCTAAATATCGTATGATTCGATAATCAGGATTGAGCGCGGCGAAAAGCGGCGCCTCCTGATCGTCCAGGATACTATTTGAATGGGCTTGACCGGCAACAGCCGGTCGGTTTCCCAGGAGGTTGTGGATGAAAAAGACCTGTGTTTTTCATTGGCTATTGGCTGCAGGCTTCACTGCTTTAATGACGGTCGCGACCAGCGTCGCGTCTGGTCATCAAATGGGAGGGTTCGGCGGGGGCGGGTTCCATGGATCTGCCGGAGTTGGATACGGTCATTCGTTTGGTTCGCGACAGGGATTTCGCAACAATCATTTTATCGGCCGGGGCATAAACAATCATTTCTTTCCGAACCATCGCCGGTTCTTTTTTGGCTTCGACGTTGTTGCATTCGGCTTTCCGTATTGGTGGTACCCCGATTATTATTACGGCTATCCATACGATTATGCGGCCTATGACGCTTCGCCCGTTTATGATTACCGGTATTGGGCCGGTCTGGCCACCGCGGTGCAGGCGGAATTGGCCCGTCGCGGTTATTACCACGGCTCAATCGACGGAGCGATTGGCCCCGACAGCCAGGACGCCATCCGAGCCTTTCAAAAATCGAACAAGTTGCCTGTCACCGGGCTGATTGATCCCCCGCTGCTCAAGGCCCTGAAGCTACCGGCAGTCCCCCGGGTCACTGCTTCGTAATGAGCCGCCTGGCAGAAAGGCGACTTAGGGCATTGGCACCCGAAGTACCCTAGGTCAGAAGCGCGAGAGTCGAAAGAGGTCGGCCGGACAGGGTTTTTGACCTTGCCGATCGACTTCCCTTGAATTGAAGGCGTTTCCTCGGCTAAAAGGTTGCGGAACTCAAAGAACGATTTCCCCCGAAAGAAATATGGCTAGACCAGTCACCTTGTTTACCGGCCAATGGGCCGATCTGTCGTTAAAAGATCTCGCACCTCTGGCGAAAAAAATGGGTTTCGACGGGCTCGAGCTCGCCTGTTGGGGCGATCATTTTGACGTCGAAACGGCAGCGGAATCTAAAGAATATTGCAAAGATCGGTGGAAGCTTCTATCGGACAACGGTCTGACGGCGTTCGCAATCTCCAACCACCTGGTTGGACAGGCTATTTGCGATCAGATCGACGAGCGACACCAAGCAATCCTGCCACCGCACATCTGGAAAGACGGGAACCCTGAAGGTGTCCGTGAACGGGCCGCAGGGCACATGAAAAAAGCTGCTCAGGCGACGCGCAATTTTATCGATACCAAGCCTGCCGGCGGCCTGAGCTTCCCAGCCGTAGTGGCCGGTTTCACCGGTTCCAGCATCTGGCACGCCTGTTACGCTTTTCCGCCGACCAGTCAGGATTATATCCAGAAGGGATTCGACGATTTTGGTAAACGATTCGTGCCAATCCTTGACGCGTTCGACGAACTTGATGTGAACTTCGCGCTTGAAGTGCACCCGACCGAGATTGCCTTTGATATCGCCTCGGCCCGCCGGGCGGTGGAGGCCGTGAAAAATCATCGCCGGTTCGGCTTCAACTACGACCCGTCCCATCTCGGCTACCAGGGCGTAAGTTATGTCAAATTTCTGCGCGAATTCAGCGACCGGATCTATCACGCACACATGAAAGACGTTTGGTGGGGACACGGAACAGGCGAAGTCGGCGTCTTTGGCGGTCACACTAATTTTGGAGATCACCGGCGATATTGGGATTTTCGTTCCATCGGGCATGGGGACATTCGCTTTGAAGAAATAATCGTCGCGTTGAACGATATCGGGTACGGCGGCCCGCTTTCGATTGAATGGGAAGACATCCGAATGGATCGGATTCACGGGGCGACCGAATCGTGCCGGAATGTGCGTACCTACGATTTTGCTCCGAGCGGCGTGGCCTTCGATGCGGCATTTGAACGGGAAAAGTCTTAACTCGCAAAACCCACCGGCCTGGACAGGAGTTCAGAAGTTTCGGCGTACAGAATCGAATGGTAGACCCGTCGATTCCTCAGGATGAGCGGGGAGGCGATCCGTTAGGACGGATCGTGCCGGGATCGAGCGAAGGCGAACTGGCGGGTTCAGGCACCTTTAGCAGGTTCATCTCGATCGGGCAGTCTGAACGCAAGGTCATCGCCGGCTTTGGACGGATCTGCTGCCCGGGCGAGAGCTCGAAATCCCAGTCACGGACCATTATGGCCAGAACAAGCGACATTTCCATCCAGGCAAATCCCTCGCCGATACATTGCCTTGGACCGCCGCCAAAGGGGAAAAAGGCAAAACGCGGCAGAGACGAACGAAACTGCGCCGTCCACCGCTCCGGGCGAAATTCCAGCGGTTGGTGGTAGTGTCTCTCCGATCGCTGAACAGTCCAAGGACTGACCAGCAGAACTGACCCTTTTGGAATGCGTATCCCGGCAAGTTTGTGATCCGCGATAGCGCGTCGACCAATTACATAGGCGGGCGGATACAGTCTGAGGGCTTCGCGAATCACCTGATCCAGAAACTTCAGCCGCTCCAAATGAGTGACTTGCGGCCGGTCGCGACCAATCACAGACCGGAGTTCAGCTCGAAGTTTTGCTCTTTGCTCGGGATGCGTAGCCAAAAGGAACAGCGTCCAGCAAAGCCCGTTGGCTGTCGTTTCGTGACCCGCCAAAAAAAGCGTCATCGCTTCATCACGCAGTTGGGCGTCTGACATCCCACATCCGGTCTCGCTATCCTGAGCTGAAAACAGCATGGACAAAAGATCGTTTTGGCGAGGAGGCGCGTCACGGCGGGCATCAATCATTCCGAGAACGATCTGGTTGAGCGCCTTTCGCGCCGCGAACGCATCCTGGATTTTTGGGTGACCCATTAAACGAAAGAGTGGCCCAAGCGGACTGACAAAATAGAAAAACGATTCCATGACCTTATTGACCAAGTTGCCAATCCGGCGAGTATCGGATTCGACATTCGCTCCGAAAAGGGATTCGCCGACAATCATCAAGGTCAGACTCATGATCTGTTCGCTCATGTTGATCCGCTGACCGTCATTCCATCCGCCGCAAAGCTTGATGCTCCGGTCCACCATGATGTCAGCATAGTTTTGCAGGTATCTGTGCTGAAAGACTGGCTGAACAATCCTTCGCTGGCTCCGATGCGCCTCGCCTTCGCTGGTCAGCAAGCCTTCCCCCAGAAGAATTTTTGCGCGCTCCAAACCCCTCCCCTTTTTGAAACGCCGATGATTCAGGACCAGGACATCCTTGATCAGCTCCGGTTCATTGACCAGGTACATCTTCTCGCCGGCGAACGGGAAATAAGCGACCGGACAGTTCGATTCCGCCAGCTCCTGGAGAAACTCCAACCGGCGACTATAAAACCTGAGAAAAAATCCCGGCGGAAATCCAGGCTTCGGAGAAAACAATTTTAAGTGACGTTGCATGAGGACGAGCGATTTTGAGTTCGACTTAATCTTGTGCTCATTTAAAAGAGACCCAATCCAATGCGAGGGCCACCAGGCGGTTCATCTTCGCTGGCTTAAGATGAGCCAGATCGACGGCTCACGATAGAGGCCCTTGGCAAAGCAGGATCCCAGTCGGGAAAGAGCCACTAGGAAAAAGATGATGCTGCGAAATTTTCAGACGTTTTGGCCAACTCAAACACCAGGATTGTATCTGGTTCTGGTCAGTTTCGTGTTTTATCTGCTTGGATTGATGGTCGGTCGTTGGCTGAAACATCGGGTCAACGTCGAATTGGGCTGGACTTCACACGTCTTCATCGTGAGCGCTTCGGCCACTCTCGCATCTCGGGTCATCCAAGTCGAATTCCCGGGTGTGGCTGTCACGGGGTTGCTAGCTGCGATCACCGCGGCATTCCCGATTAACGCGTTGCTGCGCCGGTTTGTCTGGCCGCTCTGCGGTTATCCGGGCGAGAAGTCACGAATCCCCTCCTTTCTGCCTCAGGTTGTCGCGATTGCGCTCTTCGTCTTCGCGATGTTTTTCGGGTTGGCATCCTTTTATCACGTGACGATCGCCGGTCTATTGACGGGCTCCGGCTTGATTGCCATCATCATCGGTCTCGCCCTGCAGGACACTCTCGGAAACATCTTTGCCGGCTTTGGTCTTCAGGCCGGGAAAGCGTACCAAGTCGGCGACTGGTTGATCGTCGATGGCAAACATATGGAAGTCGTCGAAATCAATTGGCGATCCACCCGTTTCCGCAACAACGACGATGTCAGCTTTGACATTCCCAACAGCCAACTGGCCAAAGCGACGATCGTTAATCTCTACTATCCTTCGCGCCGACATGCCGCGCGGGTCCGGGTCAGCGTGGATCATCGAGTTCCACCCAATGAAGTCAAAGACGCGATGTACCAGGCTTCCGCTGTTGCGCCCGGTGTGCTTCGCGATCCACCCGTGAAGGTCTATCTGATCGACTTCGCCGAATCGGCCGTGCAGTACGAAATCAAATTTTGGCTGATGGATGGAAGGTTGCTCGCCGATATCATCGACGGTGTCAGAACCAATGTCTGGTACGAGCTCAGTCGCCGCGGCATCCGATTGGCGTTTTCCACCCAGCAAATTGAAATTGTCCGCCATCCCCGGTTAACGCGCGCTCGCGACACTGATCTGAAATTGCTCGCCAGCCAGCCGCTTTTCTCCTCACTGGATGAGGCTCAACTGGCTCAACTTACGCTCGGGTCCAAAAGGGTGCGTTTTGGTAAGGGTGAGAGGATCATCATCCAGGGGGATGCCGGCAACTCAATGTTCATTCTCGCGATGGGCAAGGCCTCGGTCCAAGTTGAAAGAGAAGGGCGAGCCCAGCCGGTTGGCAACCTGATAGCAGGAGATTGCTTCGGTGAAATCTCTTTACTGACCGGCGAGCCCCGAACCGCCACGGTTCTGGCGACACTCGATTGCGAGGTGCTCGAAATTGAGAAGGAAACGATGGGAACTCTATTGCGGGAACATCCCGAACTGGCCGAGTCCCTCTGCGAGACCGTGGTGGCGAGGCGATCCGCTACCCAAACGCAGCTCGCCTCCGCTCCCGCGAACGGCGACGACCCCGAACAGGTCGCCACCAAGGAAGGCTTTCTTCGTCGGCTCAGGAAATTCTTCCAATTGTAAGGAGCCCGACTCGAAAGAGGTATCATGGGTATTTTAAATCAATCTGCAGTACCGGTCGATTTGGACGAACGCTTCATGCGGCTGGCCTTGCGGCAAGCTCGGAAAGGTCTGGGAAGAACGAGTCCTAACCCAGCCGTCGGAGCGGTGCTGGTTCGTGACGGAACGATTTTGTCGACCGGCTGGCATCGGCGCGCGGGAGGCCCGCATGCCGAAATCGAAGCCTTGTCCGCGTTGCCGGGACCCGGGTCAGCCGCAGGTGCAACGCTGTATGTGACGCTGGAACCATGTTCCACGGTCGGCCGAACCCTTCCGTGCACAGATGCAATCATCGCGGCAAAAGTCGCGCGAGTAGTGGTTGGCGCGATTGACCCGAATCCAAAACACCAGGGGCGTGGGCTCGACGAGATCCGCCGTGCAGGAATTGCGGTCAGCACCGGAGTCCTCGAGGAGGAGGCCGGTCTGCTAAACGTTGGGTTTAACAAGTGGATCACCACCGGAATACCTTGGATCATCGCCAAGATCGCCCAGTCATTGGACGGACGGATCACTCGCCCAGCCGGCGAACCCCAGTGGCTCTCGAACGACCGATCTCTTCGCCTGGTTCATTATCTCAGGGCTACAGTCGATGCGATTCTCGTCGGCGCGGAAACCGTTCGTCGGGACAACCCGAGACTAACCGTCCGTCTCAATAATCAAAGGTTGCAACCCTGGCGGGTCATCGTGACGCGATCCGGGAATCTGCCAGCCAATACAACGTTGTTGATGGACGAATACCGGGATCGCACGCTCGTTTACCAAGAGGCCGGTTGGCTGGATATGTTCAAAGACCTCGGTGCGAGAGGGGTCACCCGCTTGTTGGTAGAAGGAGGTGGGGACATCCTGGGACAATTAAGGGACTTGCAGTTAATCGATGAGCTTTGGTGTTTCATCACGCCGCTGCTAACCGGCGGAGACAAATCAAGCTTCGCAGGCGCCGGTGTTGAGAGTATGATGAACGCCAGTAAACTCCATCGGGTCCGTTACAAAACACTTGGAGACGATGTGCTTGCGACCGGCCATGTGCTCCGGTCTGACCCATCACGGCAACTTCACCCACCTGGTCCTAGTGCACCAGTCAGTGACTAGTGCACTACTGTATCGTCTCCTAAATCCCTTGGGACTTAGGAGACGGTACGCCCAATATAGCTCTCACAGGAACAGGCTTACAGGTGCGGAACGCGCTAGGGATGCCGCGCCGCCGGCCGGTAGGCGGGAGCATAATGGTATCGGCGATAATAGTACGGACGATGATGATATTCGGAGTAGGTCACGCCACCGGGCAAGCGGTAGTGAGGTGAAGTACGGAAATGCGGGCCCGCCATCGAATCCGAGATCGAAGTGCAAAATGCGAGAGCCAACCACAACAACAAAAAATTCCGTGACACAAATCCAGGTCCTGAGCTCTTGGACGGCGTGAGACCTCTGCCTATTCGCGATTGAGTCGGAATTCATGCGCTCGATGCCTCGAAAAAAATTTGGCCCGGGTGTTCCCACCCGGGCCAAATCAGCTATTCGTCTGACGGATCCTTGATTCGGTAGCAATGTCCGAAGGATCAAATCACGTGCAATTGAGCGGTGACCGGACCGTTGGTCCTGCGACACCTATCGCAACGCGTAACCCTTAAGAGGCCTTGGGAGTCGCTGTCGCTGCAGGCGAAGGTTCCGCGGCAGCCTTCTTGTGATGCTTGTGATGATGGGTGGTGGCCTTCGGGCTCATGCTCGGAGACGGGGTCGGATCCGCGGCAAAGACGCTGGATTGAGCGATGAAGCCGAGGACCGCAGCTAGAAGCAGAATATTTTTTGTCATAGGAATCTCAGGTTGTTATTAATCAGAAGTGTTTTTGGTATTCACTTTTTTAGCTGAAGCCTGGCCAATCACATCTCTTGTGAGAACTTTATCGACCAAACACAGCACGCCTTAGAAACCGCAATCACGGCAGAAAAAAGCCCGTAACTCCGATCTCTCAAGCGGAGGCTGGTAGTAGCAGTAATTTCTTCGTACGTCACCTCACACTGCTGAACACCTCGAAAAACGCGAAGTTTCGAAAAAGTTTCAGTTTGCGATGCTCTTCTCTGGATTCGGCTGGCAAAAGCACCAAGAGATCGCCTCTTGCGCAAGTAGCCGCTCTCTGATACCTGAGGTTGTTACTTCATCCGCAAGAGCAGTTTGGAAAGTTCGGAATAATGGCAAGTTTAAAACTCCAAAATATTGTCAAGCAATTCGGCCAAACCGAAGTAATTCACGGAGTCAGCCTCCAAATCGAAGACGGTGAATTTGTGGTCTTCGTTGGACCTTCCGGCTGCGGTAAATCAACCATGCTTCGGATTATCGCAGGACTGGAAGAGGCGACCGAGGGTGAAGTTTGGATCGGCGGCCGTCAGGTCAACAACGTCGATCCTGCGAATCGAGGCGTCGCCATGGTGTTTCAAACCTATGCCCTTTACCCACATATGTCGGTCGAGGAGAACATGGGATTCGGACTTCGGATGGCCAAGCGACCTAAGCAAGAAATCAAGGAGCGGGTGGCGCGTGCCGCCGAAATTCTGCAGCTCACCCCGTACCTGAAGCGGCGACCCAAAGAACTATCCGGCGGGCAACGGCAGCGCGTCGCCATTGGGCGCGCCATCGTCCGTGAACCGGATGTTTTCCTTTTCGACGAGCCGCTCTCAAACCTTGACGGAGAGCTCCGCGTACAGATGCGCGTTGAGCTTGCCAAATTGCACAGCGAGCTGCAAACCACCATGATTTACGTGACTCACGACCAGGTCGAAGCGATGACATTGGCGGACAAAATTGTGGTCTTGAATGAAGGTAAAATCGAGCAGATTGGCTTACCGCTCGACCTTTATCAACGCCCCGCGAATTTGTTCGTCGCCGGGTTTATCGGAGCGCCTAGAATGAATTTTCTAAAAGTCCGTGTAGAACACACGACCGAAAGGACAGTCGTAGTCGCGGGCGCGGATTTCCCATCCCAGCTTTTGAGCCTGGAGAAGACTAAACCGGGCGAGGTGGCTGAGGGCGTTGAATTGACGCTCGGCTTGCGACCCGAACACATCCACGTGTGCGAACGCGGGAGCGGACTTAGCACTCTCCTGATTGAGGTTACCGAGAACCTGGGTGATCTGACTTTCCTGCACGGTACGACGCCCGCCGGAACGCGAATTACGTTGAACGTGAAGGGATTCCAGAATTACAGGTACGCAGACGCGGTCGGCTTTTCGTTCGATGCCAAACACGGTCACCTCTTTGACAGCACAGGATCCGGGTCCGCTATTTGATTTTCTTCTCGCGGCTCCCACGTGTTTCGCCGGATAGATAGCCTTCTTCGGCAGGCAAATGTCGTCAGTAGCCGACTGAGGGTCGCTGGTTTGTTGGATCTTGCAGTTCGCCCTCACCAGCGCCAATTCCCTCCTGGTTCATACAGGATGTCAAAACAAGCGCCCCAGCCAAAGCCAGCAGCAACAGGAACCAGGATCGTTGCCATCTCATGAACGGCAACATATTTGATTAGTCGGACTGGATGTAAAGCTCTTTCGGATGGGGAGGGATTCGAACCCTCGGTACCTTGCGGTACACACGCTTTCCAGGCGTGCCCAATCGACCGCTCTGGCACCCATCCAGGACAAGCCGCAAACACTCCTGCGTTTGAAGGACGGTTTCAACTTCTTTTCTGCGAGGGCCGTGACTCCGGAAATCGATCGTCTATCGCACAGCCAAATAGGCACGCTGCACGTAATCCTCATTAGCAAGGCACAATTGCGGCTCTTTTCCTCCTTGGCCCGCTGACAACTGAAAACTGACACTGATAACTACCCTACTTCCGGCCACGCACCTGAACCAGAGCATCGAGCTCCGTCTTAAGCTCGATTTGCCGCTCCTGGATGACTTCCAGCTTCAGTTGATAGCGATGCAACTGGATCGTCGCGTGATGGATGTGGCCCTTGATTTCGCTATACTGTGTCTGAGTCTCTCGAAGTGCCCGCTGCAGTTCTTCTTGGCGCTGGTTAATTTCCTCCGGCGTGCGCCCCTCGAATTGGAAGGTTTTCGGTGACGCGTTCCGAGCTGCCTGGATGGCCTTCGCGAGCTTGGACGTCGCCGCCTGCAAAAACTGTAGTGATGGTCCGTGATACTCAGGCACCGTCAGCCCATGGCCACAATGTGCGCAATGGACTTCCATCCCTGCGCCATCCATATCGATCGCAAGTTCTCCCCCGCAATTTGGACAATCGAAAACGATGTCCCGCTCGGTCACTTGAACCCCTGCGGTTTCGATCTGATCCGGGGACCCAACGCCTTCCTCTAAGTTTGGATTGAGATGCGCGTCGACCATAGCCATTCTTTGGCGAGAGCTACCCCGAGCATGATGGCCGGATCGGGAAAAATCAAGGGACGGATGTAGGATCCACAGAGCGACAAAGTGACAGCGTGGCTCACTTGGGTTGCGCCATCCTGTGCCAGAGTGACGCTATCCTTGCCAAGGGAGTTTTCTGCGGTTCGGCTTAACCTCTTAATTTTGAGGTAGTTCTGTCGATTCATTTTCTTTTGGTTGGTTGGCATACAACGTGCACATGGTCGTCGCCCACACGTATGGCTAAGATTCTTGGAATTGACCTCGGTACCACCAACTCCTGTATGGCCGTCATGGAGGGTGGCGAACCGGTCGTAATCGAAAACTCTGAAGGTGCACGTACCACTCCTTCGATCGTCGCTTTTGCCAAGAGCGGAGAACGCTTGGTCGGGCAAGCCGCAAAACGGCAGGCGGTTACCAACTCACAGAACACCGTTTTCTCTATCAAGCGGTTCATGGGCCGAAAATTCGAAGAGGTCCAGGACGAAGCGAAACGTGTCCCATATAAAATTGTCAGAGCTTCGAATGGAGATGCTCACGTCGAGGTGCAGGTAGGCGGAGAGCGGAAAAGTTTCTCCCCACAGGAAATCTCGGCGATGATTTTGGCGAAGCTGAAAGCGGACGCTGAAGCAAAGCTTGGTGAGAAGATCACGCAGGCGGTGATTACGGTTCCGGCCTATTTCAACGACTCTCAGCGAAATGCGACCAAAGATGCCGGACGGATCGCTGGGTTGGAAGTGCTGCGGATCATCAACGAGCCGACAGCGGCCTCCCTGGCTTATGGCTTGGATAAAAAGAAGGACGAGAAAATCGCTGTCTACGACTTGGGCGGCGGCACATTTGACATTTCGGTATTGGAGATTGGAGAAGGCGTCTTCGAAGTCAAAGCGACAAACGGAGACACTCATCTCGGGGGTGACGACTGGGATAACAAGCTCATGGATTGGATTATCGCCGAGTTTCGTTCAGAAACCGGCGTAGACGTCAGCAAACAATCCGACGCGCTGCAGAGAATCAAGGAGGAAGCGGAAAAGGCCAAGATTGCCCTCTCTTCTTCACAAGAGTACGAAATCAATCTTCCTTTCATTACCGCGGATGCCACGGGACCGAAGCATATCCAGAAGAAGCTGACACGCTCCAAACTTGAGCAGTTAACGGATGACCTGTTCGAAAGGACGATTGGACCGGTGAAGGCCTGTCTTGGGGATGCAAAACTTTCAGAAAGTGAAATTAACGAGCTGGTGCTGGTCGGCGGAATGACCCGGATGCCGAAGGTGATCGATACGGCTCGCAAATTGATCGGGAAAGAGCCGCACAAAGGTGTTAATCCTGATGAAGTAGTGGCGGTGGGCGCGGCAATTCAGGGGGGTGTCCTGCGCGGCGATGTGAAAGATGTGTTGCTGTTGGATGTCACGCCGTTGACGCTGGCGATCGAAACCGCGGGCAATATCGCAACGCCGATGATACCTCGCAATACGACGATTCCGACCCGGAAGCAGCAGATCTTTTCGACTTACAGCGATAACCAGCCGGGCGTGGAAATTAAGGTCCTGCAAGGCGAACGGCCGATGGCCAGAGACAACAAGACCCTTGGCACTTTCCATCTGGATGGAATTCCACCCGCCCCGCGCGGCGTGCCGCAGGTCGAGGTCACCTTCGACATTGATGCCAACGGTATCCTGAATGTCTCCGCAAAGGATCTTGGGACCGGAAAAGAACAGAAAATCTCGATCACCGGTAGCAGCGGACTGACCAAAGAAGAGGTGGAGAACCTGCGGAGAGATGCCGAGGCACACGCCGAGGAAGACCGCAAAACCCGGGAAGCGGCAGAGATTCGCAACACCGCCGACAACTTGGCCTACCAAAGCGAGAAGCAATTGGCAGAACTGGGTGAGAAGTTGTCCGCGGATCAAAAGAAGGGCGTGGAAGACGCTATCAAAGATGTTCGCGAGAAGCTGAACGGAACGGACGC
>DATHPI010000176.1:0-5909 GCA_035484035.1 Chthoniobacterales bacterium
GTTGCGCAACATCCATGGCTGAGTTCTTTGACATCATTATCGTGGGCGGCGGCCCGGCAGGCAGCACCGCCGGAACTTTACTGGCACAGAAGGGTTGGAATGTTGCGATTTTCGAGAAAGAAGCGTTTCCTCGTTTCAAAATCGGCGAGTCCCTTTTGCCCGGCAGCCTTTGCACCTTTGAGCGGATGGGAGTCAAAGAGAAGATCGACCGGGCGGATGTTATCGTGAAACACGGTGGAAAAATTGTTTCCGCCTGCGGTACACGAAGCAAACGCTTTCTTTTCACGGAAGTTTTTCGCTGCAAATACCCGACCGCGTACCAAGTCGAGCGTTCGATGTTCGACCAACTACTTCTTGATCACGCGGCCGAAAGCGGTTGCCGGATTTTCCGCGGTACCCAGGTAACCGATATCGCCTTTGACAGCGACGGGGTGACCATTCAGACCGCCGACAGCCCATTCCGGGCCCGATATCTCATCGATTGCTCAGGTCGTAACTCTCTGATTGGCTCACGATTCAAGTTGCGTCAGAACTATCCTCACCTTCGGAAATTTTCACTGTTTGCCCACTTTGAAGGTGTCGACCGCGAGCCCGGGATCGACGGTTCGCTGACCAAAATGATCCGCTGTCAAGATCGGTGGATTTGGATGATCCCCATTACAGCAAAGAAGACCAGTGTAGGGGTAGTGCTCGACGCAGAAACTTTCAAGCGCCTGAAGTTGAAGCCCGAGATTGCCTATCACCAGATTCTTCAGGAAAATCCCGAAGTTATCGGACAGTTGTCGGAAGCGCGACGCGTCACCGAAGTTCACGCCGCGGGAGATTTCTCATTTCGGAATAAACGACTGACGGGCGAGCGATGGGTACTTGCAGGGGATGCGGCCGGATTCATCGACCCTGTTTGGAGTAGTGGCGTTTTCATTGCAGTTCTTTCCGGCGAGAAAGCCGCCGATATGCTTGACCGAACGTTAAGGCAACCACATCGGCGTGCCCTCGAGTTCGCTCGTTACGAGCGCCACCTCGGCCGGGTCATGGACCTTTACTTAAAATTTGTGACCGCGTGGTACACCCAGGAATTTGTCGAGGTGTTTTTCAACCCCAAAGAATTTTTTCAGATTGTGCCTGCCCTGAATTCAGTACTGGCAGGCAGTGAGGAGCGCCTGCCGGAAGTCCGTTGGCGTCTTTGGCTTTTTGACTTTTTGGTCTTCCTGCAAAAGCGGTTCGCGATGATTGCGCCACGGATGAACTTCCAGCCAAAAAGGCCCTCGATATGAGTTCCGACGCGAGCCAGGATACGCCGCTTTACGACGTCGTGGTAATTGGCGGCTCGCTTTCCGGGGCGGCAACCGCGACGTTGCTGCTACGAAAAAACCCCGGACTAAACCTGCTCATCGTCGAAAAATCGACCCATTTTACGCGACGTGTCGGTGAGGCGACGGTGGAGATCAGCGCATTTTTCCTCGGCCGGATCCTCGGGATGACGCAACATCTTAACGATTCCCACCTCGTGAAACAAGGGATGCGATTCTGGTTTGCCAACAACGAAGTCACCGCGCTCAACCAGGCGAGCGAGCTCGGCGGCCGATACCAGGTTCGACTTCCGTCTTATCAATTGGATCGGGCGGTTTTCGACGAGGAGGTTCTCCGACGCGCCTGCGAGGCCGGCGCCAAACTACTTCGCCCGGCGAGCGTGACGCGGGTGATCCTTTCGCCGGGTGGCGAGCAGACCATCACGCTTCGCACCGGGGAAAAGTCAGAGATGGTGCGCGCGCGCTGGGTGGTGGACGCCTCGGGCGTTGCCGCGCTGTTGGCGCGACAGCAGGGGTGGTGGCGGCTAAATAGCGCTCACCCAATTGCAGCCGCCTGGGGCCGCTGGAAAGGCGTGAAAGATTGGGACGGGTACGAACTTGCGGAAAAATATCCCGAATGGGCTTCTGCACCTTACGGGATTCGTGGCACCGCGACCAATCACGTGGTCGGGGACGGGTGGTGGAGTTGGTGGATTCCATTGAAAGGTGGCGACGTGAGCGTTGGTCTTGTTTTTGACCAACGCCTGGTTCGATGGCCGCAAGAGGGCGGAAAACTAGGCGACCGGCTAAAGAGCTTTCTGATCCAACACCCTGTGGCGCGCGAGATGCTAGCCGACGCACGTTTAATCGAAGGGGATGTACATTGGCGAAAAGACCTGGCCTATTATAGCACCACGTTTGCCGGAGATGGCTTTGTGCTGGTCGGCGACGCCGCCGCGTTCATGGACCCTTTCTACAGTCCCGGCATGGATTGGATCGCCTTTACGGCTGCCAGCGCGGCCGAACTCATCGGGGTACAGCGGCGCGGGGAGTCTCTCGCCGGAGTGATCGAGCAGCATAACAACGCTTTCTCGACGAGCTATCGCGACTGGTTTAAAGCCGTCTATCAGAACAAGTACGAGTACATGGGTGAATATGATTTAATGCGACTGGCGTTCCTCCTGGATCTCGGCCTCTACTATCTTGGCATCGTCTCGCAACCCTTCAGGATGGGATTTAAGGGGTTGTTAGCGCCGCCATTTTCCGAGCCGCTTTCCCGCCCGATATTCGCTTTGATGCGCTCTTACAATCGGCGGTTTGCGCAGATCGGGCGACGGCGCCGCCGTTTAGCGTTGTTGGGAAAAACAAATCGTGCCCAGCGCTTTCTTGCCAACGGCTTCACGTTGAGCCGATTCGATATCCGGCTTATTTTCAAAACTCTTTTTCAATGGGGTTGGCTTGAACTGAAGGAAGGATGGCGAAGCTGGCCGCAACCGAGAGAAGATGAATTGCCGAGGAGGGAAGCCCCTTCTCGGGCGTGAGTCTTCAATCGTACTCGTTATCGTGCTCGTTTTGCCCGCGAGCGAGAAAATGCATCCAGGCAGAGCGGCAGACCCTGGTCGCTTTTTCCTTTAATGCCAACCGGTTCGACCGGCGACGATCAAAGACCGAGGACGAGCACGAGCACGATAACGAGCACGATTGGAGGACGACCGGACGACCGGACAAGCACGGACGATCGATCCCCGAAGTTAATGCGTCCCAATCGTTCAATCGTTCTTGCGCGCTCGCTCTTATCGTTCTCGAAAGAAGAGGGGCGAAGCTGGCCGCGACCGAGAGAAGATGAATTCCTGAGGAGGGAAGCTCCTTCTCGGGCCTAAGTCTTCAATCGTACTCGTTATCGTGCTCGTCCTCGTCCTCGTTTTGCCCGCGAGCGAGAAAGCGCATCCAGGCAGAGCGGCAGACCCTGGGTCGCTTTTTCCTTTAATGCCAACCGGTTTGACCGGCGACGATCAAAGACCGAGGACGAGCACGAGCACGATAACGAGCACGATTGGAGGATGAGGACGACGACGAGCACGAGCGTAACTCTTGAACTCCTGCAACTCCTGCAACTCCTGAACTCCTGGCCTCAATGCCCCAATCGTTCTTGCGCTCGCTCTTGTTATCGTTCTCGATGTCCTCTATGCAGCAGCTGAACGAAACCGCTGAACAAAAGCGGCTGGATGAGGCCCGGGAGCAGAAAATCCCCTGGAGGAAATGGGGTCCCTACCTATCGGAGCGGCAGTGGGGAACGGTGCGTGAGGATTACAGCGACAACGGCGATGCCTGGAGCTACTTCAGCCGGGATCAGGCGCATTCACGCGCCTACCATTGGGGTGAAGACGGGCTGGCCGGTTTCTCCGACGAGAAACAACAGTTGTGTTTCGCACTCGCCCTTTGGAACGGGCGGGATTCGATCCTCAAGGAGCGGCTCTTTGGACTCACCAATAGCGAAGGCAACCACGGCGAGGACGTCAAGGAGTACTACTACTATCTCGATGCGACACCGTCGCATTCGTACATGAAATGGCTCTACAAATATCCGCAGGCTCCATATCCGTACACGGACCTGCTGGAAACCAACTTCCAGCGTTCCCGCAACGAGGTTGAATACGAGCTGATAGATACGGGTGTTTTCGACCAGGATCGCTACTTTGATGTCTATGTGGAGTATGCAAAGGAGACTCCCGAGGAAATCCTCATTCGAATATCGGTTTCTAATCGAGGTCCAGAACCGGCCGCACTTCATGTGCTACCCACCCTTTGGTTCCGGAACACCTGGACCTGGTGGCCGGTCGCGTCAAAGCCGGTGCTCCGTCAGTTTCCCAATCCGCGCGGGATGCGCATCATTGCCGTCTCTCACACCGAGTTGGGCGACCGCTGGTTATACATCGACGGGGAAGTACCGCTGTTGTTTACCGAGAACGAAACCAACAACCTGCGCATCTTCGAGACCCCAAATGCAAGTCCGTGCGTGAAAGACGGCATCAACAATTTCCTGGTCCATAGCCGCCCCAATGCCGTGAACGCCGCGCGCACCGGTACGAAGGCGGCCGCACATCATGCGCTGAACATCGGGCCCGGGCAAACCAGAACCGTCCGCTTGCGCCTGTCGGCTATTAATCCTGGGAAAATGCCCGATCCTTTTGCCGGCTTTGACCAGACGTTTGCCACGCGACTGCAGGAGGCAGACCAGTTTTACGGCGCAATCACACCTCCCGGGATCGGGCAAGACGCGGTTAATGTGATGCGGCAGGCGCTGGCCGGAATGCTCTGGACCAAACAGTACTACTTCTTCGAGGCCGACAAATGGCTGGAAGAGCATGGCATCCATGCACTGCAACCGGGCGCTCGGCAGGTCCGGAACAGCGAATGGTTCCACATGATCAACGACCACATTATCTCCATGCCGGATAAGTGGGAATATCCATGGTATGCCGCCTGGGACCTGGCGTTTCATGCAATCGCCCTTTCGACAGTCGATGTCGATTTCGCCAAGGACCAGCTCGATCTGATGCTTGGCGTGGACTACCTCCATCCGAGCGGCCAGCTCCCCGCGTACGAGTGGAACTTTAGCGATGTCAATCCACCGGTGCATGCTTGGGCGGCGATTTTCTTGCACCGGACCGAGGAGGCACTCCGCGGCAAGGGCGAAATCGCTTTTCTCAAGCGGGCTTTTGCCAAACTGACGCTGAACTTCGACTGGTGGGTAAATCGTAAAGACCGCTTTGGTAAGAATGTCTTTGACGGAGGATTTCTGGGCTTGGACAACATCGGCGTGTTTGATCGCAGCGCACCGCTGCCCACAGGGGGACATCTGGAGCAAGCCGACGGCACCGCCTGGATGGCATTATTTTGCCACAACATGCTGGAGATCGGTGTCGAGTTGGCAGGGTACGATCCGGATTACGACGAGTTAGCGGCGAAGTTTGCCGATCATTTCCTCTGGATCGCTCATGCAATCAACAGGCTTGGACCGGATGGCATGTGGGACGAAGAGGATGGGTTCTACTATGATGTCCTGCGGCTCCCGGATGGAACCGCTTCGCGACTCAAGGTCCGCTCCGTGGTGGGTTTGCTGCCTCTCTGTGCCGCCACCATCGTCGAACCGTGGCAACGGGAACGCGTCCCGTACACGACTTCACACCTACTCGCCCGTTTGCGGCGTATGCCACATCTCCGACAGGATATCCATCCAACCGGTCCCGGTCATTTTGGCGTCGCCCAACGCGGCATCATCGCCCTGGTACGACCGGACAGACTGCGGCGGATCCTTTCACGGATGCTCGATGAAAACGAATTTCTGAGTTCCTATGGAATCAGAGCGCTCTCCCGTTACCATTCCGAGCATCCCTATGTCTTTCGCGTTCATGGGGAAGATCACCGGGTGGACTACCTGCCAGGGGAGTCGAACACCGGGATGTGCGGCGGTAATTCCAACTGGCGTGGCCCAATTTGGATGCCTATCAACGCGATGCTGATTCGCGCTCTTCTTCAGTTTTATCTGTATTACGGCGACAACTTCAAAGTCGAGTGCCCAACCGGTTCAGGAAAATTGATGAACTTGTTCGAGGTTAC
>DATHPI010000177.1:0-9325 GCA_035484035.1 Chthoniobacterales bacterium
CCTGGTTTTTGGCGTCATTCTGGCCGTTACCGGCTCCGTGTTCTCCCAAGACACAATCAAGATTGGCGAGTTTGGTTCGTTGACTGGAGATAACGCCAGCTTCGGCATCTCTCAGAACAACGGTGTACAGATGGCTGTCGCAGAGATCAATGCAGCCGGCGGGGTGCTCGGCAAAAAAATTGAACTGATCTCTGAGGATAACCAGACCAAACAAGGCGAAACGACGACGATCGCGCGAAAGTTGATTTCGCAGGATCACGTCGTCGCCGTCATTGGGGAGGTCGCCTCCTCAAAAAGTCTGGAAGCTGCACCGATTTGTCAGGCTTCCAAAATTCCTCAGATTGCGACTGCCGCCACCAATCCGAAAGTGACCCAGACAGGAGATTATATCTTCCGGGTCTGTTTTACCGACGATTTTCAAGCCGTGGTGATTGCCCGGTTTGTTCTCGAAAAGTTGAACCTGAAAAATGTCGCGTTCATGACCGACGTCAAGCAGGACTACAGTGTTGGATTGACCAACATCGCTAAAGATTACATTGCCAAGAACGGCGGAACCGTCGTCAAGGAGCAGAGCTACAGCTCAGGCGACAAAGATTTTCGTGCCCAACTGACTGACCTCAAGTCTGCCAATCCGGACGTGATCATTATTACCGGTTACTATCCGGAGGCTTCTTTGATCGCCAAGCAGGCTCGGCAATTCGGTATCAAAGCGACGTTCGTAGGCGGCGATGGATGGGATGGCACATCGTTGATCTCCGTCGGCGGCAAGGCCATTGAGGGGGCCTACTTCTCCAACCATTTCTCCGTCGAAGACAAATCCCCGTTGGTCCAGGAATTCGTTAAGAAATATAAGGAGAAGTATAATACCGTCCCCGATGCTTTTGCGGCCTTGGGCTACGACGCCACGAAGTTGTTGGCCGACGCGATCACCCGGGCCGGTTCGACAGACTCCGACAAACTTCGGGCCGCGATTCAGTCCACGGAGAATTTTCCAGGTGTCTCGGGCAAAATCACCATCGGCAAAGATCGCAATGCTGAAAAGTCTGCGGTCATCATCACGATTAAGGACGGAGCCTACAAGTACGCGGAAACCATCGAGCCGAAGCATTGAAGAAGTGTGAGTGCCAGTGTCAGTGTCAGTTTCGGAGCCGTTGAACGGCCGATGCAGGATTCGGTTTCCTTTTTAACCTTTCCCGGCAAAGAGGCGTTACGGCGTGCTTAAGAATCTCCTCTCTTCTTTGTCTCTGCTGGCAACTGGCACTGGTGACTGGCAACTGTCCGGAATCTTCCTGACACTGACACTGGCACTGACACTGACCGTCATCGGAGGCCCGCCGACGATGAAGGTTGGGGAAGTGGATCCGCTGACCGGGGGGGTGTCGCAGTTCGGTATCGGATGCCACAGAGGATTTCAGCTGGCCTTTGACCAGATCAACGACGAGGGCGGAATTCTTGGCCAAAAGGTCGAACTGATATCCGAAGACGATCAATCCAAGCCCGGGCAAAGCGCGACGGCGGTGAGGAAACTGATCACCCAGGACAAAGTTGCCGCGATTCTCGGAGACGCGACCTCTTCGGCAACCCTGGAAGCAGCGCCGATTGCTCAGAGCGATAAGATTCCGATGATGACGCCCACTGCCACGAATCCCCGGATTACCGAGGTGGGTGATTTCATTTTTCGAGTTTGTTTCCTGGACGAGTTTCAGGGTCGGATGCTGGCGCGGTTTGCGAGGGAGCAGCTGAAAGCTAAAAACATCTTCACGCTCACGGACGTGAAACAGGATTACAGCGTCGATTTGCTGAAATTTTTTAAGGATGAATTCACCAAGCTAGGTGGGACAATCGTCGGCGAACAGAGTTACTCGACTGGGGACACTGATTTTCGGGCTCAGCTCACTCCAATCCGAGCCGCTAAACCCGATGCAGTTTATGTGCCGGGTTATTACCAGGAAGTGGCTCTGATCGTGAAGCAGGGTCGGCAAATCGGTCTGACGATGCCGTTTATCGGCTGCGACGGTTGGGCGAATCAGGCCTTGATCGAAATTGGCGGTAAAGCCGTGAACGGCTGCTTTTTCACCAATCATTTTTCACCCGACGACCAAACGCCAATCGTCAAAAGCTTTGTCGCGAAATATCAGGGAAAATATGGCACTTTGCCGGATACCTTTTCTGCGCTCGGTTATGATGCGGCCCGCCTCTTGTCCGGGGCTATTCAACGCGCCGGATCAACGGATCCGGCAGCGGTCCGAGATGAGCTCGCCCGAACGACGAATTTCCAAGGTGTGACCGGCCAGATCTCCTTTGACGCCAATCGCAACGCTTCTAAACCCGGGTTGATCGTCACCGTCAAAGACGGCAAATTCGAGGTCGCAGAGAAGATTGCGCCGTAGGGGAACCGCATCGGCGTGTTGGCGGGTGGGCGTATCGGCGTGGGCAGAAACGTGTCGGCGTGTCGGCGTACGGGCGTGCCGGCGTACGGGCGTAGCCCAGCAGTCCGGGTTTGCCAACCGCTAAAGAGGTACATAGGCGCTTCATTAGGACGCTTCACTTAGGCATGCGCCCGTTAAACGCCGATACGCCCACCCGCCGGCACGCCGATACGGTTCTGCCCGCGCCGACCCGCCGACCCTTTCCCCCTTTCCCCCCTTGCCCTTCCCCGTTCTCCCTTGATAGCCTGTGCAGATCTATGGGGTGGAAGGCTTTGCTTTGGTTTGCAATATTGCTCGTCGGTATTCGGGTAGATGCGGACGAAACGATCAAGATTGGCGAAGTAAACCCGATTACCGGCGCTATTGGCCGGTATGGGACGACCTGCCACCAGGGCATCTTGCTTGCCATCGATCAGGCCAACTCGAGCGGGGGTGTTCTCGGTCAAAAAATCGCTCTGGTGACGGAAGACAATCAGTCGCAAGCTGGTCAGACTTCCACGATTATCCGAAAACTGATTACGCAAGACAAAGTCGTGGCCATCATTGGCGATCTGACCTCTTCGGCGACGCTGGAAGGCGGTCCGATTGCCCAGGCGGCCAAAATTCCGATGGTCACCCCGTTGGCCACCAATCCGAAAGTCACTGAGATCGGGGACTACATTTTTCGGGTCTGCTTCATTGACGAATTCCAAGGAAGGGTGATGGCACGGTTTGCGCTGGAAAATCTGAAATCGAAGAAGGCTGCAATGCTTACAGACACTAAGCAGGATTATAGCGTTGGATTGAGCGGGTTCTTTAAGGAGACTTTCGTGAACGGTGGCGGCCGGGTGGTCCGTGAACAGAGTTACTCCAGCGGTGATACGGATTTCCGCGCGCAATTAACTTCGATAAAGGCAGCCAATCCTGAGGTTGTCTTTGTTCCTGGTTACTATCCGGAGGTCGGGATCATCCTTAAGCAGGCCAGGCAACTTGGCATCTCGGTGCCGTTTATCGGATGTGAAGCGTGGGACAGTCCAACGCTCCTTCAGGTGG
Organism: Chthoniobacterales bacterium; assembly: GCA_035484035.1. Classification (GTDB taxonomy): domain Bacteria; phylum Verrucomicrobiota; class Verrucomicrobiia; order Chthoniobacterales; family JAFAMB01; genus JAFAMB01. The sequence goes on from DATHPI010000177.1 coordinate 3,462, forward strand.
CAGGGAAAGCGGCGGATGGTTGCTACTTTTCAAACCAGTTTTCGGCGGGCGATCCGAACCCTGACGTTCAGGAGTTTGGAAAGGTCTACCGGGAAAAATTTGGCAGTCTTCCCGACAACTTTGCGGCATTGGGATATGACGCGGCAAGAGTGGTCCTGGACGCCATTCAACGGGCGGGTTCAACCAATTCGACGGCCATTCGTGAAGCGATCGGGCAGACCAAAGATTTCCCCGGTGTCTCCGGAAAAATCACGATCGACTCCCACCGCAACGCTTCGAAGCCGGCAGTGATCATGGCAATCAAAGAGCAGCAAATTCAGTACTTCGAGAAAATCAATCCGAATTGAACATCGTTCGGGGACGCGACACAGGTGAGAGGGGAACCGAAAGAATGGTGAAGGGATGGCGCTCTCTTAACCCAGGGTTGATGCATCTTTTCTTCGGGATTTCGGCGTGTCTCGCGTGGACGATTCAAAGCTCTTTGGGGGAAATCAAAATCGGCGCGGTATCCTGTCTGACGGGCGCGCTTTCGACCTTTGGCGTCTCGAGCATCCAAGGTGCGAAGCTGGCGGTCGAAGAAATCAATGCGGTCGGTGGCACTCTTGGTCAGCCGATCCAGTTGATTGTGGAAGATAACGGATCCAAGGCCGGAGAGACCGCGACCATCCTGCGAAAATTCATTTCACAAGACAAAGTAGTGGCGGTCCTTGGTGGTCTAACATCTTCTTCCACAATGGAAGGCGCTCCACTCGCTCAGGCGGCGAAGCTCCCTCTTTTGACGCCATCGGCCACGAACATCGCGGTCACCAAGATCGGCAACTACATTTTTAGGAGCTGTTTTATTGATCCGTTCACCGGGCAAATGATGGCGAGATTTGCGCTGGATCGCCTCCAGGCTAAACAAGCCATCGTGATGACCGACGTCAAACAGGATTACAGCGTCGGCCTGACCGATGCGATCCGCCTTTATTTCAGCCAGAGTGGAGCCAAAATTTTGAGCGCGTTATCCTACAGCAGCGGCGACAGCGATTTTCGGACGCAGTTGACGGCGGTTCGGATGGCGCACCCGGAGGTTGTTTTCCTGCCCGGTTATTACACCGAGGCGGCGCTGATCCTTCTGCAGGCCAGACAACTTGGAATCAGGTGCCCGTTTGTCGGTGGTGAAGGTTGGGATAGTCCCACGCTTGTCCAGGTGGCCGGCAAAGCTGCTGACGGTAACTACTATACCGATCATTTCTCCGCTGCCGATCCCGATCCCAAGGTCCAAAAATTTGTGCAAACCTATCGCGCTAAATACGCGACCTTGCCGGATGCCTTGGCCGCTCTCTGGTACGATGGCGCGCGGCTTCTTACTCAGGCTGTTCAGCGGGCAGGATCAACGGATCCGGAGAAGGTCAGGGAGGCCCTGGCCGCAACTCGCGATTTTGACGGAGTGACTGGACGTATTTCGATTGACGATAATCGGAACGCCTCAAAGCCCGGAGTAATTTTGGAGATCGTCAATGGCGAACCTAAGGTGGTGCAACAAATAACCCCGTAAAATCTGCGAGATGGACAAACTGATTGAGATGCTGCAACAGCTGGTCAACGGTGTTTCGCTCGGATCAATCTACGCTTTGATCGCGTTAGGTTACACGATGGTGTACGGGGTTCTTCGCTTCATCAACTTCGCGCACGGCGACATCTATATGCTTGGGGCCTACGCCGGGTTCCTGCTGGCACCTCTATTTGCGCACATTTTCAAGTTCGGCGAATTCGACACTTTTACTCCTCAAAATACGCTCTTCATCCTCTCGGGAGCGGGTTTGATCATGATCCTCTCGATGGCGATCTGCGCGGCGCTCGGGGTCCTGATCGAGCGAATTGCCTATCGGCCTCTCAGAGAGCGGCCGAGATTGAATGTCCTGATCACGGCGATCGGTGTCTCTCTTTTCTTGCAAAACATCACGCAATACCGCCTCGGAGCCGACCCGAAAGCGTTCCCGCAGTTGATCCCGGTTCACGTGATCGAAGGATTGGGAAACTTAACAATTTTAACCTCGCAGCTGGCGATTATCATTTCGACCATCATTCTGTTGATCCTTTTGCATTTCGTGGTGATGAAAACGAAGATCGGCCTGGCGATGCGCGCTTTGTCGCTCAACCCGACCGCCTGTTCCATCATGGGGGTCAACAACGATGTGGTGATCTCTTTTACCTTTGCGCTCGGTTCCGCATTGGCAGCCGCGGCGGGTATCCTGGTTTCCATGGATTCGCCGTCGATCAATCCATTGATGGGCAATCTGCCGGGGATCAAAGCATTTGTCGCCGCGGTTCTCGGTGGCATCGGCAACATTCCGGGAGCAGCCCTCGGGGGATTGATTATTGGGATCCTGGAAACGCTGGTCGTTGCCATCGGGTTTCCGCAATGGCGGGATGGCATCGCGTTTGCGGTCTTGATTGTGATTCTTCTGTTTAAACCAACCGGTATCCTCGGAAGAGTCGAGCGCGAAAAAGTATGAGCCGCAGCCTTCTGATCCTGACGTTTGCGTTGCTGGTTTGCGTGGGCATCTCGTTTTTCGGAGAGAACTTTCTCTCGGCCAACTTCGCCTATTACTACGACATTCTGATCTCCATCGGCGTTAACATCATCCTGGCCACCAGCCTCAACCTGGTCAACGGGTACACCGGCCAGTTTTCTCTCGGTCACGCCGGCTTCATGGCCATTGGGGCGTACGCCTCGGGGAGTTGGTCAAACCATCTGGATCCGGTCATCTTTGGAATTTTAGGGGGATCCGGGAATCCGGTGGCGACGAATTTCGCCATGTTTATTTCGACTCTTTTGGCAGGGATTCTGGCGGCGATCGCGGGGTTTGCCGTCGGTGTTCCTTCGCTACGGCTAAAGGGCGATTACCTCGCGATTGTGACGCTCGGTTTCGGCGAGATTATCCGGGTGGCCATTCTGAACACCGATTTCCTCGGGGCATCGCGCGGCCTGAGCGTGACCGGAACTTACACCAACCTTTTCTGGACCTATGGCTCAGTGGTCCTCTGCATCTACGTTGTTCTGAGCCTGGTGCATTCCACCTACGGCCGAGGATTTCTGACCGTGCGCGACGACGAAGTTGCGGCGGAGGCGATGGGCATCAATACCACCAAATACAAGGTGGTGGCCTTCGTCGTAGCCTCGTTTTTTGCCGGGGTGGCCGGTGCACTTTACGCTCATTTCAAAGCCTTTATCACGCCGGAAGGGTTCAATTTTTTCCGTTCGGTCGATGTCGTGGTGTTCGTGATCCTGGGCGGGATGGGGAGTACGATAGGAGTTACTCTGGCGGCTGTTTTGTTGACGATCCTGCCTGAGGTGCTTCGCGCTCTGGCCCATACCCAATTTGTTCCACCGGCCTATCAAGGACTTCTGGAGAACAGGCTCATTCTTTATTCGTTGCTTTTGATCGTTCTGATGCTGACGCGTCCCCAAGGTTTGTTCGGTGACGGAGCGGTCTTCAAAAAATGGTTCGGACGTTCGCGGGTGGAATGATGGAGAGCCTGCTCAAATTAGATCATTGCACGATCCGGTTTGGCGGCCTGACCGCGGTTTCCGATTTGTGCCTGGAAATCTTCAAGGGTGAACTTGTTGGCTTGATTGGGCCGAATGGCGCCGGAAAAACGACCGTCTTCAACATGGTGACCGGCGTTTATCAGCCAACGGAGGGAGGAGTGCTCCTAGCCGGGGAGCGGTTGAACGGCCTCAAGCCCTATGCGATTACCGGGAAGGGAATTGCCAGGACGTTCCAGAATATTCGGCTCTTCAGTTCATTGACCGTGTTCGACAATGTCAGGGCCGCCTTCAATCTTCGCCTCAAGCATGGGCCGATCCACGCGCTGACCCGCGGCCGAGCGTTTCTAAATGAAGAAACCGACATCGAAAAGCAGACTTTGGAGTTGCTAAAGATTTTCAATCTCCAGCGGTTCCGCGACGTGATGTGCAAAAGTCTGCCCTACGGCGACCAGCGCCGCCTCGAGATTGTGCGGGCGCTCGCGACCCAGCCGAGATTGCTTCTGCTCGATGAACCTGCGGCGGGCATGACCCCGACAGAAAAGAGCAACCTGATGAAGCTGATCGAGTTCGTCCGGGAAACATTCGATATTTCGGTTTTGCTCGTTGAGCATGACATGCGGGTCGTCATGGGCATCTGCAAGAAAATCTACGTCCTGGATTATGGAATCAAAATTGCCGAGGGTCCCCCGGAGGAGATACGGCGCGACCCTAAAGTGATCGAAGCATACCTCGGGGAAGGATAGGGGAACATGTCGGCGGATCGGCATTGGGCGTGTCGGCGTGGAAGCGGGGACTTCCCTTCTTCAATCGTGCTCATCCTCGTCTTTCGTATCTTTGTACCAGCACGATCAGAGATCGATAGATCGATAACGATAACGAGCACGAGAACGATTGAAGAAGGAAGAAGAGACGAGCACGCGTGGCGCAGGTAGGGCGAAGCTCCGCCTGAGCCGGGGCTTTCCGGGTGGGCTTGCCCTCCCACTTCACCCCCCATGCAATTCCGGTGCAGATTTTTTCGCCGCTGAACTCGAACCAACGAGAGCCTCGAGCGTCGCGATCACCAACCGCCTTTTTTCTTTTTTCCGCTGCGCAAGCCAAACTAGGAAACGCAATTCGCCCAGTCGCCTATTAATTTCGGAGCAATAGCTGTTTGGCAGTTGATCATCCATAGCGCGTCAATTCTCGTGATGGTTTTTGATTGGCTTCAATACAACGACGAATGAGCCGCCTGATTCAGGACAGATCCACTTACTTCTTGGTCCTCCTATCAATCATCCTTGAGCCGGCATGATGGAAACCCGGGCAGCGGCCATGACTGATGGGCAGCTGGGATTCGCGTAGGCCACATTGATCGCAAGGTCAGGGAGATTTCGGGGAAGCGCCGGTGGACGCGAGGAGCCAATCGAGATAGGGTTGCGCGCCCAGCCTTATCGGGATGGCGATGAGTTCGGGGATATCGTACGAGTGGAGTTCGCGCAGTCGCAATTCGATTGCGGGAAGAAGGTTTGCGCGTGTCTTGATGAGCATCAGGGATTCGGCGGCGGATTCGATCGCTCCCTGCCACCGATAGATCGAATGGATGTTGTCAATGATGTTGACACAGGCTGCGAGTTGTTCGGTGACGAGAGCGGTCGCGATGTCACGGGCTTCCTCTGGTGAACCGGCCGTAGAAAAGGCTACAACAAGTTCGATGTTGGAGTTTTGGGTCATAACCTAACCTTCCGGGCAAAGATAAACGTTCCGTGTTCATCCCTCGCTGCGCTGAGTTTACGAAGACGAATCTCCTCCGCAAAAAAACGGCGTGAGACTTTGCCACCGATTAATGGCAGCATTCCACCGATAAATCCAATTTTACTCCCGCTTTGGCAACCTTCCCTCGTCGATCAGCAATCGAACGGCTCGATCAAATGCGCCCCACGCTGCGGCAGCGAGGCTTCCGCCAACACTCACTCGTCTGACGCCGGCATCGGCCAGATCCGCAACCCGCATGTTGGGACCGATCAGCAGAACATTGACAGGTTTCGGCGCAACGGCTGAAACTAATGTGCGGATCGATGAAAGGTCCGTAATTCCCGGTGCATAGAGGCAATCGGCGCCCGCCTCTGCATAAGCAACAAGCCGATCGATCGTCTCGGCCAGCTCTGTCCGCCCGATGAGGTAACCCTCAGAACGGCCAACTAAGACGACGTCGTGGCCTGAGCGCCCGATGGCTTCGCGGGCGGCTTTAATCCGATCCACCGCACGCCGTTGCTCGTAGAGAACTTGTCCAGTTCGATCTTCGACCGACAGCCCCGCTACGCCGGTGTCCAAAGCGAGCGCGACATTG
>DATHPI010000178.1:0-10427 GCA_035484035.1 Chthoniobacterales bacterium
TCAGGACGCATTTTGGATAAGTTGTTTCTGCCGGTTTGCTTCGAGCACCAATGCGGCTCGATTCTGATTGTGCTGAACGCGCTGAACGAGAATTGGAACTCCGGCGCCGATCAAAACAAGGAGGCCGATCACACAACGTTCCCAATAGGAAGGAACGCCTAGAAGGACGAGCGAATTGTTAATCATGGTGACCAGGAAGACCCCAACCAGGGTACCAAAGACGCTTCCGCGCCCCCCGGTAATTCGCGTTCCACCGAGGACAACGGCGGCAAGCACATTTAACTCCGATCCAACTAAGTCAAACGGATTAGCAACCCGCGCTTGAGAGCTATGAACGATGCCGGTGATTCCGGCAATAAGCCCAATCAAGACGTAGACAAAAAACTTAACTTTGACCACAGGTAGACCAAGACGGACGCTTGCCAATTCGCTGCCGCCGATCGCGTAGATTGAACGCCCGAGCATGGTAAAGCGAACCAGCAGGGCAATCAGGATCGCCACCACAAAGAGGGCGATCGAGGTGGCCGGCAAGCTGAACAGACTGCCGTCCGCCAGGCGACCGCGATAAAGGTAGGTGCGCGATAACTGAAGCATGGCGTCCGGGATGTCCGTGATATGTTTTGTACCGAGAAAGGTCAGCAGCAGACCGCGGAACAGACTAAGGGTACCCAAAGTGACGATCAGGGTCGGAAGGCGAAAAAGGGCAATCAACGTAGCATTGAAGCAGCCCAGAATTGCCCCAATCAAGGCAGCGACAATGAAGATCAACCAAAGGGGAGCGTGAGGATTGATCAGCACGCATAGTTTGACGGTGCCGTACATCGAAAAGGCCGCCACCGCGGTGAAAGAGACATCGATACCGCCCGAGAGCAGCGCGGTATAAACACCAAGAGCAAACAATCCGGTAGTGATGCTGTTGCGAATCAAATCGAGTAGGTTAGGAGCACTGCAGAACACCGGATTGATCAGGGTAACTGCGACACACAATAAAATGGTGGTCAGCAGGATGATTCCTTCGGAAGACCGCAGATAGTTTTTGAACCAGCTCAAGTTTCACTCCAAAGTGACTTCACGCGAGAGGGCCTGCAGATCAAGCCCCTGGGCGGAGTGCTGATTCGAAAGCTTCCCACCCGCCATGACCAGAATGCGGTGACTGATGCTGAGCAGTTCGGGGAGGTCATCCGACACGACAAGCAGGCCCGTGCCCCCCTTCGCCAACTCGGCAATCAGGAGGTGGATATCATGTTTAGAACCCACATCGACACCCATGGTTGGGCCATTGAGGATCAGCAGTTTCGGATTCAGATCAAGGTAGCGAGCGATCAGCACACGTTGTTGATTGCCACCGGATAAGGTTTGCACCGGATCATGGCCATTTTGGGTTTTGATGCTCAGGCGATCAATCCATTCGTCGCCGTCGCGTCGAAGGGCCTCTCTATCCAGTAGCCCGAACGAAAGACGGCGTCGAAGATTTGCGATCAACATGTTATCGAAAATCTCTTGTTCGAGGAATAGCCCTTCACTCAGCCGATCTTCCGGGATATAGCCGATCCCGCGTCGTTGAGCGTCACGAACGTTACGCAGTGAAATGTTTTCACCGGCTAGTCGGATGAATCCGCTGGATGGCTTGTTTTTGCCTGCGATGGTGAGCGCGAGTTCCGTTCTTCCGGAACCCAAAAGTCCCGTCAGACCGACGATCTCACCCGGTTTGACCGTGAACGAGACTTCGCTGAAGGCGGGCACACCCGTTAACGAAACGACCTCCAGAAGAGGAACTGTCCCCGCGGAAGGTTCGGGCGGTTGAAGCCGTTCGATTCGGATCTGACGGCCGGAGATCGCCTCACTTAGTTGAGCGGTCGTATAGTCAGCGATGGGGCCATGATTGACGACTTCGCCGTTTCTGATCACGGTCACCTCATCGCAGATCTCATAGATTTCTTCGAGCTTGTGAGTCACCAAAATAAAGCTGACGCCGGTAGAACGAACCGAGTGAACAATTTGGAAAAGCGTTTTGACTTCGCGATTCGTCAGAGCCGAAGTCGGCTCATCCATAATAATGACTTTTGATCGATTCTTGAGCGCACGGGCAATCGCCACCAGTTGCTGGTTGGCGACGGGTAGATCTTCCACCAATGCGTCCAGAGGAATCTGCACCTTCATGCGCGCCAGGATTTCGGCGGCTTCTCGATGCAGGAGTCTGAAGTTCACCCATTTTCGATGGCGCGAGACGCTGTCGAGAAAGGTGATGTTTTCGAATACCGAAAGATTCGGCAGTAGAGCAAAGTCCTGGTAGATCACGCTAAGGCCAAAATTGATCCGGGCGAGCGGATTCAATTTGGTCACGTCGTGACCGTCCAGTTCAACTTTGCCGGTGTCCGGCGCCAGAGTGCCGGCAATGATTTTGATGAGGGTCGATTTGCCGGATCCATTGGCTCCCGCCAGGCAATGAATGGAAGCCGGACGAACCGACAGGTTCACATTCTGCAGAACCGGAGCGCGTACGTAGGTCTTCGAAATGTTCGCCGCGACTAAAGAGTCCACTTTAGGGAAACGGATCGGCGGTTCGGCGTCAGGGCGTATCGGCGTGAGGAGCCGATACGCTCCCGCGTCGGACTTTAGAAATCGAATTTGTCCATGTTTTCTTTGGTGCAATCGATCCAGCCATTCCCAAAGATGATTTTGTTGTCCACCAAACGGATCTTTTCGTAACCCGGGAGGCCAAGGTCCATCCCATCGGTGATCTTCTGGCCATTCAAGACCATCACCGCGATCTTATCCATCAAATAGCCTGCGATGGAGGAATCCCAGAATGAGATCATTCGGACCGCTCCGGTGGGCAGGTATTTTTTGACCAGGGAAGGAACACCTGTTCCCACCACCACCACTTTATCCTCCAGGCCTGCCTCTTCAACAGCGAGACCTATTCCGGGCGCGTCCGTCGAGGCGCTGCCCTGGAATCCTTTGATCGTTGGGTGCGCTCGAAGCAGTTCTTTGGCTTTGGCATAGGAAACTTGCTGATCGTCATTAGTCTCGATCTTGTCGACCACCAGCTTCATTTTCGGATATTTTTTCCTCTGCAGCGCGATGGCGCCATCCGCCCATTCGTTGTGAGTTTTAGAGGTCAAGCTACCAACGAAAACGGCATACTCGCCCTCGTAATTCATCCGTTGCGCTAGATTCTCCATCAGGTGCTCACCAAAGGCGGTGTTGTTGAATGCTTCGAGGTCGTAGTTCGCATTCTGGATATTGGAAGCCTCATGGGTAATAACGACGATATGGTTGTCCATCGCCTTTTTGAGCACCGGCTCCATGGCGGGCGGTTGAAAAGGAACGACACAGACGGCATCGACTTTTTTCGCAATCAGATCTTCAACGATCTGAATTTGCTGGGCGGAGTCGGTGGTTGGGGGACCGAGCTGAACCGTTTTATTGCCGGTATCCTTCCCGAATTTCTTCACACCGGTTTCCATATAGTTAAACCAGTTGATTCCGCTGATTTTGACCACGGTGGCTAAGTCGTAGACTTTTTTGTCTTCTGCCGAACTTGAGTTCGTCAGGCAGGCGAGCGCACAACTCGCCAGAATGATTGGTAAGGAGATTCGATTTTTCATTTGGGGGGCATTCGAAAGGTCGCGAAGGTTCCCGGAGATTCGGTTCGCGAGTTACCCCCGTCTATCCGCTGACTTGGCGTGTTGGTCAAGCGCGGCCACGAAAAGGAAAGAGGCAAGAAGCCGAGGAGCACTCTCCAATTCTGCAACTCCCGAACTCCCGCAACTCCCGAACTCCTGCCTTTATTGGTTGCGTTGCCGTGTTCTTTGATTAGATAGAGGGCGCCCCCCTTTTTTTGCTCATCCATGAACACCGAAGCTCGCTACCTTCTACGTCTGGCAGCTTTTGCGGTGGCCATCCTGGTCCTCTTTTGCGTCTTAAGTCCGACCGGCTTTTTATCAACCGCCAACTTGAGTTCGATGGCATATCAAATGCCGGAGTTCGCCATGCTGGCGCTGGCGATCCATCCGACGATGCTGACGGGCGGGATTGATTTGAGCGTCGTCAGCGTTGCTAATCTGAGCGCCATCGTGGCCGCGCTGACGATGCGTAGTCTGCCCCCGCAATTTATTTTGGTGGCGATGTTAATCGGCCTTTTCGTTGGCTGTGCGGCCGGTGCCATCAACGGGCTCCTGGTTGCCAGCGGCCTGCCGGCGATTTTGGCCACGCTGGGAACCATGCAATTTTTTGCCGGAATCGCTGTTGTGCTCGCCTATTCCACGGGTGACTCCGGCGCTTCGGTCACCGGTATTCCGGGAATTTATTCGAGCATCCTGAATGGTTCGGTCTTTGGGGTTCCGACGCCGTTGCTGGCATTTCTGCTGACTGGAGTTCTGATCTATGTTGTCACGTCTCGCACCCCGTTAGGGAAGCAGATGCGCCTCTTTGGAACGAACTCGCGAGCCGCCGTATTTGCTGGAATCCCAACCTTTCGGGTGGTGGTCACGACCTACACATTGAGCGGATTTATCGCTTCTTGTGCTGGGTTGGTCATTTTGGCCAGAGCCAATAGCGCCAATGCAGACTACGGGACCTCGTACCTGCTATTGAGCGTCCTGATCAACATCCTGGCTGGAGTAAATCCCAACGGCGGATCCGGGACGGTATTCGGTTTGCTTCTGGCTGTTTTGTCGTTGCAGTTCATTTCCAGCGGCCTCAACATCATGGCCGTCAACGTCTATGCCCGTGATCTGACCTACGGTGCCTTGCTGGTCACGGTGATGGTGGTCAACCGTCTCCAGGGCAAAATTCACTCCACCAGACCAAGAACGTGAATCAGGAGTGAGGAGTTGCAGGAGTTCAAGAGTTGCAGAATGGAGGAACTCAGGACGATCCTGACAACTCCTGCCTCCTGGTTTCCTCTATGGCTGCAGACTCCTGTTTCGCAATCGTGTTAACCCTTCGGCCGATGCAGCGCATACTCCGCGTTCTGTAATTAATCCGGTTACATAGCGGGCAGGGGTCACATCAAAGGCAAAATTGGCCGCCTGGCTGCCCGGCGGCGCGATCGTGACGGTGACCACTTCACCACCCGCCGTTCTCCCGGTGATGTGAGTGACTTCATCCGATGATCTCTCCTCGATCGGGATTTCTTTCAGACCATCCTGGATACGCCAATCAATGGTCGAGAACGGCAGTGCAACATAGAACGGAACACCGTTATCGCGCGCGGCGAGTGCCTTGAGGTAGGTTCCGATCTTATTGCAGACATCTCCTGCGGCTGTGGTGCGGTCGCTTCCGACGATGCATAGATCAACCATTCCGTGCTGCATCAGATGTCCACCGGTGTTGTCGGCTATCAGGGTGTGTGAAACTCCGTGGTGGGCCAGTTCCCATGCCGTCAGCGAGGCTCCCTGGTTGCGCGGCCGCGTCTCGTCGACCCAGACGTGGATAGGAATTCCCGCATCGAAAGCCTTGTAAACAGGTGCAAGCGCGGTTCCCCAATCGACGGCCGCTAACCATCCAGCGTTGCAATGGGTCAGGACCTGGAGAGGTCGTTGCTGACCAAGGTGGTTCCAGAGTTCGCGCAGCAAAAACAATCCGTGCTCGCCCAGGAGAGAGCAATTTTCGGCATCCTCATCAGCGATCGAGAGAGCCTCGCGATAGGCGGCGGCAGTCCGCTCTTCGGGCGGAAGGCTCTTTAGATGCCCGGACATGCGGTCAAGGGCCCATCGCAGATTGACCGCCGTCGGCCGCGACTGCACGAGCAAATCGTAAGCCTGCGCCAGCGATTCATCCGAAGGGTCGGCTTTCATGGCCAACGCCATTCCGTAACCTGCAGCGGCTCCGATCAGGGGCGCGCCGCGAACCACCATCGAGCGAATCCCCTGTGCGGCATCCTCGACATTACGCCAGGCAACGACGGCAAATTGATGAGGAAGCTTTGTCTGATCGATCACCAGCACGGTTTCGCCCTCTGACCAGATCGTTCGGTAATGTTGACCCTCTATTTTCATCGATTTTCGTGGATTGCTCGCGCCGCGGCAGTGACGTGACGGATGTGCCCGAAAGAAGGAGCGTCGAGAATCAGTTTTCGCGCCAGCTCCAGCGAATTCAATTCGCAAGCAGCGCGAATTCGGGTGTTCTCGATGGATTCCAAATCTTCCACATGGGCGAGTCCCAAGATTCGCCGGATCATTTTCGCTCCCGCGAACCGGAGAGAGTCTTCGAAGAGATTAGAGACGAACCGGTGCCGCTCCGCTTCGATGGCGCGACGCTCGGCGGTTGATTCAAACAGGATCCCGGTAAAGGCATCACCCACTGGATTTTTTGCCCAAAGCGCAAGAAATCTGGACGAAAATCCGTTCCAGAATCCCTCGGCAAGCGCCAAGAGCCATTCGCGGTATTCGTCCCGCATCCCAGGCGCACTTTCGTGACCCGTCTGAGAAAAGTAGGCGAGAAGCAGATTTCCGATCAGGGCGCCCACGTCGAAGCCCATCGGTCCGTAAAAGGCAAATTCGGGATCAATGATCTTGGTCTCGCCAGGCGTCACCATCACGGAACCGGAATGCAGATCGCCGTGGATCAAAGCCTCGGTGCTGCTCAAAAATTTGAGCTTCAATCTCTGGACCGCCACCTTGAGTTCGGTGTCTCGGCGGAAATTTGCTGCGGTTTCATCGAGCTCGGGAGATGTCCACCGATTGAGCTTCGCTAACCGGTAGGGGTCGGTGAAAACGAGGTCTTCGGTGATTCTGCAAAGCTCCGTATTTGCGCAGAATATCTGCAGGCGAGCCTTTTTAGTGGCCGCCGGAAGATAGAGGTCTGACGTCTTGAAGAGTGTTTGCGCGGCGAATTCGGCGAGGTCCTCGGCGAGTTGCGGGTAGACAATGCCACGAATGAAGCCTTTTCTGAGAATGACGTGAGGAGACAGATACTCCATGACGATCGCGGCCATCGTCTTGTTAAAGTGGTAAATTTTAGGCACTAAATGGCTGACGTGGGCAGCCTGTTCCGTTAGAGCAAGATATTCGAAATAGCTTCGCTCGAGCGGTAACGGCCATGAATCGCCTACCAGACGAAGATAAGGGAGCGCCTGTTTGACGACCAGACTTCCAGCCTCGCCGCGCACGATAAAAACCGCGTTGAGATTGCCATCGCCGACCTCGCGCGCCACCCACTGAGAGCGATCGCAACCGAGCAGAATTTCGACCTCCGGCACGCCTTCCAGGAACTCCGGGATTGACGAGTTGGATAGCGGGAAATAACGCTCTAAAATCTCCATGCGTGGAATCGCCTCTGCAGCGCGGGGGGTCGGGAAGAATGCCGCCAATTGGAGGAGCCTTCAAGTGCAAAGGCGTAACCAATATGATCGGAACATTATTTGGAGTGCTCTCTCAATCTCCGAACGGCATCAGTAACTGGGCGTCCTGGGGCTTTTTCCAAAGAGCATCGCGCAAACCCGAAGTGCGGGAGGTACGTTTCGACAGAGCCGCGCGCAGGATACTCTCGGGTGACCAAATTTCGACTCGATCTCTCGCGCGAGTGAGGCCGGTATAAATCAGCTCACGCGTCAGGATCGGTGCATCTTCGGTCGGTAAAACCAACAACACGGCCCCGAACTCTGAACCCTGACTCTTGTGAATGGTCATTGCAAATACTGTCTCGTGGGCCGGCAATCGGGAGGGCGGAAATTTGCGGATCTCGCCGTCGGCGTTTGCAAAGAAAACACGCAGCTCTCCGCTTGCTTCAGGAAGCACCAAGCCGATGTCTCCGTTGAACAGCTTCAGGTTGTAGTCGTTTCGCGTGATCATCACGGGGCGGCCGCGGTACCATTGGCCTTCCCTTTTTAGAAGCCCGGCTTCCAAAAGGCTTTGCTCGGCAAGCCGGTTCAGTTCGCCCACCCCATGCGGCCCGTTTCTGAGCGCGCATAAGATCTGGAACTCATCGAATCGAGCGAGCGCTTCAGCCGGCTCATCGGCTTGGAGATACCTATGGTAACCGCCGGTCACCTTCTCACGAACGGCCGCCGGCAAAGATCGAGTGGGCGGAGATGGACGCCATGAAATATCGCCGTGAGACTTGTTGCGCAGGACTTTGAAGGCAATCTCCACATCTCCGATATTGATGGCATGGCTCAACCTGAAAATGCCGCCGTCGCTTTTGAACCGGTAATTTCGCTGTAATTCAACGATGGTGTCCTGAATCGCATTTTCCTGGGGTCGCATTTTGACCGTCAGAGTCTCGCCTGCTGAGGCGGCGTAGAGCTTTCCGAACTCTTTCGACAGCTGGCTGGCCGCCCCGGTATTGCAGATGTCACCAAGAACATAGCCGGCTTCGACCGAAGTGAGTTGATCTTTGTCTCCCAGTAAAATGATCCGGGCATTGTCCGGGGTGGCCTGGAAGAGCTTGGACATCAAAGCCAGGTCGACCATCGAAGCTTCATCCACCACCAGGACGTCAGTAACTAACCGGTGGTCCGTGTCATGGCGAAAATAAGGAGAATCCGGGATGGTGCCGAGCAGCCGATGAATCGTCGTCGCCTCGGTTGGCAGCAATGCTTTGACTTGCTCCGGACAATTGAGTGTGGCCTTGGCGGTTTGGACGGACTCCTTCAATCTGGCAGCGGCTTTGCCGCTTGGAGCAGTGAGCGCAATGCGCAGACGCCCTTGGCCAGCCTGTTCCAGCAGGAGCGCTAAAATCGCTGCCACTGTCCGCGTCTTACCGGTACCGGGACCGCCGGTGATCACGCAGAAATTGCTCATCACCGCTGTGAAGGCGGCCACCTTCTGCCAATTGGTGTCGCCTTCGTCGGGAAAAAACCGTTCGAGGCCCTGCCGCAAAAGTTTGACTTGGACAGAAGGCCGCGCGGCGCTCACGCGTTCTTTGAGGATATCGCCCAATCTCTTCTCGTACTCCCAATAGCGCCGCAGATAGAGCCGACCCCGTTCATCGAGGATTAACGGTTTGAATTCTCCCGGGACCCCCACCACTTCCGTCCGTCGAAGCTTCTCGATCCAGTCGTCGGCTTCCGGGGCGATTTCCAGGCCGCGGTAGACCGCCGCCAGGGGCTGCCCCGCGATGTCGCGAATCGGCAAACAAATATGACCGCCGGTACGCTGACGGCTGACCAGCAGGGCGGCCAATTCCAACTCCGGGCAAAGCACTCCGGATAACTTTCCGATGAGCTCGGCAAAGTGAAGATCCAGGGCGCTGAATGTTTCTTCACCGGTCATGGTGTCAGCAAAGCGCTGAGTTTATCCACAAAGTCCGCGGGCAGTTTCATCCGATGAACGCCAAACTCCGGGCGGGCCGGTTCAATTCCGCGCAGGAAGAGGTAATAGGCGCCCCCGAAGTGTTGCCCATAGTCATAGCCTGGTTTTCGTGCGCGAAGAAACCGATGGAGCGCGACAGTGTAGATGCCGAGTTGCAAATTGTAGAGTCTCCGCGCCATCTCGGCTTCAATGAGGGCGCTCGCATAGGCATCCGGCTCCGGTCCGAGCCAATTCGATTTCCAATCCACAAGGTAAAATCGGTCTTGGTACTCGAATACGAGATCAATGAATCCTTTCAAGAAGCCGCTCATTGGCCGAAACTTCAACCGATCAATAGTGGATGGGATAACACCAGCAAAGTGCGCACCATGGTCGGTGAACACCCGTGCGAGCTTGGCCGGGGTCACTGCGCTGATGGGGAAATAGAATTCCATCTCCTGCAAACGTGCCGCCGCGGTAATCCGAGAAAGCGTAAAATCAGGTCGGACCGTTTCCAGCGGGACAGAAACCGTTTTGCGAATCATCTCGCAAATAACCTCGTCAAAACCGTGAATACTGAACGCGCGCAAGTTGCGGTTAACAATTTTCGCCATGTTCTCCAAGTCGCAGAAGTCGACCTCCTGCAATATCTGGTGGAGGCAGGTGCCAGGCCGTGTTCCGCGAGGAAAGGCAAAGATACCGGTGGAAGGCGCTTCAACTTTCGCTTCGGTTTCATCGTCGGGTGAGGTTTCAACAGTGTCGTAGTCGGGCGATTCAGGGACGAGTTCGTGCCCGCGGACTAACCCGGTAAAACTAGTAATAACCGACGTCCGTTCGATTACCCGATCAAAGACACGGGGCTGCAGCTCCAGCCCCGCTTCGGCCCCAGCCTGGTAGGGCTGAGCCTGAACATTGGGTAAATCAGCGATCTCGATTGCCCTCTCGCCGCCAAGGGAAAGTTCGACCTCCTGGCGGATCCGGGCTCCTGTGGCCGTCTTGCTGTGTTTGTCTAATTCTTCCAACGCGTCTTGGGCATTTGGAACCCCGAAAAGGTAGGCAGGCGCTGATCTGCGGCCACCCTTGAAATCGCCCCAAATCAGGTAACAGCGATGCTTGGCCCGGGTAAGAGCGACATAAAGCAACCGCATTTTCTCGGCCAGCAACTCACTGCGCTGAGCTCGCTGATGC
>DATHPI010000179.1:0-4300 GCA_035484035.1 Chthoniobacterales bacterium
GGTCGTCCTGATATTGACTTCCATGGAGTTGGCAAGGATGTAGGCGAGGGTTGTCTTTCCTAGTCCCGGTGGACCACTGAGCAAGATATGTTCGAGAACGTCGCCACGTTGCTTTGCGGCCTGAACCATCAATTCCAGCCGCTCGCGGACGCGCGCTTGTCCTTGGAACTCGCTGAAGAGCGGAGGACGCAGTGAAAGATCGAAGGCGGTCTTTGGAGCTTCTACGGTTTCCTGGTAAAAATTTTCCGCCACAAAGGATTTACATTCAGATGTCTGCCCGTCAAATCAACCAGATGTCGGGGAGTTTAAGCAATTAAAACTGTGTGGTTGAAGGATTCAGAATTCAAGATTCAGGATTCAGGAGCCAGGAGTTCAGAAAATCCGCAGTTGGCTGTCTGAATTCGTCTTCGCTTACTAGCGTTCGAAAGATCATCTCCTACCGGCATCCGCCGGCTGGCTCCTGAATCCTGAATCCTGGCTCCTTCTAAACGTACCTGTCGTTGAGGGGGGCACGAAATCAGGTAATATAGGAATCGCTCATGAACGTAACAATGTGGGATAGCCGGGTGGTTGAAAAGGTATTGGATGGTGAACGGATCACGTCCGAGGACGCCATGGAACTTTATCGGCTGCCATTAGCTGAGCTCGGGCAATTGGCAGATCGACGGAGGCAACTGGCCAAAGCCGAGGCGTTCCATGGAAGGGGCAACGAGATTGTCACCTACATTGTCGATCGCAACATCAATTACACAAACGTTTGCAATGTTTATTGCAAATTCTGCGCTTTTTACCGGACGGAGAGGGACGCCGATCATTACGTCTTGAGCCACGAGGAGATCGACCAGAAGATCGATGAACTGCTGTCCATCGGCGGGATCCAGATCCTCATGCAGGGCGGTCATCACCCAAAACTTGGGATCGATTATTATCTGAATTTGCTCAATCACATCCGGGAGAAATACCCGCAGATTAATATCCATGCCTTCAGCCCGCCTGAGTTTAATCATTTTGCCGAAGTGTTTCAGATGCCGTTGGTGGAAATAATCCAGAAGTTTAAGGAAGCAGGGCTGGGCTCGATTCCGGGAGGGGGCGGCGAGATTCTGGTGGACCGTGTGCGCAACCGGATTTCGCCTCTCAAGTGCAATACGAAGCAGTGGCTGGAAGTGATGCAAATCGCGCATGAACTTGGTTTGAATAGCAGTGCTACGATGATGTTCGGCCATGTGGAGGTGATCGAAGACCGGATTGAACATCTCGAAAGGCTACGCCAGGTCCAAGATCAAACGGGTGGCTTTAGCGCCTTCATTTGTTGGACCTTTCAACCGGAGAACGTCGTTTTAAAGGCAACGCCGGTGGGGTCGGCCGAGTACTTGAGAATGCAGGCGCTGGCTCGCATTTATCTGGACAATATCGAAAATATCCAGAGCTCCTGGGTGACTCAGGGCCCGAAGATCGGTCAGATCGCCCTTCGGTACGGAGCGAACGATTTTGGGTCGGTGATGATGGAAGAAAACGTGGTCAGTAAAGCCGGAACGTCGTTCCGGATTACCCGGGCAGAGATTGAAGACTTAATCGTCGAAGCCGGTTATGAACCGCGGACACGGAATAATTGGTACGAGCTGACCGAGAATTAAATCTTCAATGCAGCGGAAAGAGCGGTTGGCTTGCCGAGACGCTGCAGCATTGGATGTCGAAATTGTTGGGCTGTCGAATTCCGGGCAGTCGTTTTTCTGTTGACGTTTTGGACGTCATCGTCATGAATTACGCCGATTCTCTCTGATCTGCCGTTGTTGCCACAATTATGAATTTTTTGAGTTCCCTTTGCCGCACCTGGATTTTCGCAGCGATCATTGTGGGCTCGCTGAGTCCGGGTGCGATAGCCCAGCAGCCGACTGGGCAAGCTCCTCCCCAGTCGCCGGCCGGACAACCTCCGCTGCCGCCAGTCGGTCAAAATCCCCAAGCACCCGGACAGGAAGGACAGCCTCCACAACCTGCGCAGCGCACGTCGCCCATCGTCCGACAGATCGAGATTCAGTATGCCGGTCCCGCTACTTTGAGCCGTCAGAGAATTTTGTCGAACATGAAGACCACGGTCGGCGAGCCATATTCTGAGCAGACGGTTGAGGACGATGTGCGTTCGCTCTATGCGACCGGCCTGGTTACTAATGTCCGAATTTATGGTGAACCGCTGCCGGACGGCGTGAAGGTGATTGTGGTGGTGCAGACACGCGTCACGCTGACCGAGGTGGTGATTCAGGGAAACCAGATTGTCAAAACGAAGCGGATCAGGCGGGAGCTGAATCTGAAGACTGGTTCGCCGCTGGATGAGCAGACTCTGGAAACGGCTCGTCAAAAGGTGGTCGAGCTTTACCAGAAGCGCGGTTATCCTGACACCGATGTTCAGTACAAGGTGGACGTCAACGAGGATCGAGGAACTGCCAAGGTCACTTTTGCGATCAGTGAGGGTCAGAGATCGGTTGTTAAGACGATCAGGTTTGTCGGGAACATCGCCATCACCTCGAAAAGGCTTCGAAGGGAGATGAAGACCAAGCAAAACAATTTGCTCGGCTTTATCACGGGAGCGGGCCGGCTGAACAATCAGCAACTGGACGGAGACGTTCAGAAGATCAAAGAGCTTTTCCAGGATAGCGGCTACGCTGACGTTCAGGTTACCGATGTCAGGATCGATCGGCTGGACGGAAAAAACGTCGCCATCACGATCTATATCAACGAGGGTCCGCAATACCACGTGGGTAGTTTGACGATCGAAGGTCTCCATGTAGTGACGGAAGCGAATTTCCGGAAAGTCATCAAGGTGACTGAGGGCAAAGTCTTTTCACCGCAAAAGCTGCAGAAGGACATTAAGTCGGTTGAAGATGCCTATGGTGTTGCCGGATATGCGGACGCGAAGGTGAACGTGCAAACGACCCCGGCAGGACCTGCGGTGGTCAACCTGAGCTACAAAGTGGACGAAGGGATCCAGTCGTTCGTTGAACATATCAATATCAGTGGGAACACCCGGACCAAGGACAAAGTTCTGCGACGGGAAATTGTGCTGTCGCCCGGTGACGTTTTTGACACGGTGCGCGTGGAAATCAGCAAGAAACGTCTCGAAGGGCTGCAGTATTTCGAGCGAGTGGATACCTATGCGAGCGATACCTCAGTGCCGGGCCGCAAGGATTTGAACGTTGCCGTGCAGGAAAAGCGGACGGGCAACTTGAATTTTGGATTGGGCTTCAGCACGACCGACGGGCTTTTGGGGTTTGCAGAGTTGGCACAGGGCAATTTCGATGTCACGAACTGGAGAACGTTTACGGGCGCCGGACAAAAGTTCAGAGCGAGAGTTCAGCTCGGCACCCAGACGAAGAACGCTGTCATTGAGCTAAGCGAGCCTTACTTTTTGGATCAACGATTGGCATTGGGTGGACGCTTGTTTTTTGACCAATACAACTACTTCAGTAACGAGTACAACCAGGAGGATTACGGATTCGATATCTTCATGCGGAAGCCGATCACGAACTTTCTGTCGGTGAAACTCGATTACACCATTCAAGAGATCCGGATTTATGACATCAACAGCGGCATTACTCCGGAACTGCTCGACATCATCCGGGTAGGAGGTGAGAGCAATCTTGAGAGCCGGATGACGCTCGGCTTAACCTATGATACCCGCGATAGCGCATTCCTGACCCGGAAAGGAACGCGGGTCGATCTGACAACCTATACGGCCGGCGGATTCCTCGGAGGAAGCGTCCAAATTTACGGTTATGATCTTGATGCGGCCCAGTACTTCCATCTCCCCTACGACACGATCCTCCTCTTGAACGGTGAAATAGGCTCCGTCATTAATTGGAGCGGTGCGAATGACACTATCGTCCCTGTTTTTGATCGCCTTTATACCGGTGGCGCCAATACTTTGCGCGGGTTCAGATTCCGTGACGTGGGTCCCAAGGATTCCCAGGGCAATCCGATCGGCGGAAATACCCTAGTCCGGTGGACGATCGAGTACACTATCCCGGTAATCGAACGGGTACGCTTTGCCATGTTTTACGATGGCGGTTTTGTCAATCTTGGCTCGGAGAGTTTTAGCCCGCAGAAGGTGCCGAGTGGCAACGGGAAAACCTCCGGAGGCTTGAATCAGGACATCGGTGTGGGAGTACGATTGGATTTGCCAATTGGACCGTTGCGGCTTGATTACGGTTACCCGGTCGAGTTGGACAGCTTTAGCAGCAAGAGCGGGCAATTCCAGTTTAGTGTCGGTTATCAATTTTGAACGAAAGCTCCCTCGTCCAGTCTCACC
>DATHPI010000180.1:0-5491 GCA_035484035.1 Chthoniobacterales bacterium
GAGTTATTTGATCATTTCACGCCGCCCGAACAAGATCCGGCGCAAGTCCATTTCTGTCTTAAGCAAAAGGCTACGCGTATCGTGGTTGACTCGAAACGGTTGATTTAGAGGGATTACCTCGCAGGCGGGCGCGACGCGGGAAGCCCCGGCTCAGGCGGAGCTTCGCCCTACCTGCGCCGGGCCTCCGCACCATCCTCCGTTATCTTAGCGCTTATGGGTTGAAACCTTGGGCTGAGCCCTCTAGCCACCTTCGGGGCATGAATCACCCCGAGTGCCCTTCTCCAAATCCAAACTGTATGGGTTTCAACCCCGGGAGAGACTTCCAGCTTGTGCAGATTCTAAGTGCCAAGGGTCCAGGGGAGGACTAGGCCCGGTGGTCGTCGGTTTTCCCGGACGATAGCGGATGAACTTCAACTGTTCTTCGATCCAGCTGAATCAGGACAGAAAATAAAGACTTGCCAACCAAGGTAAACCATACTATTTAAGTATTGTATTAATTTTGGTCTGCTGCCCGCCAGAATTGGAGCTGGTTTTTCGCCCGAAACCAGCCGCTCAGGGGCGCTAATGAAGAACCTAACGATCGAACGTTATGAACCAACAAACCCACGAAGTGAGCGATTTGTCACGTCGCCGATTTCTAAAAAGTACCGCAGTCGGATTGGCCGCTGCTTCCACCCTTGGTTTGGGTGCTAATACAAGCAAAGCAAGCGAAAGCTCAGCCGGTGGTTCGAGCACTATTCCCGACCTGGCTCCGCAATGGAAAAAGCTCGACCTGGCTGAGATCCTTTCGCGGCCGGCGGCATTTGTCTCTATCAGTCAGAATAAATCTCTCTATGAATCCTGGGGCGCTCAAGGGGCCGAGAAGCACCGTGAACGGACTAGCCTGCCGGCAACGATCAAGGTTGTCAACGCAGCGCGGGCAGCCAATAACTTCAGGTCGTTTAGTTGGATCGGCTACGAAGTCTTTCGCCAGAACTACCCGCAGTCAGCCTTCGATAAGGTTCAATACGAAACCTGGGTTGAAGGGCTAAACTTCTCTCCTGAGAAACAGAAAGCTGATAACGAACTGGTCGATGAGCTCAAGGCACTGGTCCAACCAGGAGACCTGCAGTTTAACGAACTGGCGCTACAGAGTTCATTCGTGGGCACTCAACTGCCACTCGAGCTCTCGCGTAAGCGAGTCGAGGTTATTGTCTTCACTGGCATCCACCTTGATTGGTGTGTGGAAGGAAATGCGCGATCAGCTCGGGACAATGGATATTTGCCGATCGTCATCGGAGATGCATGCGATTGCCAGAAGCCGGAAGAAGAACCAGCGGCCCTCCGGCGAATCAACAATTTTTTCGCGCCGGTGATCTCTTCCGACAACTTTGTCAAGCTGCTGCAGCAGGGCGCCGGAACTCGTAAAGCTTAATCTTTCTTTTCGGCGGGTAGTTCCGCTGAGTCCGCGGATGCAACTGTGTAAGCGAAGCGACCACCTGGCCGCGCGGGGAGTCGGGCCAAATGGGTCGCTTCGCTTACCGAAGCTCAGGCATATTTCTCTTGCTCAACAGAGGCGGCCTCTTCGACCAGCGCCGGATCCAGCGACTTCAGGACTGTCTCCTTCCAATGTTGAAATTGCGTTCCGATCCGCTGCCGGGGGCGCGGCAGGTCTATTGTGTAGTCATCCTTAATTCGCCCTGAATTTCTCTCCAGCACAATGACTCGATCTCCAAAGAAAACTGCTTCTTCCACATCGTGGGTAACGACCAGAAGCGTCGGCCGGTCAGCTTGCCAGATTTGCAAGAGATGATTCTGCAACTTGAGCCGATTGACGGCGTCCAAGGCACTGAACGGTTCGTCCATGAGAATGAGTGAAGGCCGGGCAACAAGAGCCCGGGCGATGGCAACCCGCTGAGCCATGCCTCCAGAAAGCTCACGTGGAAATGCCGAGGCGAAGGGCGTAAGACCAACCTTACGGATAGCTTCCGATACCAATTCACGAGTGAGAACATCGCCTTTTGCGGAAAAAAGGCGCGGGAACATCGAGGTGCCACGGAGAACCCTGCTCTGATTCGCGGGCCCGAGGCCCAGTCGAACATTCGCGGTGATCGTCAGCCAAGGCATCAATCGGGATTCTTGAAAAATGAAACCAATGTCGCGACGCGGCCCAACAATCGATTGGTCATTCCAGGTCAAGTCTCCGGTCGTCGGCATCTCCAATCCACTGACAAGTCGAAGAAGCGTACTCTTTCCAGATCCGCTCGCGCCCACTACGCTGACAATCGTTTGTGGTGAAATTTCGAGGCTAATTTCACGAAGGGCCACCCTGCCGTTCTCGAACTGTTTGCCAATTTCTTTAAGACGCAGCATGGTCAGCCTCTGTAGACATCCTGCCAACGGAGCAAGCGCGCGCTCAATGTGACAAGGAGGCTATCGGTTAATTTGCCGCACATCCCAAAAAGGATAACCGAGGCGATCATAATAGCCGGCCGTCCGGTGGCCTCGCCATCGATCAGCAGGTAGCCAAGACCGCGGCTTGCTCCCATGATCTCGGCTGCGACCACGAACATCCAACCAAGCGCAAGCCCCTGTCGAAGACCAACCAAATAAGCGGGTAGACTGGCCGGGAGGATAATCCTCCAGACCAATTCCACGCCCCGGAATCCGGCCACCAGCCCGACCTCGACTAGTTTCCGGTCAACATTTTGGACGCCGTTCATAAGGTTCAAATAAACGGGGAAAAAAACTCCCAGGGCGATCAATGAGATCTTGGAACTTTCATTGATACCTAACCAGAGAATAAACAAAGGAACCCAAGCCATTGAAGGAATGCTGCGCAAAGATTGGAGCACCGGATCGAGCAGCTCCCGGCTCAATCTGGAGAAACCCGTAACTGCTCCTAAAAAGGTCGCCGCTATAACTCCGGCCGCAAACCCGAACGTTACACGTAAAAAGGTGCTTTCGAGATGCTGCAGCAAAACGCCGTCCGCAGTCAACTTGGAGATTTCCGACAAAATTTGGGTGGGACTCGAATAGAGATTGAGGTCGATCAGACGGTTCCTGACCGAGATTTCCCAGCCGACAATCAAGATCGCAGGGAGCAGTAAAGCGAGAATCGTCGACCTCCAACGAGACCATTTTCGCAAAAGGGACACCGGAGAAATCGACACCAAACCGTGTCTGGGCTTTCTCCGCCCATTATCGGGTTGATCCGTGCTAATTGTGGCTACGGCGTTAGAGGGATCCCTGGCCTCCAATGGGCCTGCGGAAGAAGAAAGTTCTTTTGTTGAAGTCTCCACTTCTTATTTGTTGGCGACCTGGCTAGGCAAAAATTCAGGATCGATCAAATCATTGACCACCTGATCAATGTTCACTTCAGCATCGATCAGTTGACTCTTCTTCAACGTTTCTCCAGATGCTCTAATCGTTGCTCTTTGTTCCGGCCCGAGAACTGAATTGGTGAAATCTTGCCGCTCCCAGACTTTGTTCGCTACCGCATCAGGAAGATGAGCGGCGTTCGCCAGAATTTGTCTGGCTTCGCTTGGGTTAGCTAATGTCCAAAGTCGCGCCTTTTCATAAACGGCCAAGACACGTTTGACCAGGTCCGGATGGTCTTTCGCGAATGCTTCCCGAACATTAAGGACGCCGTAGCTGTTCCAGGCTTTCTTGCGGAAAAAGATTGCGTACCCTTCCTCGACTTCAACTTGAGCGGTGTACGGATCCAGTCCAGACCATGCTTCAACGGAACCCCTTTCGAGTGCTACTTTACCATCCGCATGTTGAAGCGGTACAAGCTCAATATCTTTTTCCGTTAGGCCAACGCTTGCCAAAGCGCGCAGCAAAAAAATGTGTGGATCGGTTCCACGGGTTACCGCAACACGCTTACCCTTGAGATCTTCCAATCGGGAGATTCTGGACTGTGTTCGTGTAACCAAAGCAGCCCATTCCGGATTGTCGTAGAGATAAATCGATTTGATCGGGTTGCCATTCGCGCGCCCAAGCAACGCCGCGGCCCCTGCCGTCGATCCGAAATCAACACTTTTGCTCCGAAGTAACTCCAGTGCTTTGTTACTGCCCAGGCTTTGAGTCCATTGGATCTCGATGCCATCTTTCCGGAACTCATCCTCAAGCCATTTTTTGTCTTTTAACACCAGGCTAAGAGGATTGTAATAAGCCCAATCGAGTCCAATCCTGGTCACACGATCATCAGCACGGCCATTGGTTACCCAGAGTAAAAAGCTCAAGACCACGGCGGCCAGAACCAGCTTCACTCGAAATTCGACCTTTGCTACCGGGGTCATTTTTCTAGATTTTGTGTGCATTCGCAGTGGGTTGATTTGGTTTAATTTAACATCCGCCGCTGGCTGTGCCAACTGAGACATACCATATCATCTGAGTAGAGTAAAGTGACCTGGTGAGGCCATTCGGAACGGAGTTTTTATGGCTGGCGAAGATCGCTGGCATTCTTCGCTTCTATCTCCGGCGACGCTGGGAGGAAATATCGCCGGCACGATCGCGCTGCCGCATCGGCCACACTGGTTCCCATTCGGTTTCGTTCGCCGAGCAAAAGAGCAGGCCGCCGCCGCAAAGGCGATCACGGCCCTCGGCATCCGCTGTGGCAGTTCCGACGACACAATGGATCTCCTCTCAGGCGGTAATCAGCAAAAAGTCGTCGTAGGTAGGTGGCAGGCCGAGCCTTGTCATTCGTTGGCCGCCATGAGGTGCAGTTCGGCGACCCTATTTCGCTTCTGAACGCGATCGCAGCAGTCGAAGGAGCGCAAATCGAGGCGACAGAAAAGTTTGCTGCATGAACGGGGAACTAACCGTTGCCAAGGAGAACAGTCCGTTGGTTCGTCGGACCGGCCAGCAGATCAGCCGCGGTTTTCGACGCTACGCCATCTTCCTTATTTTGGCGGCATTAATCCTTTTCTTCAATGCCCTCGAGCCGGCTTTTCTACGCGCCAACAATTTATTGAGCGTTTTACAGTCGGTCGCCGTCGTCATCGTGCTTGGCATCGGCGTCACCGTCACCTTGGCTGTGGACGGGTTCGATTTATCCGTGGGAAGCGTGGCCGCTTTTACTCTCATGTCGACTAGTTACGCCATGGTCGTCCTCCGGTTACATGCTCTTGAAACTGTTTTGCTAGCCTTATTCGCTGGTGCGGCAATTGGCCTGATCAACGGACTACTAATCGTCGGACTTCGCATTCCGGATCTGCTAGCAACGCTCGCCATGATGTTTGTCTTGGCGGGCCTGGAACTCATTCCAAGTACTGGACGCTCCATTACGGTCGGGTTAAACCTGCCGGACGGCTCGGTCGCGGCCGGCGCCTTTGACTCCGCATTTCTAGCGATCGGCCGAGACAAACTTTGTGATCTGATTCCGCTTCCGGTATTCATTGTTGCTTTCCTGGCGATTGTTTCTTGGTGCCTGATGGAACAGACCCGTTGGGGCGAGTCTTCTATGCGGTCGGCGGAAACGAAGCGGCAGCCTACTTGGCGGGCGCAT
>DATHPI010000181.1:0-2531 GCA_035484035.1 Chthoniobacterales bacterium
GCCTTTGGAGCTCCAGCAAATCCCTGCTGACGAACTCGCACCACCGTCCCGGTTCCCACTTTTTGCGGACCGCGATGTTGCAGGCCGTGAACAGTTTGGGGCTCGAGTTCCCAACGCACAATGGTCTTCACGTCTGCGCGCCAACTGGCGGTCCATGTCTGGACCAGCAGCCGCGGCGGATCAATTTCCAAATATTCGCCGTCCACTCGAAACGGCGTACCATCCGCGCCCACGCCGACACTCGAATATTTGCCGCCGACGCGAAAATCGGCGTGCCGTTCCGTGATGCGATACACGCCTTTCTGTCCCCACCATTGCGAGGTCTGGGCGGGATCGGTAATCGCCTGGAAGACACGCTCCGGCGGGGCGGCAATAAAGATTTCCGCAACTATCGCATCTTGATCGGGAGTGATTTCAATCGTAGCCATGAGCTCTCCTGTTTATTTCGTCTCGACAAATTTCTTGAGCATTTCCACAACACCAGGCCAGCCGCCGCTGTAATCCTTGCGGGCAACCGCTTCCTGGGCCAAACCGCTGTGGGTGACTTTGACGTGGGTGCCGTCTTTGGTCGGCGTCAACTCCCAGCGCACGATTGTGCGCCGGGATTTGTCGTCGTGCCAGTTCGCAATCCATGTGTAGGCCAGCAGGCGCGGCGGATAAAATTCGAGCACCTCGCCCTCGCAAACGAACTGGTTCACGCCGTTGACGTCCAACTCGGCCTTCCTGGTTCCGAATCGCCATTTGCCTCCGGGGCGCGGATCCATTTCAAAGAACTCGGTCTGGCACTCGTCACTATTCCACCAGAGCTTGAACTGTCGGGGATCCGTGAGCGCTTGAAATACCCGCTCTGCCGGCGCCTTAACATCTATTTCGCTGATGATCGCATCTTGATCGGGGGTAACAACTGCTTGTGCCATAGCTGGCTCCTGAATTGAGTTGTATCACTGCCTGGTTCTGGAAGTTAAACGCGCTTCAATTCTTGCGCGTCAGGTCAAAAAATTCCTTGATCTCCTTGCCGTGATCGATAAAGTTCCACTCCTCGGTGTGGTGGTCGGGTCCGAGCAGGGCGATGACTACGTGATCCATATGGCCGGACTGCGGATTGTCGAGGTTGGTTGCGTCGAGAAAGTTGAAGGTGATGGTCTTGCCGTCCGGCGAAGCGCTGGCCTGCATGCGCGGCTGGTTTCCGACCGTACAGTAATGAGTCAGGAGCAGGCGATTGGGGCCGTCGAAGTTAATCATGGAGATCATGGTTTCGCCGTGGCCCACGATTTCGCTCATCAGCGCAGAGCCTCGAGCGGTCATGCGGTAAGAGACCTGCACCGGATTGCCGATCGAGTTCTTCCCTTCCCATGACCCGTTGAGCGATTTCAGTTGGTCGAATGATTTCTGCGCGTCCGATTGCGCAAAAACGGCGGTTGTGAACAACATGATGCAGGCTGCAATTCGTAGTGCTTTCATTTTGGTTCCTCCTGTTATTTGTGTTTTGGACGATCGTGTGCGCTTTCTTTCGCGTACTCGGCTTCGACAAAAGTTTTCAAGTTGGCCAAGCTGGTTTGCCAGAAGACGCGATACTGTTCCAGCCAGGAATCCACAGCTTTCAAAGGTTCGGGGTTGAGTTGGTAAAGGCGGTGGCGACCTTCGCGGCGTTCCTGCACCAGATGAGCGCGACGAAGCAAGCGCAGATGTTTGGAGATGGCCGGACGTGAAACTGGAAAAGCCTTGGCAATTTGCCCTGCCGGCTGAGTTCCGCTCCTGAGAAGATCAAGCACGGCTCGTCTGGTCGGATCGGCCAGGACCTGAAAAGTCGCTTCGGTGGAATATGTAACCAAACGGTTCCGCATAATGCGTAACTGTACGGTTACGCGATTAGATTGTCAAGAGGAAACTTTTGAGAGTGTCGAGATCGAAGGCATACAGGTAGTCGAAGGCAGCGGACAAGAGTGTCCAGCCAATCACCAGTTGTCCTTCTGGAGCCTTCAGTTCATCGGAGAGGCAAGGCTTCGGGTATCAGATCGAGGAAAACTTGATGGATGCGGGTGTCGTCGGAAAGCTCGGGATGAAAAGTGGCAGCCATGACTCTTCCCTGTCGGACGGCGACAGGATCGTTGCCTTCCGTGGCGAGCACTTCGACTCTCGGGCCGACGCGTTCTATTTTGGGGGCGCGAATGAACACCATTTCGATGGGTTCGTTACCCAATCGGCCCTGGCGGATCGAGCTGTCGATCTGTCGGCCGTAGGCGTTGCGGCGAATGCGGATGTCGAGCGCGCCTAATCCGGACTGCTTCGGGTTTTCCACTTCGTTGGCTAACAGGATCGCGCCTGCGCAGGTGCCGAAGGTCGGCTTCCCATGAACGAACTTCTTCAGCTTTTCGAATCCGGCTTCGCCGAGCAGTTTGAGGAACGTTCCTGATTCTCCTCCCGGGATTACCAGGCCGTCGATCTCGTCGAGTTGCTCGGGCTTCTTGACCAGCACAACTTCAGCACCTAGCGCCTCGAGCCGGCGGCGGTGGGCGTCAAAATCGCCCTGG
>DATHPI010000182.1:0-11655 GCA_035484035.1 Chthoniobacterales bacterium
GCCGATCTAGCGTTCACGATGCCGACACACCCGCCAGATGCCGATCTAGCGTTCACGATGCCAACGCATCCACCACAGGCTGATCTGGCGTTCACAATGCCGACGCACCCGCCACAGGCTGCTCTGGCGTTCACGATGCCAACGCACCCGCCAGAGGCTTATCTGGCGTTCACAATGCCAACGCACCCGCCACAGGCTGATTTGGCGTTCACAATGCCGACGCACCCACCACAGACGGATCTAGCGTTCACGATGCCGACGCACCCACCACAGACTGATGTGGCGTTTACAATGCCTACGCATCCACCACAGGCTGATCTAGCGTTCACGATGCCAACGCACCCGCCACAGGCTGATGTGGCGTTCACAATGCCAACACACCCACCACAGGCTGATCTGGCGTTCACAATGCCAACGCATCCACCACAGGCTGATCTGGCGTTCACAATGCCGACGCACCCGCCACAGGCTGATGTGGCGTTCACGATGCCAACGCACCCGCCAGAGGCTTATCTGGCGTTCACAATGCCAACGCATCCACCACAGGCTGATTTGGCGTCCACGATGCCGACGCACCCACCACAGGCTTATCTGGGGTTCACAATGCCGATACAGGAAAGCTTAGCCGCGTCTCCAGGCATATCGTGAACTTTGGCTGACAGACACCCCAGGACGCAGGCCTGTTTAGCGTTCACTCGGCCGAAACCTTTTCCACCAGCAAAAACTTCGCAGCACAATGCATCAATGTGAAGCCATCTGCATCTTTGGACCACTTTAGGATGAGCATCCATCCCAAAAATGAACTTAATCCCTTGGCTATCCCAACGATCCAGCTCGGCGCTCAGGGCTTCCTGGACAATCTCTTGAGCAGGGCTGATCTACTGCGACCCGTCCAGGAGTTTAATTTTTGGCAGCCGACGCCATCGGGTTTGCTTGCTCTGGGCTTGCGATCCCACACCGACATCCCGGCGCTCAAAGAGCTTGAGGAGTGGTTCGACTCACAGAAAAGAAACTCGGGGAAAAGGAGTCCTGATTGGCTCCATTGGAGCGATTTGCGGTAGAGCCGTAGCTGCTCCGGCCTAGCCAGGCGCTCTCTCCAGGCATGCCAAAAGCGCAAGGAGATAGCGAAGCATGGTTCCTCGATTGCCTATGGATTTTTCACGAAGCGCATCTCCTTTGCGAGTGTTTGAATTACCCAATTCTGCAGAGCCGAACGACTTCGCTGATGGCCTTGGGTTGCGCGCTCACACGCTTTTCTCGGAACTCTTCCCGCATAGAGTAAGATAATGATGGCGGAGATAGTGGTTTGTCTTTACATCTTACGCTCGGTCTTTATCACGTAAAAACATCACTTTGACCGCTGACAAATGAGGTCACAGTCGGTGGGAGAGAAGGGCCCAGGGAATCGAGACGGTTCCCACCAGGAGTTCTCAAAGGGCGCCTATGACGCAAGAGGATTCTCACATTGAGACAGGAGAAGTACTGCTAGCTAACCTTGATCTCGTTGCGGGCACCTCAGAATCGACCCGAAACAAAACCTGTTGGTAGTAATGTGAGCGGGAGAGTTAGGGCGCTTATTTCTCGGGAAACGCCTGATTCTAGGTCTTGCCGCTCAATCCGAAGTCTCCACTGCGTAGACAGATCGTGAGCCGAGCTTGATGGCACGATTGAAGTCGGCAATGGCTCCGCTGAGGTCGCCTTTCTTTAGCTCGGCGTTGCCCCGGCTTCTGTAGGCGAGCCCATATTTCGAATCGAGTTGGAAACAATGAAATTCCGACTATTGAAAGTTCCAGCCGACTATTCGGAATTCGCTCTAAAGAGGGTGCCCTCACGAAACGAGGTGCCGCTTGAGCGCCTCAGTGCGCCGGGGGACTGGGCTCTACGCCGCCACCCGCGTTTAAATCTGTTACGGCGTTACGTTCAAAATCTGCATCCGCCTCTTCCAAATATCGCCCTCACGAAAAACAATCGATGACCAATAACCTTTAAGATTTTTTGAACCACCCCCATTGACCTCAATAGTCGTGCTCCAGCCCCCATTGCTCCATACCTCATTGCCAGCCGCACCTATACTGTGAGGGGAAAACTGGTCAAGATTGGCCGTCTGGTTACTGAAATGGACTTGGTTGAATAGGTTTAAATAATATTTCTCGATGGCCTCCCGACCGTAAACCGGACCAGTGTCTGTGACCAGAACCGCGTCCTCTGTGTAGGTCAAGGCCAGGGCAGCAGCGTCGCCGTTGTCGAATGCCTCGTGGATTTTTTCACTGAGCGCGGCCAGTTGCTCCAGTATCTGTGGATCAGGCCGGTCTTTTTGTTGAGCGGTTGTCGGCACAGCAATGCTGGTGTCCATCCCTAACTGGTTGTTTCGCGCTACGACCGACATCAGCATCCTCTTTTTCCATACATCGTTCACACAAACAGCAATTGAGGAAACGTAGCCTTTTATGCGTACGGGGCCGAAGTTTTGTCCCTGAACGGTCCCACTC
Organism: Chthoniobacterales bacterium; assembly: GCA_035484035.1. Taxonomy (GTDB): domain Bacteria; phylum Verrucomicrobiota; class Verrucomicrobiia; order Chthoniobacterales; family JAFAMB01; genus JAFAMB01. The sequence continues at coordinate 2,490 of DATHPI010000182.1, forward strand.
CACTTTCCGGTTTCCCATACCTCGTCGCCGGCCGCACCTAAAGCGTGAGGGGAATATTGATCGGTTGTGGTTATCCAGTCGTGGAAATGCACTTTCTGGAACACGGCCGTATAATATTTTTCGATAGCCTCCCGACCATAGACCGGTCCTCTCTCCGTGACCAGCACTGCGTCGTCCACGAAGGTAGCGGCCAAGGCGGTGGCATCGCCATTTTCGCATGCCTCGTCATAGGTTTGGCCGAGCGCATCAAGCCGCTGACGTAGCTGAGAATGCATAGCGTCTACTTGCTGAGCATGGGCCGTCACAACCAAAATACCCGCGATCCCAACCATGGCAACCAGTATGCGTATCTGCATTTCCTCCTCCAAACCGCACTGCTATTAGATTGTCGCTTGAAAGATCTGCCCCGAAATTGGCTCCGGGTTTCGGGGTTACAATAGCCCAATTTCTGAGCCTGTCTCTCCCCGGGGGCGCACCTCCACCGGTTAACGCGTATCCCTCCGCCACCACAGCAGTGGTCGAGGGATGCTCAGTAGAACTACTGGTATTGTTAAAGATGTTGACATCACCTCAGCCGGGGAACCCCCGAACACTGCATGACCGGTCACCGCCATATCCTTGGTGGCCCAGCAGTCCCACATCATTTGGTAGACTGCGAGGTCGTGGCCCTTCTTCCCGCACCGGCAAAGTGGATTAGTGGTCCGGTCTTCAAAAACCTCCGAGACTTCGGTGGAAGAAAAAGTTGCAGTGCACGGATTTTCGGGTCGAACTACATCTCGGCGGTGCTCGAATGAGCAGCGACAATCTTCCATCCGTCGTCAAATTTTTGGAGATTCATCGTCGTATTGCCCACTACCTTCTGCTTGGAATTAGGGAAAGTGATCGACCACCAGGTGAGGGCTAAAGCCAGATCCGGCTTAAGAAGTTTCACTTGAATGCGCGCCGGACTGATGTAGCCCATCGAATTGCGGTCCGGATAGCCATTGATGTAGGAAGAATGCAGTTGCTGCCAGCCGTTAAACTGCTCGGAATCAACGACGACCAACAGCTCAGGTGACTTCCAGTAGACCTCTAGATGCCCTTCAATATCGTGGGCGTTCCATCGATCGAGCATTTTGAGCAAGAGTTGGTAGACCTGTTGGGCATCTGGCGTCGTTGCGCTGGGTGCGGTTGCCAGCGAATCAAAAGCCCACCCTCCCTTTTCCTCCGCCGTCAGTGGCAGCGAGAAACAGAGCGAAAGAATAAAGGTAATAAGGCCAAATCTTCTGAAACGCATGACTTAGCCACCCAATACGGTTCTGGTATACTCAGCTGAAACTTTTTTTATGGTTTTTACTATTATAAGGGCATCAGGCTTTCTCCCTGGCGAGTGTGAGTTCCATAACTAGTGATTCTCGAACGTAACGCAACTAATACGGCGGCTTTCAGAAGAAGGACGCAAAAAAACAAGGTCAATGCCACTGCGCGGTTTGCCTTTGACCTGTGGTATTGGCAATGCGATGCATCGCCTGGAATCAAAATGGGCAACGCATTATATAGCCGGGTCACGCCTCTTCTTTTTCCCATCTTGATGGTCTTTCTTGCGCGACCAACCTGGTTTTGCTGATTCAGAGCGGAGGTGACGTTGAACGGTGCGGATGATAGGATTGGGTGAATGATTTCTTTGCAGTTCGATAAGACGCAGCCGCTGAGAGGGTACCGAGGGGTCTCGCTTCGGGCGGAAGATCGCGATGCGCCGATCGCAATCTCTTTGCTCGTTCGAATGGACTCCTCCGAATCGCCTCCTTTTATCCTCTTGCGGGAGACGTTGGACGCCTCCATTTACCTTGGGTCCATCGTTGACCGTGCCGGTCATCCGAAAGCATGGCTGGAGATCTGGGTTCAAAATGTGGACCGGGTGGCATTTAGCTTCCGAGCCCAGCTTGAGCCATTGACGAACTCGGTGCTCGACCGGCGTTGGGCCGATCGAGCGGCAATGTTTCGCACGCTTAAACGAGCCACAATCATTGAGACAGGTGCAGAATTTAATCATCCGGTGCCTGCCCTGATCGACGGAAAGGAAGGTATGGTCATTCACCCGTCCGACCCTTTGACTCGTCGGCCGTTCCTGCTCTGCCAGGATGAGAAGGCCTTGGAAACAGCGGGACTGCCTTCATATGGATCGTCGCTGCATCGATATTTGTGGAACGGATTCGGAGCGAACGAGCCAGTATTTATGGCAATTACGAGCGGAGCGCCGATGCCATCTGGTGTCAGGCCGGTGAACGACATTTTTAAGGGTCTTTATCCATTTAATCCCGGGGGAGGATTGTTGCTCGTCCGGCCACTGGCGCCTCTCGCACTGACGGAATTCGCGGACATACTTTCCGGCAAAACCTGGCCCGGTTTTCAGTGCGGCAAGGAGACTATTCGCCTGGGGGCCGCCTACGCGAGACTTGAGGATGCCGAGGAAATACTCCACCGGGGAGGACATCTCTTCAGTGGGCGAGCCGGCAAAGCCGGGCGTTTGCTCGAGGTTTTCCACCTTAAGCTCAACCTGATTCTGCAGGCTCTAGAAGAGACGCGGTCCGCGATTCGATTTCAGCAGTTGCCGTTTCTAGTGCTGGGAGCGGAAAGCTTCCGAGTGCAGCTTTCTGAGATAGGAACCGGGCTGCCTTTGTTTTGGAGCGCGCAGGTGGATCTCGCTGAATCGACCTGCGCAGCAGCGATATCGGTCGGTGCCAGCGGCGTGCGCTACTTTATCCCCCCGGAGTTATCCGGCCCGTCGATCTACCGACCGCAAACGCGCGACTTACCCGGACGCGGATCGGCAACGATGCGCATCCGGAAGATATTTCCACCAAGCCCGGACGGTACGAGTCTCGAGGCGACTTTGGCGACAGACGAACGTCTGAACGTAGCCGCTAGCGATTTGATCCATGTTCGCCTACCCATGGCGAGCGGCCGGATAGATCTCTACGGCCGGGCGGATGAGTCCGAAGCCTTGGCGAAAGGAGAGACCCGTTTTCGGACGATTCCCCAAATGCTATCGGAAACGACTCAGAATTCCCTTGAGCAATTGGCCGGTGCGCCGATTGGCAATGCCAGCTTTGAGATCCTGCCCCTGCTCACGTCGCCGTGCGACATGTATTCACTCGGAGTGTTAGCGGTCAAAATTCTGCTGGTTGACGATGAAAACACGCTCGCTATCGCACTGGACGAAATGTTGAGCCTAGCGCGCCAAATCGCCATTGAGCATCAACCCGGTGTCGCTCTTGGCAAGAGGCTCCAAAACATTGTCGAACGAGATCGACGCTGGGAGACGTCACTTGGCCCGCATCGACTGGTGCGAGATGACAGCATTCGGCAAGCCGCAGCTCGGGTTATTCCCGGTGACCTTTGGTGGGAGACGATCGGGGTCATCACGCGTCTATTTCCGGGAATTGGACCTGACAGTTTTTGCGGAGACTTGGGTGACGCACCCTCGTTGGCTTTGGATCAAATTTTCGAGGAGGCGGTCGGGCAGATCGATCTCTTGCTTCTGAGATCCAGGAGCCTGGTGGTAGCGGATTGGAATCAGAACCTTGAAATTCACGATGCCATCTATGACGTCATCGCCAAGAAACATGGGAGGAGGGAGTGAGGCGGGAGACAGGAGACAGGAGCGGAGAGACTGGAGTGGTGGAGTGCTGGAATGGTGGAGTGGTGGAGTACGAAGAGACGGCCGAGAAAGTCAGCCGGCCTCTTAGATATTCCTGCGCTAATTTTTTGTCGAGAGGATGCGGAGGAGGAATCAGGGTTGGGGACGAACACCGAGAGGTGTTTTCCTATTCTGGCTCCTGACTCCTGAATTGGCTCCTGACTCCTGAATTATTTGAGTGGGCGGGTGTTGCCTGAGTGCAGCAACCAAAAAAGCTCGCGTTCGACCAGGAGGGGAATTACGGTTTGGCACCATGAAGAGGGCAGCCCAGCTGAGGATCAGCGAGAAAATTGAGGGTCAAGACAGGATCCTCAGCTTTCAGGGTTCAGCAGATATTCTTTCGATGCCGGCTGTCCAGGAGCTACTGACACGGTATAGCCGGGAAGAGATCCGGCTCCTGCTGTTTGACCTTTCAGAAACCGAGTTTATCAATAGTCCGGTTTGGGCGGTGATCACTCTTTACGCACGAAAGCGGCGCGCTCAGACCCGAGTCGCGATTGTCGGGATGTCTGAGAGAATCAAGGGTTCCTTTGAAATGATGGGACTGCAAAAGGAGCTTTTAGCGTTTCCGGACGTGGAGACCGCCCGCAGAGAGTTGCTGGATTGAAGCCGGATATTCTCTCGAGACCGCAGGATGATCAGCAGCAAGACCGGTTATTTCAGCCTTGTGGCCCAACTTGTGGAGTCGACCGTAAGAACGCTGGCGCGTCCCTCGGCAGTGACATTCGAGAACGTGATTGTGCAAATTCGCTCGATTGGGGTGGGAGCCATACCGGCGTCAAGCTTGATCGCGGTGACAGCTGGGTTTGTACTGGCTCTGGTTTTGGAGCTTCAGCTAAGCCAGATCGGAAAAGTGGAAATCGTGCCGAGTTTGCTCTGGGTTATCTTGACAGAACAGGTCGTGCCCGTGGGTGTGGCGCTGATCTTTGCCGGGCGCAGCGTCTCTGCGGTGACGGCAGAGCTCGGCTCGATGCAGGTATCCGAAGAAGTGAAAGCTCTTTTCACGATGGGCATCGACGTGGTGCCTTATCTGCTGGTCCCGCGCTTCCTTGGATTTCAGATTATGCTGCCAATCGTGACTTTGGTGGGCATTTACGCCTCTCTGGTCGGAGGATGGTTGCTGTGCGGCATGGTGCTCAAAATGAGCGTTTCTGATTACATCTACTACCTTTTCGACGGGGCGAGTTTCTGGAGTGTGTTAGTGGCGATGGTGAAGAGCACGCTTTTCGCCTTTCTGGTCGCGACGATCGCGTTTTATAAGGGACTTAATGTCCGAAACGGTTCGCGGGAAATTAGTGAAGCGACGACCCAATCGGTCGTGACTGCAGTGATTGTGGTGACGCTTGCTAACGCTGTCGTAACCTCTTTTCAGCTTGTTTGACGATGAGCACTGCGGCCATGGGAGCGGAGGAAGGAGAGGCGAAAACGCCTCTGGCAGATGCGCGCGAGCCGGTCCTGGAGGTGAGCAATTTGACCAAGAGTTTTCCAAACGGGCGGACGGTTCTCAATGGAATCAGCTTCAAAGTCTTTCCAGAAGAAACATTTGTCATCCTGGGTGGGAGCGGATGCGGCAAGAGCACCCTCTTGAATATTTTAATCGGAGTCTTGGAACCCACCTCCGGCCAGGTCCGCATTTTTGGGCAAGACCTGCATCGACTGAAGGGCGCTCAGCTGAAGGAGTTGCATATCCGATGCGGGATGTTGTTTCAGTCCGGGGCGTTAATCGAATCTCTTTCATTGCTCGGGAATGTGCACCTTCCGCTTCGGGAGCATTATCGAGGTTTGGATGCAGCGGTTCTCATGGAAACAGCGCGCCTCAAGCTTCGGATGGTTGGACTGGAAGATCACGGATCCAAGCGGCCGTCGGGAATCAGCGGTGGAATGAAGAAACGCGTTGCCCTGGCGCGGGCGCTCGCCTTGGATCCAGACCTGGTCTTTGCCGACGAGCCGACGTCCGGCCTCGATCCAGTCAGCACGCAAGAGATCGACGAGATGTTTATCAGGCTCACCAGGCGAATCGGGGCCGCCGCAGTGGTGGTAACACATGATATCGCGAGCTTTTTCCGGATTGCTCACCGCGCCATCATGCTGGGTGGCGAGCGCGATGGCGCGCTTCAGGGCCAAATCATTATGCAAGGCGACCCTCAACAATTCAGGGCTTCCGATCACCCGGTGGTTCGTCGATTTCTCGACTTTGGCCGGGGTGGATTTTCTAGTTAACTGAGGTCTGCGTGTTAGTGTACACTTGATTTTTCAGAAATCGTCCTCGGGCACCTATGAGCGACGGCAGTTCAAAGAAGCAGATCGTCGGATTGATCGTTGGCATCGCGATCGTCCTGCTCTTGTTGGCCGGCCTTTTCTTTGGAGTTGAACAGAATCCATTCCGAAAGCCATTTTTGACCTTTACGATTCGGTTCGACGACGTCTCGGGAATTCACGAACGCTCTAAAGTGACATTTATCGGCATCCCGGCGGGGTATGTTAAGCGATTGGACTACGCGCCGGGGAATCGCCAAACCGCGGTCAAGGTCGAGGTGGTCATCGGCCGGAAGTTGTACATTCCAGCTGCGGTGCGGGCTTATCTGGAACCGACTTTGTTAGGTGACGCCTCGATCGCGCTGCGATTGCCTCCACCTGCTCCGAGCGATAGCGCTGGAACCGAAGCTGAAGGTGAGGCGGGTCCCACCCTGGCCGACGGTGCCGAGATAGTTGGCCTGCGTGCCACCAAGCTTGAGGCGGTGCTGCCCGGATTTGATGAAACGATGGCCAAAGTCGAAACGTTTGGCTCAGCGACTGGCCAACGTTTGTCGACCATGGGTGACGTGATTGATCGAGGAGTCGGCGCTTTAAACAGCCTGTTCCTCGAAAAGGGTGCCGATGGTCAAACCAAAATCGATCAGCTGATCGCGAGCCTGCAGGGTATCATCAATGGTCCGGAAGGTCAGAAGGACCAGTCTATCCGCGGTCAACTCCAGACGATTGTCGCTAACCTGATGGCGAGCAGCGAGACCATTCGGAAGCTGTCCGATCTCCAAGGCAAGGAGCAAGGCAGCATTGGCGAGGTCCTGAGCACGTTCGAAGAGACAGCCAAACGCTTGGGTGAAAATGCTGAAGCGGCGCAAAAGCTGATCGGCAAAATGGGCCACACCAGCGAGGCGGTGACTCAAGCCAGCGATCAGGTGAAAAACCTTGCCCTGGTCACTACTCAAGCGGTCGAACAATTTCATAGCCGGCCGTTCCACTATTTGACGACGACGAGATCGACGCCCGCACCCGGGAGCCCGAAGCCAAAAAATTGACATGGATGAGATCTACCAGAGGAAAGAACTCGCTTACCGTTGTCTGATTGACGCTGCCAGATCTCTCAGCGGTGCGGCGGACATCGACGAGTTGGTAGGGCAGATTCTCTCCTCCTCGCGGGACGTGATGCAATGCTGGGCGTGCTCGGTCTCACTGCCCGATCCAGAGACGGGAGACCTGATTATCCAGGGCACCCAAGCCGAGCTCAAAGGGCAGGTCCTGCGAGTACCGCCAGGGAAGGGAATCGCGGGACGCGTTTACAGGACGCGCATCCGCGAAAACACGGCCAACGCTCAAGTCGACTCCGGACACTATGCAGGCATTGGCTTGGAGACAAAAACGCCGACCCAAGCCATGCTAACCATACCGCTGGTGGACGGTGACGTCTGTCACGGCGTGATGCAGGCCTTGAACCCGACAGATCGGGAACGGTTTGATGCCTTTGATGAAGAAGTATTTCTGGCCTTCGGGTCACTCATCGCCGCGACCTTGAGCCGGATGCAAGTGCAGGAGGAGGCTAAACAGAAAGAAATCGAAGACGCCTATCGGCAGGCCGAATTATCGATCGCGCGACAGGCGCAATTCTCCTTCATGCCCTCCCCAAGTTTCGAGTGCGGAAGCTTTAGTATCCGTGTCTTCCAGGAACAGGCAGCGGATGTCGGCGGAGACTTCTACGCGTATCATGAAGTGGACGATCAATGCCTGCTCGTTGTGGTGGGCGACGCCAGCGGGAAGGGAATTCCTGCCGCTCTCGAGTCCGCTCGGGTCTGCACGTTGATCTCGCTGACAGCGCCGTCGTGCCGGGCAGCAGGTTTGTCTGGATGGCTGGCCGGCTTAAACAATGTGCTCGAGGCGACCTCTGAGAGGGCCGGAAGCTTGACCACTCTCAGCGTGCTGCTGATTGATGCAAAACGTCGCAGGGTTTCTGCCTGCAGTTTCGGGCAGTTCCGCCCCCGATACCTTTCGCGGACAAATGATTGGAAGGAATTGGCCTGTCCGGTTCACCCACCCTTGGGCGTTTTTACGGCTCCGACTTTCGCGATCACCACTGTTCCGCTGGCCATCGGTCGCAAGTGGATCCTCCTGACGGACGGATTTGTCGAAGCGCGCAACACCAATGAGGTGCAGTTCGGCGCCGGCGCGCTGACCGAGGCCTTGTCCCGAAGCGCAGAGACGAACTCGGACCCTTTGCCGGTACTGGAAGCGAGTTGGAGACAATTCAGTAAAAATGGGCCGGACCGTGACGACGCCACAGCCCTTCTGGTGGCCGATTCGTCCTCGCTTCCGCCATCGAGACTCGAGTGCGATGTTTCTCCGGAGAGTATTCCCGATTTGCGTGTTTTCTGTGAGCAGTGGGTCGCGTCAACCGGGTTAGACGAGGTCGAGGCCTATCAGGTGGTCCTGGCGTGCGACGAGATATTTACCAATGTCTACAGGCATGCGTACAGTACGGGGTCAGGTCCTGTCCGGTGCGACGCCCGGATCGACCTGACTTCGCTCACCTTTTTGATCACGCACTGGGGCATCGGCTTGAGTCCGGACACGGAGAAACCGCCTGCGCCCGATGGGTCGCAGCTCGGTGGTTATGGGCTGCCCTTTGTCCGCAAGGTGTTCGATGAAGTTGAATTCGAGAGCAATGAAGGATTTTCGACCGTATGGCTCAACAAGCGCATCATCACAGTCTCTTCCTCATGAAAGATTGAGCCGCTTCGGTCATTCTTTAGTCGGACGGATTTAAGTTTTAGGTTTAACTACCCAAACCTCGACGATACGATTCTTGGAAAAATCGCGTTGGTCGAACAGATCTGTGCCACCCATTGGGATCGGGTACATGGCATTCAAAATCTCGCATTTGGACCGCAAGATCTCCGCGACCGTCCGCGCACGACCAAACGATAGATCGATATTCCTCTGGTCATTGCCCTGTTTATCCGCGTAGCCAAGAATAATGAGGAGCAACGTCGGATCTTCTAACAGTTTCTTTACTCGAGGTTGAGCCACCTGCGCCTGGACAGATCCGATTTCTTGGGAGGGAAGATCGGTGATTGCCGTGGCAAAAGAAATGATCACGATGCGTCCCATTCCTTTGGCGGATTGGACTACCGCGTAAGCCCGATCCTTTTGCGCCCGTGTTGCGGTCGGTTGGAGCTCAATTCTCTTGAGGATTCCCCTTTTGACTTCTTCCAG
>DATHPI010000183.1:0-9136 GCA_035484035.1 Chthoniobacterales bacterium
GCGCGAAGCGAAGAGGGAGAATACCCGCTGTGGTCTTTGACCGATGAGCGACAAAGCAGCCGGTCAAAAGGCGCGCAGCCCGGAGGGTTGCGATGAAAATGGGCCGGCGGCTGCGTTGCTCCTCAGTCGTATCGATCCAGATGTGCTCCTTCATAGGGCCAGTCCGGCTCGGGCCGCCTTGTCGGAGGCCCATTTTGATCGCAACGACACTACACCAGTCACTGACTTGGTGCACTAGTCGCACAAACGGAAACCGGCGGAGACCGACGCCTACCGCAGTGGCAAGGCAACCACGCGACGGGCTAATGTAGCATAGCACAGGCTTCCAGCCTGTGTCGGACGCGAGGGGTGATCTACGTGAATCTCGCGTGCAAAAAGAGGCTTACTCGGTGGACATTATACAGCCTATGCTACATTAACTCTCCGGAGTGTGGAGCGATGTCTGAAAATCACCCGCGGCAAGCTCCACGACCCCCCGTCAGGGTCACCGAAGCTGGATCAGGCAGCCTTTTTGAGCGCTTCGCCCTTGGACGTGATCACTTCCATCAATTCGTTCCACGATTTTACAAATGATTTTGCTCCTTCGTCCTGGAGGCGAGCGGCCAGGATGTTCACGTCCACACCGTCTTGGGCGAATTGCTCTAAAACTGTTTCGCTATCACCGCCATCCGCGGCCATGATTGGTCCGATTTCGCCGTGATCGGAGAGAGCCTTCAACGTTCCCTCCGGCATCGTGTTCACCGTGAATGGAGTGGCTAGCGCTTTGATGTAGAGAGTGTCAGACGCCTTCGGATCCTTGGTGCCGGTGCTGGCCCACAGAAGTCGTTGCGGTTGGGCGCCGGCATTGTAGGTGCGGTGCGAGAGTGGGTTATTCAAGAGTTCAAGGTACGCTTTATAAATCCGGCCGGCGATGGCGATGCCGAGTCGGTTGTTCAGCCCCTCCGAATACTTGCCCGCTACCGCCGCGTCCCAGCGACTGACGAAGACCGATGCCACAGAACCCACTTTTGGATTGAGCCCGGCCGCGATGCGTCGTTCGATCCCTCGCAGATATGCCTCGGCTGCGGCCAGGTACTGTTCGCGCGAAAACAGAAGTGTCACATTAACCGGCACACCCGCGAAGATCGCCTCCTCGATCGCTGGCAGGCCTTCTTTTGTGCCAGGGATTTTAATGAAGAGATTAGGTCGTCCCGCCCGCGCTGAAAGTTCTTTCGCGGCAGCGATGGTACGTTCGGTGTCGTAAGCCAACAGTGGCGAAACCTCCAGGGATACCCATCCGTCTACGCCGTTCGTGCGATTGTAAATTGGCAGGAACAAGTCGGCGGCCCGGGTGAGATCGTCCAGCGCCAGATCGAAAAAAAGGCTCTCGCCGGTTTTCCCCTTCGCAAGAAGCTCGCGGATCGCACCATCGTAGGCCGCGCTGTTCTTGATGGCGTGATCAAAGATCGTAGGGTTAGAGGTCAGGCCGGTCACCGATAGTTGCTCAATGTAACGGCCGAGTGTGCCGCTGTTCAGCAAATCACGGGTGATGTTATCGAGCCAGAGGCTCTGGCCGAGGTTGTGGAGCTGTTGGGTGGCATTCATACTTACAAGTGGATGTTATAGGCTGCCGTTGATGTGATTCAGTGCGGAGAGAGCGATTGTCATTGCGGCCGCCGCTCAATTCCTATCGCTTTAAGTGGTCGAAGGGCACTCGCACTGTTTCCCCATGATAACCTGCGTAATGCCAAAAGTCGTTCGAATTTGTCTATTGCTCTGCCCGGCTGGACGCCTGCGACTAGTGCACCAGTCACTGACTTGGTGCACTAATGCATCTTCTCAGCTCATCTGGCCAGACGGCGGCGGATTTCGCGCTCGTATTCGGGAAAATAGCGGCTGATGTCGGTGATGCGGAATGACCGGAGGATCGAAGTGTTCGACTCGCGTTCGAGCAAAAAGCGGAAGCTCTCTTCGATCAGGCGTTCTGCATTTGCTTTGCCGTCGGTGAGGTACTCGACATCGCCCACTCCGGCCGTGATGCAGTGGAAGGTAGGCTGCGCAGCGGTTACTTCGACTTCGTAAACGTCAGGCTCCTTTTTCATCACGCAAACTGATGGTTGTGCAGGCATACGGCCAGTATAGACGCTGCAACAAAACGAGCGAACGAAAGAGATCTCAACCGCGGGCAGCGTACAATCCGGCGAATCTGCCGCCAACAATGACTACGTGCGGATGTCTCAGTCTACTCATCATTGACTCCTGGAATATGCGGAACGATCCGCGGTCTATCGTTCGCGTAAGTGAACCAGCGGCCTATCTTTGCCAAAGGAGCCAATTGGATTCCGGCGCATTGTTTTCTCACCGAAGCGGGCCCTGAGATGTACAAGGGTTTGATCAATCTGCCGCGACTGTTGGAATGAACATGCTCCGCGTCTGGGGCGGAGGGATCTACGGCGACTCCCATCTCTGGGACGTTTGGCATCTCCGGCAACCAGCCAAATATTATGAGAAGCAGGCTACGCGTTTTTGCTCCGAATTTGGGATGCAGTCCTACAGCTCGCCTCAGGTAGCGGCGACCTATTGTTCTCCGGACCGCAATATCCAGGGACCGGAAATGGAGAACCACCAGAAGAATGCAGAAGGGAATGAAATCATTTTCGACTACAGGCAGCCTTTCGATCTAGATCACTTATCGACTCATTCTAAAAAGAGGGGGGCTGGGGAACCATGCTTTCCACCAAAAACCCTCTCCCCTCGAATCCTCAATCCCCCTCTGTGACCTCCGTGCGATGCTCGGATTAAAATGGCTAACTAAGAGCAATTTTTCTTGCCATTAAACCGCGAAAAAGTTGCTCTTAACCATTGTAAAGATTGAGATATCACTATGACTTGTGACTCGCAATCGGGTTGCAGGCTAACATCGACCTAAGGTGAAACGCCACAGACTAGTTTGGACTTCGGAAGCTCCCAGCATTGGTGAAGCTATAATTCCAGCTTTCGCGTCTGCCAGTCGCTCGTTGGTTGCAGGGGTCCCCACCCACTACTGCGAGATCAGGCCGCGCGACGAAGCGATCTTTCTGCTCCATATCGGGGCAGAGATCGAGCACTCCCTGATGGTTCAGTATCTTTATGCTGCCTATTCATTAGATCCGGCCTCGGCTACCGGGGGTGAAAAAGAGAAAGTCCGACTCTGGCAACAGCAGATTTTAGAGATCGCTCGGGAGGAGATGGGGCATCTTGTGACTGTGCAGAATCTGTTACGGGTCGTCGGAGGACCACTCAGTTTCGGGCGACAAGACTGCCCCTACCAATCGGACTTCTATCCTTTTCCATTTGAGCTTGAGGCATTGAGCACTACCTCACTAGCGAAATATATCGTTTCGGAAATGCCGGAACAGACGACCATCCCGGAAATTGAAGAAATCAAGTCCCTGGCGACCAAAGGGAACGCGGGAAAGGCTGTCAACCGGGTGGGTAAACTCTATGAGGCAATTATTAATTTGTTTGAGAAGCTTGACGATGGTGACTTCCAACCGGGTAGCGTAGCCTATCAAGCTGACTTTGATACGTGGGGTCGGGATTATGCTCGCGCTCCGCGTGGAACCTCAGAGTCGCCCAAAAGAAACGCCGCTGAACTGATTGTCCGTCCGGTTCACAGCCGGACGACCGCGCTGGCCGCCCTAAGGGCAGTGGCCGAGCAGGGAGAAGGGAACCAGGAGAACGAAAGTGAGTTTTCTCATTTCCAGAGGTTTGTGGCCATCTTCCGCCACTTCAAAAGCGGTAGTGTGCCGTTTGTTCGCCACCTCGCGCGAAACCCGGTTACCATGGGGGTTACTCCGGAACCCGGTGACGAGCCGGTTGCGCGCATCACGAACCAAAGGTCCCTATTGTGGGCGCAACTGTTCAATACGCGTTATCGACTCCTGTTGAGCCTGCTGGCTCACGCTTTGCACGCAGAAGGTCCAATCACTATCTCAGGAGCGCCTAGTCCCCGAGGCAGGCTGATCGCCGGCGCATTCGGAGAAATGTATCAACTGCGGGCCTTGGCGGGCATCATCGTCCGGCAACCGATCGATGACTCCGCTTCCGGGGTCTTGTGCGGTCCGCCTTTTGAACTCCCTTACTCGCTGGCACTCCCGGATTTGCCCTCGGGAAGATGGAAGGCGCATCGCGACATTCTGATGGGATCGGATCTCATCATCGAGCAATTGCGCCACTATGGAGCCGGTGAGACTAAGTATCTCGACGCGCTGCAATTTCAGAACAAAGCATTTCTCGAGCAAATAGCCCCCATTCTGCGCACACTCGATCTTCCGACCGGGATCGTCTAAATCCGTCTATGAGCCTGCCAAATCTTCTTGAAATCCGCTTGCTACCCCCGATGGCCATTGGACGTCTGGGAGCTTCGGATGACCCGATGGACAACTATGATGTCATCGTTCCTGATGCCCGACGATTGGGTTGGCGCGAGGTCAAACCCGCACTGACTCTGCATGTCGATGTGGCGAGCGGCGGGATCAGCGGCAAGTCTATCCCAAACAAACTTTCCTTCAAAGATGCCAAAGGTTTCATTCGCCCCTTATCACCGTTTTTAGAGGTCTGGGTCCGGTTTCAGGAGCAACCCGAACTCGTTCCGCTAACGCTTCATCATCTCACGGAACGCGGTCTAAAGCCGTCGGATATCCGCTGGTCTGTTCACGTTGCCAACCACAAAGCGTTTCGCCGTACCGCCAATGCGGCAGACAAAATTGAGTGCCGGATACCGGAGATCACGGATCACCAGCGCCATCCTTTGCCAGGTCAATGCGAGAATTTTATCAAAGGAGCGACCATCCCCTTCGGTTTCGTTCAATATATTCAGCCGACGGATGCCTTTCCGGAAATCCGTTTCCGCTTCACCCCGGCGTCCGGATACGTGTATGCGCCTGAAGGCAGTGAACCCAAGTCATTCCACGCCGAGGTTTACCGGAAAGATGGACCATGGGCCGGTTGGCCAGATCCTGGGGGACCTCTGAGCACCATGCCCGGTGGAATCTATTATGGCGGTGACACAGGAAAGTCGCGGGGTTTCCTGGATGACGCGTGTGATGGCATTATCGACGTTGAGTTGGCTGTCAATGGGACGAAGCTTTCATCCTACGCACGAGTGATGGCCGGTCCCCCGGCATTCGCGCCGGACAGTTTTCCCATCCGCCGCATTTTCGATGAGCTGGAAATGGCCATGAACGGTCCGCAGTCTGACGGAGGCACAAATCAGGATGTGCAGGATATCGTCCGTCGTGCCTTTGAATCGATCCGCCTGATGAACACGACTGTGATGAACGGAAACCAAGTCATAGGTCACGGCAGTAACATGACCAGTCAAGATTCCAATGACGTCAATCGCTACTTCGCGCCGATCATGGCACCAAGCACCGTGGATAATCTGGCAGTCCAAGCCATCCACGAATATGTGTTCGCAGCTCTGGAAAGCGAAGTACCGCCTTGGTTCGCCCAAACGTTCCGTCGCTTTAACGAGATCGGCGATCTGACCGATACGGGACGGCGGCGCATGCCGGCCATGATGCGTGGAGCAGACGGCAGGTATCTGGCGCTTACCAGGCGGCAGCTCGACATTATCCGCATGGCCTCTGGATTGATCAGCTTAGAGCAACCCGCACCTACTCGGGCAACCCCGCCTTTACCATGAGTCAAGACCCGATCGAACCTCGCATCATTGAACCTCTGAATTTTACCGCGCAGTTTTCGCACCGCGCGCTTGGTAATCCCCCCTCGACTCTACCTGAATCCGCGATCTCCAATTCATTCCCGGGACTGGAATGCGATTTTCGTAATGTTTGGCGGCGCATTTTCGAAGGCATCATTCTCCACGAAGCCGATAACTATGTGGTGGATGTGGAGGATCCCCAATTTGAACATCTCAAAGGACGGCGATTGTTCTTTATTGGGGATGCGCCCACCGTGGTGCAAGTGCATGGACCTAATATTCCAGGTGCGGATGTAGCGCTCGGGTTTTCAACCTTGGAATGGAGCAATGCTTTGGCGGACAAACTCGTGACGCCGGGTCAAGAGATGATGTGCTATTTCAGCAAGGACACCAGCGGCGCACCCCTGGTTTTGGATGCGGTCCTTTCCCCGGATGACCTTTTGAAAAAGCTACGGTCTGAGGCCGTGCAACAAACGCTCCGCATCCGTAAATTGTTTGCCAAAGCCACCGGCGACGTCGTTTCAAGGTATTTGCCAGTCATCGATCGTCAGCTGCTCCAGCCAGGTGAACTCACCCAGAGTCTCTGTTCTCCTTGGCAGAATGACTATCGGGAATGTGCCTGCTATTACTGGGCTGCCAGTCGGCCGGACTTCGTGAACGTGGAACCTGGGCCGGATGGACTCAGTCGCGGTCAAAACTGGATGATGAAAGACCGGGAGAATCAGCCGAAAAATTATCTTCCGGATGATCGCACAGATTCGAGACTTTACACCTATGAAGAGCTGTTTCTGAATTGGCAGAAATTGCTTCGTTTCCAGATTGGCGGCAAAGACTATGAATGACCTGGCGCCGGGACTCGAGATCAACGGGAGGATAAGCCGCCACACTCATTCTTGGACCGCCAATCCCAGTTCACCGAGCGCCCCGCGGGATTCCAGATTTCATCTCTTTCGATCGGGTTCGGAAAGGTTTCTGTTAGTTGTCGAGGGTTCACGAGTCTACCGCATTGACGCCGATTGGTACGATCGATTGAGGGCCACTTCCGGCCTGGGGCATCCTGTCGAAAAGATTTTTGGAGAATTGCGGATTGAGAAAGATTTCCCCACCGCCAGAAATAATCGGACGGCTCCACGGCTTCACGCCCTTTCACTCGCGGTTGCTCAAAAATGCAACATGGGCTGCACATATTGTTATGCACAAGGGGGCGCATTCGGTGCCCCTCCGCAAAACATGCCGCTGCAAACAGCATTGGACGCGGTGGAGCTCCTGTTTAGCGAGGCCGGCCCTGGCGATAAAGTTAGCCTTTCTTTTCTTGGCGGGGAACCGCTGCTGAACCGCACTGTGATCAGGGCCGCTACGGAGCACGCCGCAGCCCTGGCGGCGGTTCGAGAGAGTGCGCTCACGCTCTCGATTACTTCAAATGGCACCCTCATCCGGCCTGAGGATTTCGAATTTTTTGAGACCCATGGGTTTGCCGTTACCATTAGCCTGGACGGCGTCGGCGATGTTCACAATCAGCAACGCCCCTTTAAAAATGGCAGAGGCAGTTATGAGCAGGTCATGGAGCGAATCAGCGCCGCGCTCCGACAGCAGCGCCGGATGCAGGTATCCGCCCGGGTTACGGTGACTCCGGAGAACCTTAACCTGGTGCCGACATTGGAGGCTTTTGTTGAAATGGGTTTTCACAGTGTGGGCTTTTCCCCATTGCTGAATGCCCCGGCCGGCGGTGAATTGGGCGGGGAACAGTTGGCGAAGATGCTAGAGCAAATGATTCTCTGCGGCAGGCGTTTCGAATCGGCAATCGTTGCCGGGCGACGGTACCCGTTCTCAAATATGGTCACCGCGCTCCAGGAACTGCATCGGGGAACCCATAATCCCTATCCCTGCGGGGCTGGCATCGGGTATTTTGGAGTTGATGCCGGCGGCGCGCTCTACGCTTGCCATCGTTTTGTGAATGATCAGGACCATATCTTCGGCAGTGTGGAAAATGGTGTTGACCGCGTACGTCAGCATGACTGGATGGAGCGTCGTCACGTGAACCATCAGGAACCCTGCCGCGACTGTTGGGCACGGTACTTGTGTGGCGGCGGGTGCCATCACGAAGTGATCAAACGGGGACGCCACGCCTGCGATTATATCCGTGGTTGGTTGCACTATTGTCTATCGGCGTACACGAGACTGTTGAAGGCGAGGCCAGAATATTTCGCAGAGGCTGAATGAGCAAGCCGGACAGGCTGGATGTGGTCGTTATGGGTGCCGGACCAGCCGGCTCTACGACCGCCCGCCGTCTGGCGATGCTCGGATATCGAGTCGCGCTTTTTCATCGAACCGGTTACCAACGCAGTGATTTTCCTCGCTGGGAGACGATCTCGCCGATAGCCCTGGAATTGATACGCGCCTATCATCCTGATGCATACACCGGCCTGCAACCCAGACTAACACCCGTAACCGTTCATCGTCATTGGTCTCTTATCGATTCACCGAAAAGCGAAGCGCCATCAGATCAGACTATTCTTTTGGATCGCAATCTCCTGGATGAGGAATTGCGGAGATCGGCTCTTGCCGCAGGGGTAACGATGGTGGATTGGCCCGTCGGATCGACGAAAATATCTCGCGTTGGGGATGTCTGGGAGGTCATCGGAATGGATCACCACCGGTGGCGGGCGTCATTCCTGGTCGATGGGGCCGGGAGGCGTTCCGTTCTGAACAGGCGCCGGACCTTTTTAGGTGTCCCTACGCTGGCGATTGAGACACGGTGGAGCGGCCTTTCGGTGCCGAAATGGAGCACCTATCTCGAAGCAAAGCCATCCGCTTGGCTTTGGGCCGCCAGAGACGGCGGCGACCTGGTCCTTCTGACCGCCTTCGTTTCCAGGGATTGGCTTCCAGGCGGCAAGACGCGGGTTGTTTCGCAGATACGGAATCTTCTGGAACAAAGCAGGGTGGGGCTGGCGAGCGGAGACCTGAAAATGGAGCTTGCTCCCAGGGTGCGTGAAGCAACAGCGAGTTCTGCGGTCGATCAAATTGGGGCCTCGCACCTGCGGGTGGGCGATGCTTCACTTGCCCTTGACCCGATAGCCTCTCAAGGCTGCCAACAGGCGTTGATCTCTGGATTCCAAGGTGCTGCGGTGGTTCACACCTGTCTTTCGTCTCCGGGTGCCTACCCGCTTGCCGAAGAATTTGTCTTAGCTCGCCTCCAGGAAACCATTGCGCTTCACGTTCGTCATACTCGAGAAGCCTATCGGCAACAGTCTCGATTTCAGACCCGATTCTGGTCGGATCGCTATTTGTCAGACCCCTCTTCACTTATACCTTTGGAGGTCGGTAATCGTTTGGCTCCTGACCAAACCGTTCCCGCGGAATGGTTACAACTATCCCCCTCGATACAGCTTTGCCATGCTGCGGCGCTCATTGGAAACATTATCAAATCCGTGCCCGCTGTTTGGCATCCAT
>DATHPI010000184.1:0-6374 GCA_035484035.1 Chthoniobacterales bacterium
AAAAAGTGCTACCAAAAAAGCGGGTACTTTCCAGAAATCCCATTCGATCCCACCGCATACCCTCGTCTTCGCTACTAAGCCAAAAGCTGCCGCGTTGCCTCGGTTCCGACGGACATCTTTTTCGCGGCAATCTCACGCCAACTAATGCCCTTTGAGGCGAAGTGGATAGCTTCTTTTTGTGCCTGAGGCAATTCCTGAAGCACCCGTCTAAGAAGGTCTGACGAGTCGTGGAACTCGAGTTGGTTCGAGGCTTCAAACACCAATGGACTTTCTGGACCGCCTTGGCGTTTGACAACTGCCACCATTAATTGATCATCCGATGCCGTCGTCGCTTCGTTTCTTTCTTGCTGAATTATCACAGGAACAGTTTAGAGGAACAATTCCAATTGAAAATCGGTGCTAACCACGATAAATGCCTCGGCGAAAGCCCTAGTTAACCGACTTAGTTCCTCGGAGAACCTCAGGGTTTGGAACTGCCGAGTACACCGGGAAGCCTGCGAAGTTATTTCTCTATGAGTTCGTTACGCGTTTTTTTAGTCGAGAATCATGAGGATACCGCACGGTATATGCGGTTGTACCTGGAACAGCTGAACTACAAAGTCTTCATTGCGGCCAACATGACCACGGCGCTACGGGAAATCCCGCACTCGAATTGCGACGTACTGATTAGCGACATAGGGCTGCCTGATGGCGACGGTTGGCAACTGATGGAACATCTGGGAGAGAATCGGCCAAAATTTGCAATTGCCATGAGTGGATACGGGAGCGGCAACGACCAGCGGCGAAGTCGGGAAGTGGGCTACAATCACCACTTGATCAAGCCTTTTACCCCTGAAGCCCTGCAGACGCTCCTGCGCAAAGCTAGCGGGACGAAAGAGAGTAAATCGTGACCGCGTGGCGCAAAGATCTTTACACCCTTTTCCAGGAGATCGGCCTACCCGCTGTTCGGATCAGGCCCGGCACCGCGGAAGTCATCGACTTCAACGAACTATTTGCTTCACTTGTCAAGGTAGCGACACCTCTTGATTACCGGCATTCGTTCGTGAAAAGTATCCTCCCAAATGTCAATGGAGCGGACCAGAGTCGCTGGAAGGGTGCTTTCGCAGACCTAACCCCCGTGCAGGTCCAGGTCGCAATCAAGTCCGTTGATGGACAAGCCGTCGACTATGAAATGCGCTCTTTTGTCTCACTTGGCCAAAAAAAATTCGCTCGATCCATACTTTGTCTCTTCATTCCGTTTACAAATTCGATTTTCGAGCGTGTTTGTAACGCGCATCTAGCTAAGGGGCAAGAATCGGAAAGGACCCGAATTCGGAACGAACTCCATAAGGACGTATCGCAGCAGCTTCTGGGAGCAGCTTTCGGTTGTAAGCTGCTGGCGGGAAAAATCGGGACCTTCAGCGAGGACCTTGGTAAAGAGGCTTCCTATCTTGCCGATCTGGTGAATGAAGCGGTCATTGAGTTGCAAAAATTGGTGCATTCTACTCGGGATCAAACTTGATGGTAGGGAATCAGCACTTCTCGGCCGCCCAGGAGAAGTTGCGCAGTGACAGTGTAATGGTTTCCAGAATAGGCATATGACCAATCCCGACACAGAAATGACTGAGGAGAACAAGAGCAAAAAGAAAAGGGTGTTGATCGTGGATGATCACCCTATTTTCCGACTTGGACTGGCGGGCTTGATCACTGAACAGTCACATCTCGAGGTCTGTGGTCATGCTGATTCTGCACCGGTCGCTTTGGACGCGATGAGGCGCCTGAAACCTGATCTGGTGCTGGTTGATCTATCCCTTCGCGGAACAAATGGGATTGAGCTGATCAAACTAATGAAAGCGGAAAATCCCGACCTCCCGATTCTCGTCATCTCGATGCACAATGAAGCAGTCTTCGGCCTGCGCGCCTTGAAGGCGGGCGCTCTTGGTTACGTGATGAAGGCCGAGGCCATGAATCACGTGGCGGCCGCCATCTCCAAAGTGCTCCAGGGCAAAATTTACGTCAGCCCGGAATTCGCCGAGAAACTGATTTTTAAGGCCGTGCAGTCGACCGAAGCCGGGAGCGGTTCACCGGTGGATGCCTTGTCGGATCGCGAACTGGAGGTTCTGCAGTTGCTCGGCAAGGGCGGTTCCACTCGGTCCATTGCGGAGGCACTTCACCTCAGTGTGAAGACGATTGAGACCCACCGGGTGCATATCAAAGAAAAGCTTGGCCTTCAGGATTCGGAAGAAATGGTAAAGTTCGCCATCGACTGGGTAGCGCAGCAGGAAGAATGAGGGACTGGTCCAATCAGGCCAGTCAGTGAGAGGCAAACTCTGTCACTCCCAGCGATCGCCGTCAGGTTGAGCCCTGAACCGCGCCTAGGGATAGGCTCGGAAATGAAGGCAGCCGCGTCCTACTAAGTATGAATAAATTACAAATGAAGGGCTCGTGGAACGAAATCAAAGGAAAACTTAAGCAGAGTTACGGCAGCCTCACGGATGACGACCTCGTCTTTGCCGAAGGTAAGGACGATGAACTGGTTGGGCGGCTACAGAAGAAGCTGGGGAAATCGAAGGAAGAAGTCAGACAAATGATTGAAGGGCTTTAAGGGCGACAGGCCCAGGGAGAATCCAACATTGGAAGTGAGTTTTTGCCTAATCGACGAGGCCATGGGGCCATGCTCTCCGTGGCCTCTCTGTAGAATTCTTCAAAAGAGATTTTCGGGGTAGGCCGACCCAATCAATAGGTTGCCCTGCCACCGGTCAGATCAAACGTAAACCCTGTCGTGAAGCTGCAGCCAGGAGAAACGACAAACTCGACCATAGTCACCACCTCATCCAGGGTGCAGCAACGACGCATCGGAATTTTGTCGGTCATATATTTAACTTGCTGTTCAGGCATCGCGTCCACCATCGGCGTCTGAATGACCGCGGGAGCGATCGCGTTCACCGTCACTCCGGTGCCGGCAACTTCTTTGCCCTGCACCTTCGTCATTCCTATCACAGCGGCTTTTGAGGAAGAATAGGCAAGCATTCCGGCATTCCCTTCTTTTCCCGCAATCGAAGCGATGTGGAGCAATCGACCGTATCCACGCGCTACCATCTGCGGTAAGACGGCCTTGGAAGTGTGGTAAGAACCAAAGAAGTTGATCCTGAAAACCCGTTCGACGTCTGCGGGATCCGTTTCATGGCTTTGCAGGTTGGTTCGCCCCGTAATTCCTGCGCAATTTACCAAAACGTCGACTGGCGGAAACTGCTCAAAAACTGCGACCACCTCTCCCCAAAGCGACACATCACACCTGGCAGGGATAAAGCCTTTCCCGAGAACCGCCTTAATCTCCTCCAACCCCGGTCTGTTGATGTCGATACCGCGGACGCTTGCACCCAGCTCTATGAAACGGGTGCAGATAGCGCGGCCCAGTCCCGAGGCCGCTCCAGTAACCACGATATTTTGCGTCTTCCAGTTCTGATGCATCATTAGGACGTCCTCTCCAGGGCAAACTAGCTCCGATAGCCTTGCGAGAAGAAGTTTATTTTCAGCTTTGCCTCTGGAGATGGAATCAGGCTAAAACTCAAAATCATGCTTTTCGGTGCCGCAAGGCCGCTGCTGATGGTCATCATTTCCGGGATCTTTACCGTTGGCGTATCCGCACAGACAACCCCGGGAAAGCCTGCCGTGCTTAAACGGGTCGAACCTGGATTGGAGAATGCCGTCAAATGGGAATGGCACGTCGAACCATCTGAGGAGTGGGTGGCTCCTGCTCCCACACCAACCCCGACGCCAACACCGATTGTCGCCGCTCTCCCCACACCGGAAAATCGGCCCACTCTTTACGAGGTGAATCACGGCGATGCCCTCGTTCTCATCGGGAAAAAATTCGGCCTGACCGTTTCTCAGCTCAAATCCTTTAATCAGTTGAAGGGCGATACCATCCGCGTTGGGCAGAAGTTGAAAATCCCGACCGTCGCTGAAGTAAGCGCGATGGCTCCTCCCGTGAAAAAACCAAAGTCGTCGGAAACTCCCGCAGGAAAACCCGCTCCCGAGGCCGGAACGGAAGTGGGTAAGCTGAGGCTTCAGGTCTTCTTGGACCGTGAATTGTTCTCCGCCGGGCCAATCGCCGCCGACCCAGGTCCGCCTTTTACGAGGGTGCTGCTCCTTTATCAAAGCACCCATGAAGACGCGAAAGATGATGCCTCCCTTGGGGCAAAAGCTCAGGCCGCCGTTGCGGATATCTTCACCCGGTACAAACTGAAAGCGGAAGACTTCCGCTTTATTGCGCCTCCGAAAGCGGAAACGGTTAAGGCAACACCAACTCCCCTCTCTGCGCGTCCGCATTCGGGAAAACCAACGGCACGCTCGCACGCCATTGCGAAGAAAGTACCTCTAACCTATCAGCAACTGGTTTCGATGCCGATGATGGCCTATCGAACTCCGTGGGAGTTTGTCTCGGAACGCTTTCATTGCCAGGAATCCTATCTGCGCAATCTGAACGATAAACTACCGGAGACACCGACGATCGGCACAGAATTCCGAGTTCCAAATGTCGTTCCCTTTGAAATCGAAAAAGCATTCGAGGCGCCCATCCAACCCGAAGCCGATCCCAAGCACCCGGTAACCGCCGCTGTAATCGGGCTGTCGCAATTCAATATTTACCAAGACGGCGCGCTGGTGGCGGTCCTCCCCATGTCTCCCGCGCGGCCGGGGCTGCACGGCCGCAACTCCTGGCAGATTCTGGACGTGATCCCGCATCCTCGACTCGCCACCTTCCAAAAACCCCGGTCTGTAGTGCCCCTGAAAACCGGTTCGCCGGCACCGATCATCAGTCCGGAGCCTACACCGCCCCCGGCCGAAACTGAACTGGCCGCAAAAGAATACCTCGCCGCGGGTCCCAGGAACCCGGTGGGAATCTTCTGGATCAACCTGTCAAAATCGAACACCACAGAACCCCTGCCGTATGGTCTGACCGGAACGAGCATTCCCGACCAGATGGATATTGAGGAGAGCATCGGCGGGTTCCGATTAACCAATTGGGATATCGCCCGCGCTGTCCGTCGCCTACCATTGGGGACGCCACTCCAGTGGAAATAGAGAGACCGCGATCTTATCGTCTGGAAAGCGTATGGCTCCAATCGAATCTAGGATTTAGCATGGCGGAGGGAGTGGGATTCGAACCCACGGATCCTTACGGATCCCCGGTTTTCAAGACCGGTGCTTTAAACCGCTCAGCCATCCCTCCATCGGCTCTAGTGCTTGATTCGCGAACTTCCCTCTTTTCGGGCGTTTTGGCTTTCGCCAAACCTTTAAAGAACTGGCGAACAGTACCGAAGGACTACGAACATATGTTGCTCATTGTCAATTGCGAATAATCCGCCTTACGCCTTGTGTCGACGGGATCAAGACCGACGGGAAGCGCAAACCGATCAGAAGTTGTCGCCGAAATGAGAATTGACCATTAGCATATAAGTGCAATTATATGTGATGCCCCAAGTCACGGTTTACTTGGATAAAAAAACCGAACAAAAAGCTCGGCTCCGTAGCTAAGCGGGATGGAAAATCTCTCTCCGGTTGGCTCCGAGCCGTCATTGAACTGGCCCCTGAAGGAGAATGGCCCAGAGAATTTTGAGCGCCTTTTCGGGTCAATTAACGACGAGCGTTTTGTTGTTCCGGAACGTCCCAAACCTTCGTGCATTGCTCGAAGCTAAAGGCGAGCCCATTGGCGCAAACGATTACCTCGTTGCGGCCGAGCAAGGTGTCCTGGTCACTGGGAACATTCGAGAATTCAGAAAGGTGCCTGGGCTCAAGCTGGAGAACTGGCTTGCGGCTTGAAACACTCTTTCCAACGCATCCAAAAGGAACGTTCGGAGCGTATGTCATGGTGGTGAAAGTCGCCTCCGTTCCCGCCTATAGTTTTCTAGCCATCATCTTTTTGCTGCTTTGCTCTTGCGCCAGTTTTTCCTTGCCACCTGAGCAGCCTACCGACAATCGCCCCAGATCAGTTCCAGGCTCAGGAGACGAGGAAGCCTAAATCATTCTACCCAAGTTTTCCTGCCAAAGCCGGCATCGCGCACAAACTCTAAGGATTTGTGCGCGATGCCGGCTACGCATACACCAGGAGATGAATTTCTTCGGGTAAGATGCTGGAAACATTACGGATGAGACTTCCCCTCAGAATATTCGCGATCATGTTCCTTTCTGGTTTACCAAGAATCACGTAAGAGGCCCCCACAGTTGCGGCAATGTCAACGATAGTATCGGCTGCGGAATCGCTCACCGCATAACAAGGCAGCACGGTCAGCCCTTCAGCCTTGGTTTTCGCATAGGCAAAAATTTCCCTGGCTTCCTCGTCGTCCACCCATTTTCTCTTTCGATCTTCCGGCGCGAGAATGGGTTGCTCACGA
>DATHPI010000185.1:0-15238 GCA_035484035.1 Chthoniobacterales bacterium
ACGGTTTGCTCTCTGAAAGCTTCCGATACTCATGGATGACTTGAACAAGCTCGAGGAGAGCATTCTGTCGATCGCGGATGGCATTCCAGACACCGTCGTTGATACGCCTTCCCTCCAAATCGATCGTCTTCCTGGCCGGCTCCATTCAAAGGGTCACCTTGGGGCAGTTAAAAAAACTCGGCTACAGAGCAGACGTCGCTCCGAGCGGTCTGGCGGCCTTGGAGGCGCTGGATCGCACCTACTACGTGACCACCGTGTGAACTTTCTGGTCCAGGAATTCCTCGAGGTGCTTCGAACGGTAATCGGAAATGTCGATCCCAATCTCTTCCATTACGCGGATCGCTAAGGGATGAACAAATCCGGTCGGTTTCGAGCCCGCACTCTGAACTCGAATGAGATCGCCGACTTTCTGTCGAAGAATGCCTTCAGCCAAGTCGCAGAATGTCTAGGAACCGCGTTTCTTCTTGCGGCGGTTGTTGGCTCCGGGATCATGGGAGAAAAGTTGGCGAGCGGCAATATCGCCATAGGCTTTTCGGTGCCGATCTTTGCTCAACAGAAAGGCGTGGTCGATCTAAAGCATTCAACAGATTCGCGGGGCGCGTTCGCCAAAGCTTAACGTACTCTATTGTCCGTTTCGTGGTTTCGTGCGCTGACCCCGCTTGCGGAGTGAGCCTTATTTGTATTGTTCCGCTATGGCCTGAAGAGCGTGACCTTCGTTCGAGAAAGTATTCACCGCAGCCACCACGCGAGCATCATTTTCATAAGGTTTGAGGGCCTCATCGAAGGCGTCGCTTTCACTGGTCAGGGTCTTGCCGACCTCGCTCATTCTCTGGCTTGATTCGAGCATCGATTGCCTCTCCAAAGCCGATACCGCGTCCGCCTTCTTACTCTTGACAAAGGCCGGCATTAGACCCTGAAACGTCTGCGCCACGGCGTGATAAACGGTCGCGTAAGTCTCGATCCGCACCGCGGCCTCGTCCGCGTTGTGAGCCGCTTGGATGTCTGGAACCAGAATAGCACTTAACCCGGCCAGGGTCTTGGTGTTAACGGCATAGGTCTGCAATAACTGGTCCAAATTGTCCGTGGCGTACGATGCCAAGGGAAGGATAAAAACAAAACTCAGGACGAAAGCGAGATGACGCATGCTTGCCAAATCGGAGTGAACTCCCACTTCTTTAGACCGGATCCTGCATTGTATTCATACATGTTGCGCTTGCCGGCCATCTTCTGACTGTTGGTCAGAAAGTGATCGTAAGTCCGCCAGCTACGGCATTTGAATCGTAGTTCTCGCGTCCAAGCTGTCCATCGTAGCTTACATAGGTTGAAATCGCAGACGTTATTGGAACGGAGAGGCCGGCGGTTACTACGACGCTATCACGGCCTTCGCTGGGACCGAAGAAGGTCGCTGAGGGGCCTGCAATGCCGGCAAATCCGGCGGTCATCGGGAGCGCTGAATATTTGTATTCATGTTCCCACACCAATTTGAGGGAAGGCTCTACTAGGATCTTTCCGATATGCCATTGGTAAAAAGTCCTGAATCCGACGTCGCTTCGAAGTGACTGGGCGGAGCCAGAATGGATATCGAGGGCTGCGAGCGACCCTTTCTCGCTGAAGCTATCAATGCCGACGTCGGTGTATTGAAGGGAGGCTATCGGTCCGATGGTCAGGAGGCCAAAATGCAAGTCGTACCCGGCTCCGATAAATGCGCTCCATTCCGATCCCTGAGTATCGCCACTGGCGAGGCCGCCAAGGCTGGATCGACTGGAATCGTAATTGTTGTGGCCACCGTAAATAGCCCCATTGAGGTAGATTCCGTGGTTGAACCACGTGGCGTATAATCCTCCTGCTCCGCTATCAACGTCGATGTGGCCACTCGGATTAAGAGAGGTCCAGGCATGGAAATAGTTGCCGATTGCTCCAATGGTCAGTTGATCGCCGATCCGGTAATCAATGCCGACGCTCACTCCACCGGTGGTAAAATTATAACCCTGAGCATTTCCATCCCCGTCCACGTCGACAAAGTCGCCAAAGCCGGTCACCCACACCCCCCACCGATTTTCAGGGAGGCGTTGGAGGATCGGTTCGACAATGGCGTTGGAGGATTTCCCGTCTGCGTCAGCTCTGTCTTGGAAATTCACGGTGGCGTTGTTGACCCTCATGTTGGAACTAAACCCGCTAGTGCCCTCGTGGATGTCGTCCAGTCGGCTTTCCAGGGTCATTTTTTGAATGTTGGCGCTCGAAAAGGGGACCTCATAAAATGACGTTAACCCATCGGGAGAAATTTTACCGAGGTCATCGGGTAGAGCCGTGACCGGCTCCTTGAAAAGAAAGGAAACGAGCGCCGAAGCGTTCGGAGTGAAAGCAACGCGATCCAGCAGGTGGGCGGCCGCGCGCTGATTGGGTGTCAATGCGAAGGACGCAAAGTTTGAGCTGAACTCCAGGAGAACACTGTTGGAATCGTAAATTAGCTCAGGAGTTATGACCGGGCTGAAGGAATCCTGGAGAGCAGTAAACTTTCCTGTGATACCGCCTTCGGCGGTTACCAGGGTCAACTGCTTGGGAATATTCGCCGGGAAGCCGTTGAGCAAATTTAACTGGAGCGTGCCGCTGAGGATCGCTGCGCCGGTGACCCGTAGCGTGTCATTGGTGCCGGTCGCGATGCGCAGAGAAAGTGTGCCGGAGGATGTTTGGACGAATGTCCCGCCGATGAAATGTGTTGCACCGGCGCCGGGAGCGCTGATGCCGAGCCATCCGCTATTTTCGAATCGCGCATCGGCGCTTGCGGGAGTCACGACAATCTGGCCATCTATGACGCCGTCGTTGACGATGACCGTTCCGACTGCAGCGGGGCCTGTCTGGAGGGCGTTGCTTCCCGGGACAGCCATGATTGAACCCTCATTTAGTAGCGTGCCATAAAGCCCATTCATTTGGACCGCTGCACTACCGGGACCGGTCACGGTGATCGAGCCATTGTTGGTAACGACCCCGTAGGTGCCACTCGATATACCTGCGCTATTGGGCCCCGTCGTACGAATAACGCCGTTATTTACGATGTCATCCCCTGTCCCCCCGGATAGAGCTGGAATATTGGGAAGGTTGGTGTTGAGGATGCCGGCGTTGAGGATCGGATCATAGATTCCTGGAATGCTGACCACAAAGCCATTGGTGGTCGGAGGAGCGTCAACGTAAACGCCGATGGCCTCGTTCTCGAAAATTGAGTTGGCGGAAGTAACCATTGCGCCTGGGACGGCAAGATCTATCCAGGTTTGAGTACCGCTGGCGCTGATGTGCAGGACCGAACCGTGTTGGACGCCGTCAATTCCGACCCAATCGGCGACTAAATTGTATGCCCCCTGGCGGCCTGCACCAGTGATGCCTTCGAAATGAGTGATGACCGCACCCGGATGGTTATAGGTCGTCCAGGTTCCGGTGTCTTCATTGTAGATGTACCCGCGCTCGAAGCCCACGCCGGGTGGCGTGTATCCGCCGGCGATCATGTTTCCCCAGATCCCGTAGGCGGTGCTGCTGATGCCTGGAAGGTCAATTTTTTGATAAACACCGGTGTTGATCGTGTAGAGGAAAGCATTGCCGGTTGCCAAGCTAGTGTCGTAATTACCCACGATCTGGTTGCCGAAGGTGCTGTGAGCTATGGTGAAGAGGGTTGGTGCGGAGGGCGTGCTTGGATAGACCAGCGTTGTCAGATTGGCCTTGGCCCCGGCCGCCGCATCATACAGGTAGCTTAAATCATACGGGGATGAGGTTTGTGTCTCGTAGCTGCCTACGGTCCTGAGAATTCCATATTGAGAACCGAACCCCGGACCATATGGCGAGGATCCGATGGCTGCGGGAAAGTTGGCGCCGTTGGCTGTTGCTTCTGGAAAGGGCGTCCAGGTAGCGGTTGACATATTGTAAAGCAGGCCCCCGGTTTCGCCGGTGCCCGCAATGACGTAATTTCCAACGATGTTGTTGCCACGAATGCCGGTGAGAAAAGTTCCGCTGCCGCCGTAATTAAGGGTTATGTAATCAAGCGGCGATCCGGCTGGGGCGGCTGTCGAGAATCCTGGCAGGACTGAAACAGTGAGGCAAACAATAAGCCAATGGAAACCGGGTTGTCGGACCCTCTGTTTATTCTCCTGCTGGATTATAGCCATAGATATTGTTATGGCTCGTTCGAATATAAATACAATAATAAAAAGAGCTGCAAGAGTGCGGAGAGATGAGTGAGAGACCAATGCGGGCCGACCAGCCTGCAAACGCCGTGACAGGTGGAGTTCGGACCGGCTTCTGATTTGGGGCAGGCTCAGTGTCAGTGTCAGGGCGTCAGCGCCAATCGTGCTCGTTCGCTCGTTCTCGTCGTCGGCTGCTTTCCCCATCGGCAGAGCGAGGACGACGACGACCACGAGCACGATCCAGGAGACTCCAGCGTCTTCCCGTGCTCGTCGTCGTCGCTCTCAGTCGTCGATTGCTTTATTCGCCGGCAGAGCGAGGGCGATAACGACCACGACGGTGATCAGGAAAATTCCGCGTCTTTCCGTCCTCGTCGTCGACTGCTTTCTTCGCCAGCGGACCGAGGGCGAAGACGACCACAAGTACGATAGGAAACTCCCGCGTCCACCAGCCAAACGTGACAGGATATCAAATGGTTGGCAAAAGAGGAAAACCGATGATCTTTGCCTAACCGTCATGACGACACTTACGACTAAAGAGAACCGTACCCCGCTTAGCATCGTTGCCGCCATTATCGCGCTCAGCGCAGTCGCCAGCCTCTTCCTCTGCTGGCTCGTCTATTTTCATGCGCCGACCGACGTCACAGGTACCCACCTGCTTTTTCTACCTTCGCTTAACGCCCTGCTCAACGCCCTCTCTGCCATCTCCCTTGTCATCGGTTTCCGGCTCATTCGTGCTCACCGCGTCAGCGGGCATCGGGCGGCCATGTTTGCGGCATTTGTCTTTTCCTGCCTTTTCCTGGTCACCTACATCACGAATCACGCCCTCCACGGTGACATGCGCTTCCAGGGCGCGGGGGCCATTCGCTACATCTACTTCCCGTTGCTTATTTCGCACATCGGTCTCTCGGTGGTGGCCCTGCCAATGATTCTCATCACTTTTTTCCTCTCGCTCACCGGTCGCTTTCCCGCACACCGGCGTCTGGCGCGCTTGACTTTCCCGGTTTGGCTCTATGTCTCGGTCACGGGGGTCATCGTTTACGCTATGCTGGCGCTCTTTCGATGAGGGCGGCGGACGTCCTTTTGTGCTTAGCCGAGGACATGCTATGCCCCGAATCCGAAGGGGCTGGAGACATGGAAGCATGCTATTTTCCTGATTTATGGAGGGAATCATCGAATTCGACAGAAGGTTCAGCACCTTGCTGAAACCGGATGCCTCGCTGGTGCGCCTGGCCACCGGCGCCATCTGGAGCGAGGGACCGGTCTATTTTCACGAGGATGACAGCGTTGTCTGGAGCGATATTCCAAATAACAGGCTCCTTCGCTGGTCGGTCGAGGATGGGATGACAGTGTGGCGCCAGCCCTCCAATTTCGAAAATGGACATTATCGCGATTTCGAGGGACGATTACTGAGCTGCGAGCACGGTGGGCGCTGCCTCAGCCGAACCGAACCCGACGGGCGGAAAGTGATCCTGGTGGATCGTTATCAGGGGAAGCGCTTAAATTCACCAAATGACCTCGTCGTTAAATCAGATGGAACAATCTGGTTTACGGATCCGCCCTACGGCATCCTCAGCGATGATGAAGGTTACAAGGCGGAAAGTGAACTGGGAGCTTGCTACGTTTTCCGTTTTGAGCCGGGGACCGGCGATCTGACGATTGTGACAGATGAAATGATCTACCCCAACGGCCTGGCTTTTTCTCCAGACGAGACTGTTCTTTACGTGGCGGACACTTCCTCAGCATTAGATCCCAAAGATAGTCGCCACTTCATGGCCTTTGACGTGGTGGACGGCCGGAGACTGCAAAATGGTCGCGGTTTCGCAGTGATCGAACCTGGACTAGCCGATGGATTTCGCGTCGACGTGCATGGAAATATCTTCATCAGTTCGGCCGATAGCGTTCAGGTCTACGCAAGCGATGGGGTTCGGCTCGGAAAGATCCTGGTTCCGGAAAAGGTGGGGAATTTGACCTTCGGCGGTCCGGATCGAGATCGCCTTTATATCACAGCCAGTTCCTCGCTGTACGCGATGGATCTAAATACTCAAGGCGTTCAGCGTCCATGAACCTGGTAGAGGTGAGGCTCCGTCCGAACCGGGGTCGGGGTTGTTCTCGCCTGCGACGTCCCCCATTCGAATCAACGCATTGGAGCCGCCACCTTGCCGCACTTCCTTCAATGACCTAAACTTCCCGATGCCGTTGACGATTCAATTACAGCCTTCCGGACAACAGACTGCTTTCAACCTTCAAAGATGGGCTGAATTGCTGACTGATCCCGAACTGGCGCGCTTACCGTACCGGATGGAGACGGATCGACACGGACACATCGTCATGAGCCCTCCACCGGCACCAAGGCATGGTAATTTCCAGAGCGAGATAGCACACCTCCTAAGATCCTGGCTTCCTGGTGGACGCGTTATTACAGAGTGCCCACTCTCAACCTCAGATGGGGTCAAAGCCGTCGACGTCGCATGGCTTCGGCCCGGCCGTGCGGAAGAACTACGCGCAGCGAGCTGTTTGGTTCATGCACCCGAGGTTTGTGTGGAGGTGCTCTCGCCTTCAAACACACCCCCGGAAATCGCCGAAAAGATTGTCCTCTACTTCGAGGCGGGTGCGCTGGAGGTTTGGACCTGCGATCAGGAAGGAATCTTAGAGTTCCACTTTTCTCACCACCCGGAGGTCCTGCCAGCCTCGAAGCTCTGTCCGGGATTTCCAGTAGCCATCCGTTTTTCAGATGAATGACGGGGGTGTGAAGTCTATCGGCCATTGGTAGACCAAAGGTCCGCCGGGCGTAAAGATCAGCGAGGGCAGCCTGCTCGGTTGGATGTCTCCGATCGAGGGTACAGCTAACAAGACCATGAGCCGTCTGGGTGTCATCCACCTTACACGGCACGATTCGCCGCTTCTTGAGGGCACAAAAGGAACCGTGCCCTGGCCGGACCAATAAGTTGTATTCATCGTCGGTTGATAATCCGTATTGCTTCTTCCAGTTGCCGCGGTGACCAATCAGTTCGGATATCGAATTGAATGCAAAAATTATGCATCTTTGCTGTCAAAATCGGCTTCTCTCGCATTACCTCTAACAAATGGCGTGCCATCACTACGGCCTGGCATTAAGTGCTGTGCAGCAACGGCTTAGCGATGCTAACGCCGCAAACGAAAATTTGAACTGGACGAATTCTCGCCCTTATTCGGTTACATCTTTCCCGGCGGCGTACGCAAAAGCCTCTTTGCTCCATCCTCGGTAAGAGCGGGAAGGGCTGCGCCAGGAATGTCGATTTTCACCGGTTCGCCCAATTCGGCTGACTCGATGATCGCCAGCATAACCGCCAAGGCGTGCATCCCGAAGCGACCCGAGCACCGGTGAGGACGATCCTCGATAATGGCATTTGCCATTTCGGCGAGACCGAGTGCACGGTAATTCGCGACGACAGGATTCCCGATAGGATAATTGATTCCTCCGAACGTCTTTTCGCCAGTTTCTTCGATGAGCCAGTCTACCTGTGTGCCTTCTAAAGCAACGCTGCTGGCATCGTGGATGTTCAGCAATCTATTGTTGGCTGAGAGCTCCACATCCCCGCCGAAGGTGTCTGGATCAGGGACGCGAATCGATGCCAAGGTTCCATGCAGCTCAATCGGCCGCACGCCATGCCGCCAGACATCCCAGCTCGCCAGAAAGCTGACATTGGCCCCGCTGACGAAAGTAAGTATGGCGTTCAGCGTGGTAAAGGTACCAACCGAAAAAGTCTCGCCTTTCTTGGGTCCTTCGCCGTATCGGCGTTCCAGTGGACTGATCAGTCCCATGGCTCGGACTTGGCAGACTGGACCTAGCAAAGCCGTCAGTGCGGAGATATAGTACGGACCAAGATCCAGCACGGGACCGGCACCCTTTTGATAAAACACAGCAGGATTGGGGTGCCAATGCTCCATTCCTTTGGTCATCACCGCGGCAAGACCTGTGATGATCTGTCCGACACGTCCCTCGTCGATCAGAGCTTTGGCGGTCTGCAGGCCGGCCCCGAGGATCGTATCCGGCGCACAACCTAAACGCAGGCCCTTCGTCTCGGCTGCCTCACTCAGCGCAATGGCATCCTTGAGGGAGGTCGCCAACGGCTTCTCACTATAGACATGTTTTCCTGCAGCGATCGCAGCCCGGGAGACTTCCGCGTGACCTGCAGGAAGCGTGAGATTGAGGATGATCTCGATCTCATCGGCGGCAAGAAGAGCTTCAACTTTCATTTCTCGCAAGGAATATTGGCGAGCTAACCGTTCAGCCGCCGGCGGGAGAATGTCGGAGCAGGCGACAATTTCGATATCCTTAAAAAGTTGGGCGTTTCTGACGTAGATGTCGGAAATATTCCCGCAGCCGATAATACCAACACGCATGGAAAAGTTCGTTTTTAGATTCGGACCCAGCTGAGATCAGGTTAGTCTGGGACTTTTGGGTTTCAAGAAATGAACGCCCGGCCTCAAGCGCCGGCCTGAAACAGCAGGGGCTAGAGCGAAACTCCGGGTGAGGGTCGGTTGGATGATGGAGAAGGGCTGAATGGAGAAACTGTCGAGCCTCGAAGCCGAAGGGGCGTATCTGTTTAGCGTGATGAGCGGATGTCCCAATCATTTTCCTGATCGTGCTCGTGGTCGTCATCGTTCTCGGTCTGCCCGGCGAGGAAGGCAATCGAGCACGACGACGAGGACGAGGACGAGGACGATAAAGAAGCGGCGGGATTTTTCGTGCTCGTGCTCGTGGTCGTCGTCGTCCTCCGTCTGCCCGGCGAGGAAAGCAATCGAGCACGACGACGAGGACGAGGACGATAAAGAAGCGACGGCTTCGTCCGAACCGGGGTTCCCGCGCTACCCCGCCTGCGACATCACCCCAGAAATCAATCCTCCACCGGCGGCGCCATAGCGCGTGAATAGCTCTCGCATTGGCCCTTGCTAAGGGCAGCAACCCTCCGTAAATAAGCCAGAGACAACCTCCATTGATAGGTTTGGCCGGCTCGACAAGGATTACAGTGCGCTCGGAACAGCCGGAGCCTGAGCAGTCTAAAACGGACCCCAACAGTAGAGACAAACTATGACTGGAAAATTTGGAGCCACGTCCACCACGGACGAAGTGCTTGAAGGCGTAGACCTAAGCGGTAAGCGAATTTTGGTCACCGGCGTTTCGGCAGGACTTGGTGTGGAGACAGCCCGTACCTTGGCCTCTCACGGTGCCCAGGTCGTCGGCGCGGCACGGAACTTGAAGAAAGCCAAGGCGGCGACCGAGCAGGTTCGCACCCAGGCAGCCCACGGCGGCGGGCTGGAGTTGGTGGAACTCGATCTGGCATCGCTGGCAAGCGTTCGCGCCTGCGCCGAATCCCTGATCTCTAAAGGCGAACCGTTCGATCTGGTTATCGCCAACGCCGGCGTCATGGCCTGCCCGAAAGGCCTGACTTCCGACGGTTTCGAAACCCAGTTCGGCACCAACCACCTGGGCCATTTCGTCTTAGTCAACCGCCTCGTCTCCCTGCTAAAGCCCGGTTCACGGCTGGTCAACCTCTCCTCGGCTGGTCATCGGTTCTCCGACGTTGACCTCAACGATCCGAACTTCGAGCACACGCCCTACACTGAGTTCGGCGCCTATGGCCGCTCGAAGACCGCTAACATTCTGTTCGCGGTCGAGTTCGACCGGCGGCACGAAGGGAATGGCGTACGGGCCACAGCCGTGCATCCCGGTGGCATCCAGACCGAGCTGGGCCGCCACTTGAGTCCCGAGGCCATCAAACAGCTGATCGATGGCATTAACGCGTCCAATTTAGCCGTGGGCGCCCCGGCCTTCAGCTGGAAAACCATCCCGCAAGGCGCAGCGACCTCGGTCTGGAGCGGCATCGTGGCCTCTGCCGATGAGGTTGGCGGGCACTACTGTGAGGACTGCCACGTGGCCGAACTTGCCGAAGGCGACGACATCCGCGGCGGCGTCCGCGCCTACGCCCTCGATCCGGACCACGCCAAGGCGCTTTGGGCCAAGAGCGAGGAAATGGTGGGCGAGCAGTTCTGAGATTAGCAGCTTTGACCAGATCTCCTTGAACGTACTGAAGAGGGTCTATTGATATGGGTCTATTGATTCGTGGCGGTGAAATCGTAACTCCGGATACTCGTTATAAGGCCGAGATATACGTTGAGGATCAAACGGTCACGACGATCGGCAAGGATCTCCCGGTCCCGTCGGGGACGGACATTATCGATGCAACCGGGAAGTGGATCTTCCCGGGATTCATTGATCCTCATGTCCACATCTATTTGCCTTTCATGGCGACGTTCGCCAAAGATACCCATGAGACGGCCAGTGTCGCGGCACTTATCGGCGGCACGACAACATTCATTGAGATGTGCTGTCCGTCCCGGAGCGAGGACGCCCTGGCGGGGTATCACTTGTGGAAGGAAAAAGCTGAAGGCAAGAGCGCTTGCGATTACGCCTTCCATATGACGGTGAGCCGGTTCGATCAGAATTCAGAGACCCAACTGCGCGAGATCGTGCGCGACGGAACCACTTCCTTCAAAATCTTCCTTTCTTATAAAAACTTCTTTGGCGTAGACGATGGCGAGATGTATCAAACGCTGATTCTGGCGAAGAAACTGGGTGTCATCGTTGCCGCTCATTGCGAGAACGCTGAGTTGGTCGGCCGTCTGCAACAAGCGTTGCTCGCCGAAGGCAAAACAGGTCCGGAATGGCATGAGCCCAGTCGCCCGGAATCTGTCGAGGCGGAAGGCACAGCCCGGTTCGCTACTTTTCTGGAAAACACCGGCGCGTCCGGTTACGTCGTTCATCTCTCCTGCCTGCCGGCATTAAAGGCGGCGGTCGATGCCAAGGCGCGCGGCGTGAGGCTGTCTGTCGAGGTCGTCTTGCCGCATCTGCTCCTGGAAAAAACGTTTGCCGAACGTGCTGGCTTGGCCGGCATGCAGTACGTGATGTCTCCTCCTTTGCGCCACAAAAGGAATCAGCCGGCACTCTGGAATGCACTTGCCTCCGGGCTAATCGATGCTGTCGGCACTGACCATTGCCCTTTTGATAACGAGCAAAAGCTCCTCGGTAAAAATGCGTTCACGCAAATTCCCAATGGCATACCGGGCATCGAAGAGCGTGTCAGCCTGATGTATACCTACGGCGTCAATCGCGGACGTTTGGACCTCCATCGCTTTGTGGATGCTCTCAGCACACGTCCCGCGAAACTGTTTGGCCTGTTTCCCCGTAAGGGTACCATCGCAGTCGGAAGTGATGCGGATCTAATCATTTTCGACCCTACTTACCGCGGAGTGATTTCCGCCCGCAGCCAACACATCAACAGCGATTACAGCGGTTTTGAAGGATTCGCGGTGGAGGGACGACCGGCAGTCGTTACGGTGCGCGGCAAGATCCAGGTTCGGGACGGTAGTTTTGTCGGCGAAAGGGGTCGAGGCCAACTTTTGCGTCGAGAGCCCATTGTTAACTGTGGGAACGCCTAGCATGCGGGCGAACGGGATCGAGACAATCGCCCTGCTGAAAAAACTGCGGGAGTTAACCGCTAATGCTGATGGCGCGCAACGAGTCGCCTGGACCGATACCTGGCTGAACGCGCGGAGATGGTTTGAGTCCAAACTCGAAGGATTGCCCGTGGAACATCATTATGATGCCGCTGGAAATCACTGGGTGACTTTACAGGGAAGGTCGAAAAAGTGCCTGATCCTCGGCGGCCACCTGGACTCGGTCCCCAATGGTGGCTGGCTCGATGGTGCGTTAGGTGTCTTGGCCAGTTTTGCGGTCATGCGGCGCGTCATCGAGGAAAGTGAAGGTCGCCCTCCAGTGACCGTTCGCCTGGTGGACTGGGCCGATGAAGAAGGAGCCAGGTTCGGACGCAGTCTCTTCGGATCCTCGGCCTTTGCGAGTACCGCTTCCATCGAGGCTGACCGTCCACGCACAGACAGCAACGGTGTGCGGCTGGAGGATGCGCTCAAGAGGTGCGGCATTGATATCAATTCCATCGGAGATGCGGCGGAGGAGCGAAAGGATGCCGCGGCTTACCTCGAATTGCATATTGAGCAGGGTCCCGTCCTGGAGCGCTTGTCTCTACCGCTCGCAGTCGTCCTGGGAACCAAGGGTGTGGAACGTTATGCTGTGACTTTCCGCGGAGAGGAAGCACATTCAGGATCGACGCCGATGGGCGCGCGACGCGATGCCCTTGCGCCGGCCGCCAGGCTGGCACTTGAAATTCGCCCGATCGCCAGCAAACATCCCGACGCGGTTTGCACGATGGGCAGTGTGAAAACCTTCCCTGGTATTGTGACAGCCATCGTGGGGCGATGTGAGACAACTCTCGACCAACGGGACTTGGATGCAGAAGTACTGAGAAGCATGCTGCAGGAAGCGCGCGAGGCCAGTGAACGATTTGCCCGGGAAGAGAATTGTACGGTGGAATGGTCTCGCATCTGGAGCATTGAACCCGTTCCCTTTCATCCCGCATTGATTCAACTGTGTGAGGAAGCCATCCAGGAAGTGGCGGGAGTATCTCATCGAATGCCATCCGGCCCTCTCCATGACGCTGCCGAGGTCGCCCGGGTCGGCATACCGACCGTGATGTTGTTCGCCCAATCCCTGCGAGGCATCAGCCACAACAAAATCGAGGACACCAGGGAAGACCACATTGCACTGGCCGTTCAGGCGCTTGACCGCTTGGCAACAAAAGCCATGAGGTGGATAGAGGAAGGGTGAGGCTCTGCGCGCAAAAATCGTGCTCGTCCTCGTTATCGTGCTCGTGCTCGTCTTTCCGTCTCTTTCCACCTGCCACCCTCAAAGATCGATAACGAGCACGAGAACGATCACGAGGACGATTGAAGAGGGGCCAAGCGGGAAGCCCCGGTTCGGGCGGAGACTCACCCTAACCTGTCGGCATAACAAATGCTCCCCGGTGGAGAGTTTGAAATTCAGGCGATGCCAGTAACCCTTAAGCCTTGGCGTTCAGACGTTTTTAAAAGGTATCGCTTGGAGTCAAGCAATCGGAATTATGAACTAGTGCTGGAGTCATGATTGAGCCATTCTGGCCAGAAAACGACTAGAGATCGACCTGCTTCCGAACGACGCCCTATTTTCACCAATGAAAACTGTCGCCATATCCTTCTGTTTAAAGGTTCTAATTTGTTTGTCGGTCACCCATTTTGCACAAGCGCAATCGCCTGATCTTGAGGCGATCCGAAAGGATATTGAATCTTACAAAGTCTTGCCGAAATTCGTGCCGCCCGGTCCGCCTTTCGATGCCAAAAAGGTGATGGAAAACAAGAGCATTATCAGTATCCCTGTCTCCAGCGCGATTCCTTTTATCACAACTCTGGAGCAGGCTTTTTCGAACGTCTCCAAAGAGGTCGGGTTCAAGTTCATGGAATGGAAAAATCAGGGACTTATTCCTCAGTGGCAGAATGGAATGAGCTATGCGGTGGCCCAAAAATACGATTTGATTGACTTATTGGCCGGTGCGGACCCCCGGATTCTGAAAACGCAGATCGACCTTGCCACCCAGGCAGGCCTGAAGGTCGTTTCCTCCCACTACAGTGGTATGAAACAGACGATTGTACCTTACCTGACTTCCAATGTGCCTAGTGACTACGAAACTGGAGCCCGCCTGTTGGCGGAATGGGCCATTATGAGAACGAATGGGAAACCCAATGTCCTGGTAATCACCTCGGATGAAGTGTTTTCCACCGCCGCCATGGTGGACGCGATGAAGAAGGAGTTTGCTCAGTTTCCGGAGGCCAAAGTGGTTTACGTGAATGTGCCGATCACCGATTGGGCCAGCAAAATCCAGCCAACCGTCCAGTCCGCGATTCAAGGAAACCCGGATCTGAATTTCATTATACCAGTCTACGATAGTATGACCCAATTTGTGGTGCCGGCAATCACGCTCACGGGCGCTTCGGATCGGGTTCGAATCACATCGTTCAACGGGACCCCGTTTGTCATCGGATACGTTCAGCAGGGTAAAGTCGATATGGATGTCGGAGAGAGCCTCGATTGGTCTGCGCGTGGTATCATGGACGCCGAGATGCGTCTGATTGGCGGTTTAGAACCGGTGAAAGATCCGCATACTCCAGTGCATATTTTTGATTCGACCAATGCCGATTCTGTGGGGCATCCACCAAAACCGAATACCGGATACGGAACTGAATATGTAAACGAATTTCACAAGCTCTGGGGCCTCGAGAAATGAGGGCTCCGGGTCTCCGATGATTAGCGGCGAGAAAGAGCGAGAATTTCTGACGGCGAAGAACCTGCCGGCACGACTCTCGTTCGCCGGACTCTCGAAAACTTTCGGCGCTACGCGAGCCTTGAACAAGGTTTCTCTGGAGGTCTTGCCCGGCGAAATTCATGGATTAGTTGGGCAGAATGGTTCCGGCAAATCGACGCTGATTAAGGTCCTCGCCGGCTATTATGAACCGGACGCCGGTTCCAAGCTTTCGATCGATGGAGCGCCAGTCCGCTTACCTTGGCGTCCGGGCGACGGCCGCCAATATGGCATTAGCTTCGTCCACCAGGATCTAGCACTCATCCCCTCGTTAACGGTCCTGGAAAATCTTCGCGTCAACGATCTTTGTCTTAAGCCGAGATGGTTTATTTCGTGGAAGGATGAGATCCGCGCGGCGAAGGAGCTACTCGAAGAATTTGATCTCGACCTGGATCCATTGACGAAAATCGAAGAGGTGGCCATTGGTTCGCGCGCACTGCTGGCCATCTTGCGCGCGATGGACGGCATGAGAAAAGGCCACTCCGATCTCTTGGCCAAACCAGCTTCTTCCAGGGCGGAAAAGGCTCCTGCTGCCGCCAGATCTTATTTGAACGATTTACAGGTTCCGGATGAGATAGAACAAAGAAGAGGTTTGTTAGTTTTGGACGAACCGACTCCATTTTTAGCGAGAACCGATGTTGAACGATTGTTCACCTTAG
The DNA here is from genome assembly GCA_035484035.1 of Chthoniobacterales bacterium. GTDB lineage: Bacteria > Verrucomicrobiota > Verrucomicrobiia > Chthoniobacterales > JAFAMB01 > JAFAMB01. Next base: position 15,115 of record DATHPI010000185.1, read on the forward strand.
CCAGACGCATTAAGGCCCAAGGCGCCAGTGTGCTGTTCGTTTCGCACGATTTGGACGAAGTACTCGATCTCACGGATCGGGTCACCGTCATTCGCGATGGGACGGTGGTTGGCACCTTTGTTTC
>DATHPI010000186.1:0-2646 GCA_035484035.1 Chthoniobacterales bacterium
GTCAAACGAATTGCCAGCACCGCTACCGTGAAGAACGAAGGGACTCAGCAGGAAGTCACCAACTTTGAGGTTCGAATCAAGGTGGCAAACCCGCCGGTGCAGCTACGGCCGGGGATGAGTGCCAGCGTCGAGATCGAAACCCAGACGGCGAATCACGTTGTCTCGGTGCCGATCCAGTCGGTGACGGTTCGCAGCAGAGAGAACGGGAGGACGGCGGAGCAGCTCAAAAAAGACCGCGAAAAGCAGACCGGCGTGAATTTAAGCGAATTGGAACGGCAAACCAGAAAGGAGCTTCAACGAGTGGTCTTTTTGAGGGACGGGGTGACGGCAAGGCTCGTTCCAGTGCAAACGGGAATTGCGGATAACAATTTCGTCGAGATTCGCTCGGGGATTAAGGAAGGGGACGAGGTGGTCTCGGGCTCTTACACGGCCATCAACAAAGATCTGAAGGACGGAGCCAGGACCAGAATCGAGGAGCCGAAAGATGCAAAATGATTTGGAGGTTATCCGGGAGGATCATGTCATCCGGCCGAAAGGCGATCTGATGATTCGCATTGAGCGAATCACCAAAGAGTATGCAATGGGCTACACGACAATCCGCGCGCTGAAAGGCGTTGACCTTTGCATTCAGCGCAATGAGTACCTAGCGGTCATGGGGCGCTCCGGGAGCGGGAAATCGACCTTGATGAACATGCTTGGGTGCCTCGACACGCCGACAACCGGTCGCTATGAATTTAACGGAAGAGATGTAGCCGCCATGGGTGACGATGAGCTGGCTGAAATTCGCAATAAAGAGATCGGATTTGTTTTTCAAACGTTCAATCTGCTTCCCCGTTCCACTGGGCTCGAGAACGTCGAGCTTCCGTTGATCTATGCGAATATCGGCCGGGACGAACGGCTGGTGCGGGCGGAACAAGCCATGCGGGCTGTCGGCTTGGGCGATCGGTTGGGCCACAAACCGAGCGAACTCTCAGGAGGTCAGCGTCAAAGGGTGGCAATTGCCCGAGCTCTGGTCAACAATCCATCGGTCATTCTGGCGGACGAGCCGACCGGAAATCTCGATTCAAAGACTGGCGAAGAAATCATGGCACTCTTGGAGGATCTTTATATGAGTGGCCATACGATTGTCGTCGTCACTCACGAAGAGAACATCGCTCGTCATGCCCGGAGAATAGTCCGGCTGCGGGATGGAGTCATCGAAAGCGATGAGGAATTCGGCTGAGTGGGTGGAGGGCTTTCGGATCGCCGCGCGGCAGATCGCGGCGAACCGGACAAGATCGATCCTCACCGCGTTAGGTGTGGCGATCGGGATCATCGCCGTTACCCTGATGGGCACAGCCATTTATGGGATCGATATTGGGTTCGATCGCAGCATGTCGGGATTTGGCGACGACGTCTTGTATATCGAACAATGGCCATGGAGTACTGTCGAGGACTATTGGCAGTTCCGAAATCGACCTGATATCAAATTATCGGCCGCGGATCGTCTGAACCAGATGATTGAGGCAAATCAGAATTCATTGTTGGATTTGGCCGTCGCCGCGCCGGCTTCCATGCAGACCGTCACCTATGGAAAACGACAGGTTTCCAATGTCTACACTATGGGAACTACCAATGACTATGCCTATCTCGCCACGACGAATTGCCAAACCGGTCGATTCATCAACGAAGCGGAGAGCCGGGGAGCTCGGAATGTTTGCGTCGTAGGCCAGGACGTGGCGGATGGGCTCTTCAGCGGTGAAGACCCCATCGACAAGGTCATTCAGGTACGCGATCAGCAGTATGTCGTCAAAGGCGTCTTTGCCAGGCAGGGATCGTTTCTCGGTATTTTCAGTTGGGATGCTCAGGTCGTAATTCCGCTGGCGTCGTATGTCCGATATTTCAAGTCCAATCAGGAGAACGCTTCGATCAGGGTAAAGGTCAAAGATAAAACCCGGGTCGCTGATGCGAAGGAAGAATTGCGCGGCGAGTTCCGGCGTATTCGCGGACTGTGGCCCGAGCAACAGGATAACTTTGCGATTAACGAACAAAAGACGCTGCGATCATCGATCGAGCCGGTCAAAGCCGGCTTAGCAGTCGCGGGGCTATTCATCACCGGCCTCGCGCTATTTGTTGGTTCAATCGGAATTATGAATATCACCTTTGTCAGTGTGAAGGAGCGAACCAGGGAAATCGGGACCCGCAAAGCCCTCGGGGCGCGGCGGCGGACTATCTTGATTCAGTTCCTGAGTGAGGCAGTCGCCATCTGCCTGGTCGGAGGAACCGTCGGTCTTGCCCTGGCTTTTGGGCTGTTCACGTTGATACATTCGGCCTTCCCAAATTTTCCGATGCAGTTTTCGCCCGCCTTGATGGTAACCGCTCTTTTCATTTGCGTGATGACCGGGATTATTTCCGGGTTCGCTCCGGCTTGGCAGGCCTCCCGCTTAAGTCCGGTCGAAGCCCTCCGTTACTAGTGCATCGTCTCATAAGTAGGAGGCATACCGTTGGCTTCAAAAGGGTTTGGATGCAAGGCGCGAGTGAGGCGCATATCCGGTGCGATACGTAACGAACGAGCAACGACGCAGACGAACCCTTTTCAAGCCAACCCGGAGGGCCGATGGCGCTTTTGCCGATTTTCTGCGTTGCTCGCTTCTAACGTACGGATTT
>DATHPI010000187.1:0-18160 GCA_035484035.1 Chthoniobacterales bacterium
CTCGAGAATCATCATAGAAAGTTCATCTTCCTCCATCGAGATACATTAAAATAATATGTTGTTTGTATCAACTCCTCATTACGATGTTCCCGTGAGGCTCTCCCCGAGGCAGTTCTTTCCAGCCCAGAAGCCATGCCGTCCGCCAAAAGCGTTGCGCCGTCGAACCTCAAATCCCCCCTCTGTGACCTCCGTGACCTCTATGCGATGCTCTCCCCGATGCGGGTCTTCCCCTAGAAACCATGCTGTCCACCAAAAGCGTTGGACCGTCGAACCTCAAATCCCCCTCTGTGACCTCCGTGACCTCTGTGCGATGCTCTCCCCGATGCGGGTCTTTCCCGCCCAGAAGCTAAGCTGTCCACCAAAAAGCGTTGCGCCGTCGAACCTCAAATCCCCCTCTGTGACCTCCGTGACCTCTGTGCGATGCTTTCCCCGACGCGCGTCTTTCCCGCCCAGAAGCCAAGCTGTCCACCAAAAACCTTACGCCGTCGAACCCCAATCCCTCTCTGTGACCTCTGTGACCTCTGTGCGATGCTTTTCCCCGATACGGGTCTTTCCCGCCCAGAAGCCATGCTGTCCACCAAAAAGCGTTGCGCCGTCGAACCTCAAATCCCCCTCTGTGACCTCCGTGACCTCTGTGCGATGCTCTCCCCGATGCGGGTCTTCCCCTAGAAACCATGCTGTCCACCAAAAGCGTTGGTCAACCGAACCTCAATGCTCCCCTTCAAATTCGAAACATCCAAAATCTCGTCCCATGTTCGTTCACGTAGTCTGGTGCTCTATCGTGATTTCTTTGGCTGAAATCTTGAGAGGGGGCGATGTGAATGGAGATTTCCGGAGGAGGCCGACCAAAGAAATAGGCAGCGATTTCTTCTTTGTCTTTTTTTGTGAAATAATCTTGCAACCCCTCAGCGTCAACCAACGCGACAACCGGCTTTACGTCGGAGTTGAGCTTTATAATGCCGTAAGTTGTCATAGCCCCTTAACATGTCACTACGGTTCCGAGGTCGAAAGCTGAAAACACCACCACCTCGATAGCTACCGGTTCTGACGCCCTCCCGGGGGAAATCGAGCGGATCACGCTTGGCAAGGCGCCCCGGAATTTTATTGAAGAGGTCTCTGAAATAGCTTGGGTTCAGTAGATGAGCGCCACACAAGATCAGCCGAAGGAAACTGCTTATAATCAGATTGCCGGTCACAGTATTGAGCGCTTAGCGGCCATCAGCGATGGCATTTTTGCGGTGGCAATGACCCTTCTTGTCCTGGATCTTCGTAACCCGGCGCACGAACTCATCCATAGCGAACAGGATTTTCTGCACGCCCTTTTGGCATTGTTTCCTCAATTCGACACGTACCTGATGAGTTTTCTGACCCTGACAATCTTTTGGAACGGTCAGCAGGCCCAATTGGATCTTTTTGCCCGGACCAACCGGCATCTCACTTGGATCCATATGTCTTTCTTATTTGCCGTCTCGATTATGCCGTTTTCCACCAGATTGCTGGCGGAATTCATCAACTATCGAAGCGCACTTTTGTGCTATTGGGCCAACGTTTTTCTTCTCGGTTGCGTTCTCTATTGGAGCTGGAAATATGCCGCCCGGGCGGATTTGGTTAAACAAGGCACGCCGCCTGAGATCTGCAAAGCTGTGCTTCGCCGGATCGTGGGTGCACAGGTGCTGTACGCAATCGGAGCTGCTCTCTGCATATTCAACACTTACGCCAGCATCGCCTTCATCGTTCTGGTGCAAATTAACTTTGCCGTGGCCCCGCGAATCCGCTGGCTGTCGAAAGTCTAAAAGGCCCTCCGTGACCTCTGTGCGATGCTTTTCCCAATTCGTGCAGTTCTCGCCCAGCAGCCGCGATGTCCACTAACTTTGGTTCGCCCATCCGCCCCGATCCCCTCTGTGACCTCCCTTCATTCCGATAGACGTGCGCCGCGGCCATACAGCAGGAGCATGCTGAGAAGAACTCCTCCGTAAATGATCTGGCGCCCCGCTTCGGGCATTTGCAGGACGGACAACATACTCTGCAGCAACACGATGAGGAGGACGCCGACGACTGTTCCCGTGTAACGGCCGCTACCTCCCAAGACACTTGTTCCACCCAGGACGATCGCGGCGATAGATGGCAACAGATAGGCGTCGCCCATCCCCTGGTAGGCTTTGCTCGAATACCCGGTGAGCATGATTCCGCCCAGCGCGGCCGTAAAGCCGCTGACCATAAAACAGACAACGATCACGAAGCGCGTCGGAACCCCGGACAGGTAAGCAGCACGTTCGCGGTTGCCGACCGCGTAGATATAACGGCCGAATTGAGTTCCTCGCAGAATAAAACCGATCAGCAGTGAGACGGTGCCCCACACGAACAAGGAGTTCGGAATTCCCAACGTCCTTTCAACGGCCATGGCGGACATCAGTCTGGTAGCGTGACTTGCCGGTGCTGATCCACCGGTGTAAAGCACAACCAAACCCTGAAGAACAGCGTTCATGCCCAAAGTAAAAATCATCGACGGGACACGCAGCCAGGCAATGCCAATCCCGTTGATCAGGCCCACCAGGACCCCGCATCCAAGGCCGACCGGCAACGTCAGCAGCCCCGCGGTCTGAGGAATGTGGGCGACCGCTGTCGACATCATGCCGCCCAGAGTGATCGTCCAAGGAATTGAAAGATCAATATGACCGAGCAAAATTACTAACATGGCCCCCGCTGCAACGATGCCCAGAAACGAGGCCACCTCCAGTTGCAGCAAGAGGTAATCAGGCGAGACAAAGTTTCGGTTGATCGCCGCGCCAATAGCCAGAATCACCAGGATACATCCGCTGGCGATGAAAATCGGCTGATCTCCCTGGCGACGGATTCGCTTCATAAAAAGACATCCATCTGATTCTTCCTGCGAAGAACGCGCAATCCACCCAAACAGACTGCACCGAGTAAGATGAACCCTTGAAAGAGAGGTTGCCAGAGCGCCGGGGCGTCGAAAACAAACAACAGATCGCTAATGGTCCGAAGGATGAACGCGCCGAGAATCGATCCGATCATCCCGCCCGAGCCCCCAAATAACGAAGTGCCGCCAATCGCCACCGCGGCGATCGAGTTCAGTGTATAGAACCCGCCTTGGCTAGCGCTCGCTTCTCCGGACAGTGAGATGAGGGAAAGAGCCAAACCACCGGCAGCCGCCAGTAACCCGGCCAGAGAGTAGGCCGCGAATCGGGAGCGACCGATTGCCAAACCTGACATATAGGCAGCACCCTCGGCCGATCCTAGTGCGTAACAATTGCGACCAAGCACCGAGTTGCGAAACGGCCACCAAACAAAATCCAAAGTACCGACCAGGAGCAGGAAGGTGGTGGGTACTCCGCCCAGATCGTAAGTCAGTGCGTTGCTGAACTCTTCGCTCACCTCGCCGCCCGGACTAGGGCGCAACAAGAGGGCAATCCCAAAGTAGATCGCTCCGGTTGCCAAAGTGGCAATGATCGGCTGGATGCGCCCGAGGACAATGACGGTCGCGTTCATCGCGCCAGCCGCTAATCCACTGGCTAGTACCCCGACGACGCCCAAAGCGACCTGTGCGGGAGAACCGTTGACCACCACTGAAGCCAGGCAGGAGGCCATGGTGAGAATCATTCCGGCGGAAAGGTCAAAGCCACCCGTCAAAACGACGAGCGTTTGGGCCATCGCGACCAGCGCGAGGACAACACCCTTGTTCGAAAGCGAAGTCAAAACGTTGACCGAAAGGCCATTTTGTTGCTTGACGGAAAACAGGAAAAACATGATCGCGAACACCAGGAACGCGGAAAACGGCCCGACGTTCCATCGCAAGAACCGACGAAGTTCTAACCATCTCGAGTCAGAATCCCCTCCTGTCTCACTACTCCCATCGGCAGATCCCGATCTAACAACCTCTTCACTGAGATTGAGCGCAGCGGTGATGAGATTGTGTTCGTTCAGATCCGTGCCTTTAAGTTCTCGGATCAGTTTACCTCCATAACAAACGACGACACGGTCACACATCCCGATCAGCTCTTCCTGATCTGTGGAGTAAAACAAGATCGCCATCCCCGCCTGGGAAAGATCGCGCAAAAGTCGATACATTTCCTGTTTGGTCCCGACATCAATACCCCGCGTCGGGTCGTTCAGAAGTAAGATTCGTGGCTCATTCATCAGCCACTTCCCGATCACGACCTTCTGTTGGTTCCCTCCGGACAGGGTGCGCACCGGCGCATCGAGGTCGTTCATTTTAATCTGCAGCTTTTCCACTGCCTCTTCGATCGCAATCCGTTCTTTCGCCGAATCGATCACTCCGTGGTTGCCCAAATCCGACGCTGCTGCCAGCACCAGATTGTCCCGGATGGACATCGCCAGAAGGAGCCCCTGAGTTTTGCGATCCTCCGGAATCAAGGCCATCCGGGTATTGGCCGCTCTTGCCTGCCTGGGATGATTGATCGAAGACGGCTTGCCATTAATCAGAACCTTGCCATCGACTCCGCGCAGGACCCCGAAGAGTGCCAGCAGTAACTCGCTTTGTCCTTGTCCATCCAGACCGCCAAGCCCAACGATTTCACCCTTCGCGACGGTCAACGAAATTCCATTGAGCACGTGTTCCCAACTCAGATTTGTCATCTGCAGCGCGGAGACTGGGGAAGGCGACTCGGCCTCCATGCGTCCAAGAACCCCGCTGACGGTTTCAATGGAAATCGGTTTAGGCGGATAGGCCCGGTTCATATCACGTCCAATCATTAAAGGGATGATCTCCGCCGTGGTTCGGGCCGACATCGGGAAGGAGTCGATATGCCGTCCATTCCTGAAAACCGAACAAATATCGGCTAACGCTGCGATCTCCTGCATTCGATGGGAGATGTAGAGAATCGCGAGTCCTCGATCTCGGAGTTGACGGATGACTTTGTAAAGCTTTTCCACATCCTTCGCCGTCAATGCGGAGGTGGCCTCATCCATGATGATGAGACGAGGCTGCCGAACCAATGCCTTGGCGATCTCTACCATTTGTTGACGCGACAAAGGCAGATCCTTGACGCGCTCTAATGGATGGATGTCTGCGCAACCGATCTCGGCCAAAATGGCGCGGGCGGATTGTCGTTGTCGCTGGTGATGAATTAGTCCAAAGCGTTTCGGCGGATTGGCAATGAAGATGTTGTCCGAGACCGAGAGATCAGGAAGAAGCGACAGTTCCTGGAAAATACAGGCGATGCCTTGACGGGTGGCGTCTGCGGGTGAAGCGAAATGAACCGGCGTCTCGTCCAGGTAAATCCGGCCCTCATCGGGCCGGGTTACCCCGGCGATAATTTTCATCAATGAGCTTTTGCCGGCGCCATTCTCACCGACCACAGCGTGAATGGTGCCGAGCGAGCACGCGAAATCAACGTCGGCGAGTGCCGTGACGCCGCCATACCGCTTGGTGACCCCTTCCAGCTTAAGGAAAGGAGGACGTATCGGGTCAGCCATCAAGGAGGAGTTTGGTGCGACTTCGGGTCTTTCACGGTGTTCGTCGGCGGCCTGACCTTTCGCCAAAGACTTCCTCTCGGCTTGCTTGCGCAGTAAGTAAAGCGTCCCGCTTTATATCCTCTTTGACGGCCATCGGGAAGACGGCTTCCGAAATCGCGGGATCAATCGCTCGTCTTGGCCGCGTTCATAAGCTTGCCGGCATCGAGCTTGATCCCGCACTGGGGGAAACCGCTGGCGACGAAAAAGTCGTCTGAAAGATCTGGGAAATAATCCTGACCCGGCTTCATGTCAGTGTAGTCGACGTAGGGAATCGGTGCCGAGATGTATTGTGGCAAGCTGTTGCCTTGCAGGGCTGCGATTGCGGCCTTAAGTGAGATCGCTACCAGGGCGGGAGATTGGCCGTAGGACCAGCCTTTCAGGCCATCCTTGGCGTGCTCGGAAATCAATTTGCGAAATCCGTTCTCCGCTTCTCCCGCAACCGGAATGTACGGATTTTTACCGTCGATCAACGCTCGTACGGCACCCGTCGTGCCACCCTGGCAAGACATTCCGTCGAACTTCCCGTTGACCGCAATGGCATCGGCGACTGCCTTTTGCGCCGTGCCATCATCCCAATTTCCGACCACCTCCACGACCTTGATGTCCTTCTCTTTGTCCAACAGCTCATGCAATCCCTTGTGTCGTGCCAGGTCCACCGGATTGCCGGCAACGCCTCGCACCTCAATCACGTTTCCCTTCGTCCCCATTTCTTTGAGGAGCCACTTCGCCATCAGATTTCCGATCTCGTGCTGATCTTCGTTGACCGCGATGACTTGGTCGCTGTCGATCGTATTGTCGAAGGAAATTAAGAGAACGCCCGCCCGCTTGGCTCGTTCAACGATTGGCTTCAGAGCGGTCGAACTGACGGCGTTGATCAGAATGACATCATAGCCGGCATTGATAAAATTATCGATCGCCCCGATTTGGGCAGCCACATCCGTCCCGGTGCTGACAATCTTCAATTCTTTGATGAAGGGCTTGATCTCCGGGTCTTCTGCATAGGCCTGGAGACACTTGATCATCTCAATCCGCCAGGTGTTTCCAACGAATCCGTTCGCTAAAGCGACCCGATAGGGAGGTTTTTTCGAGGGATAATGGAGCGTTTTGGTGTCGGAGGCGTACGGTTTGAAACAGTCAGGTTCGTAGGTGTCTGCGGCCCGAGTGGTACTCACGAATTGGGTGAGGAGTGCGAAAGGTACAATGGCAGTTAGCAAAAGCGTTTTCATGGCTTGCTCCTCGTTCCATTGAACGAGGATCAGGATTTGTTTGTATGGGGGGTCAAGAATCAAGAACAGCGAAACGGGAGCCTAAGCGGTGTTCCCTGCCAAAACAACGTTAAAAAAGACGTGGTTCGGAGAAAAGCTCTCCCTACCCTCAGGGGAATAACAGCGATCACTCCGAGTTGGGCTTCTTGAAGATCGTGACCTCAAATTATGCGCCTTCCTCGCGCCTTGCCGACTGCCCATTTTGAACGCAACGACGTCACCATCATTTGCGAGACAATGCATTAGGAGGCGGCCGATTTTTCACCCGACGCCAACCGAAAACGTTCCCGTAACTGATCAAGTCGATGAAGCATTTGCGACCAAGTACGACCGGCTGTTAAACCGCCGTCCACCACGAGAGCGTGTCCAGTTACCCAACTCGACTCATTACTGGCCAGCCAAAGCGCGGCGTTGGCGACATCGACTGGCTGTCCGCCTCGCCCAAGTGGCTTATCTTCGCCCGTCCACGTTCCAGCGATCGGGCCACCTTCACCAACTACTCCGGCGTTATTTACCAGGCAATCGAGTCTGCCGAACCGTTCTACGGTGAATTTCAACAAAGATTCGGTGTCGGACGCACTTGCGGCGTCCGCTCGGTAAAACGCGACGTTAGGGCTCAGTTCTACTTCGAGAGCTTTCCCTTTTTCGCTCGAACGACCACTAAAAACCACTTTGGCGCCTTCTTCGACGAAACGTCTGACGATCCCTTCTCCTATCCCTCTGGAACCTCCGGTAACGACGGCAACTTGGTTTCTAGTCTGAGTCTGGCTGTATGGGCTGATTGATTCATATAAATTCTCCACTCGGGGTTATCGCTTTTGATGACGATATCGTCACCAAAAAATAACGCCGTACTAAGCTTGCTATTATAACAATGCCAGGAACGCCTGGTAATGAGGCTTGGAGCAACGGGGAATGGAGTACGACTCTGAAAGGCAAGAAGTCGATTTTTGTTCGGGCAGCGTGAAATGATCAAATAATCCGAACGAGAACTTTGGGGGGGTGACATTGCTGGGCGAGACCAAGCGGGAAGCCCCGGTTCGGACGGAGCCTCACCCTTCCCGAGCTTCGCCCGAAGGCTCCCGGCGTTAACCCGTTCCTATATGTTAGCGCGTTTAGGGTAAACCTTAGGCTAGGTTTTCTTAGGCACTTCGGGCCACAGATTGGGAACCTGGAGCTCTAATTGAATCCGGGAAAAAAGAAAGGAATCGGGATTGGAAGCCCTATAAAGAAGGGCGAGTTGTAAGGGTAGTAGCCGCTGTTGTAATATTGGCCGCCATAGTACCCACCGCGCCAGTAGCGAGCGTTGTGCCCTCCGTTGGCGTAGTACCGTTGCCCTCCGTTAGCGTAGTGCCCTTGACCCCCGCGAGCGTAATATCCATTACCCCCGCGATAGTTGCCCTGGTAATTTCCGTGCCCGGCGGAATGAACGGTGGTATGACCGGCATGGACGGTACCAGCTTGCACTGAAGCAACTCCGATGATCGTCATCACGACAAGGCTTAATGTTTTTATGGATTTCACGGTATCTATATGATTCGGTCGTTTGCGTCCGAACTTTAGAGATCTTTGACTTAAAGAAGGCTTCCATTTTTTGTTCTACGATTTAACGCAATCGAAAACGGCCGCCCTGTTTTTGTGCAATCATTGATTGGAAACGTGGACGCTCGCAAAGGTCGGCAAACAAGTGGAATCCGGCGGTAATTCAGACTGATTTCTGAACTGGGGCCAGAACATGCAATGCTTGGATGAAAATATCTTTTGCGGCGCCTTGGAATTTTGAAGCGATCGCAATGATCCGAACCATCGAAACCAAATAAACGAATGGAATACGTCAACCTCGGTAAAACAGGTCTCAAAGTGTCCCGTATCTGTCTCGGTTGCATGACTTATGGTGCGCCGGCGACGGGCGAACTCAAAGGTGGCCGTCACGCCTGGGCACTTAACGAAGAAGAAAGTCAGCCTTATTTTCGCCAGGCGCTTGACCTGGGGGTCAATTTTTTTGATACCGCCAATGTCTATTCATCCGGCGCCAGCGAAGAGGTACTGGGAAATTTCCTTAAAACAAATGCCCGCCGCGAAGCCGTGGTAGTTGCGACAAAGGTGTACGGCTCGATGCGCGACGAGCCAAATGGTGGCGGCCTCTCCCGTAAAGCCATTTTTCATGAACTGGAAAATAGCCTCCGCCGTTTACGAACCGATTACGTAGATCTTTATCAGATCCATCGATGGGATTACGGCGCGCCGATAGAAGAAACGCTGGAGGCGCTACACGACATCGTCAAATCAGGTAAAGTGCGCTATATCGGCGCTTCTTCCATGTTCGCATGGCAATTCACGAAATCGCTTTATCTGGCTGATCTCCACGGATGGACCCGTTTCGTTTCTATGCAGAATCATTACAATCTGCTCTATCGCGAAGAAGAGCGCGAAATGATGGGGCTCTGCCAGTCCGAAGGGATTGGCGTCATTCCGTGGAGCCCGCTGGCGCGTGGCCGTCTCACCCGTCCATGGCAAAGTGAAAGGACGAAGCGCTTCGAGACTGATCAGTTTGGCAAAACTTTGTATTCGCAAACCGAAGAAGCGGATCGTCGAGTTGTCGATCGTTTGGGCGAGATTTCCGATAAACGTGGGGTTTCCCGTGCGCAGATCGCGCTGGCCTGGATGCTTGGCAAACCTGCTGTGGCATCGCCGATCGTTGGCGCTACCAAGTTGCAACATCTTAAAGATGCGGCGGCGTCCGTCTCTCTTCGGCTGACCTCGGAAGAGATTAAATCGCTCGAGGAACCGTATACCCCGCATCCGACATTGGGTTTTAGTTGAGCAGGTAGAAGGGTATAGTTTCAATTTTTCAATTCGATCGCTGTGTGGCACAGGCTTCCAGCCTGTGTCTGCAGTTTGGACATTTGGAGAAGGTCACGTCGGAGAATTTTCGCCTCCGTTCATACGGCCAATCCGTGGCCCGCAGTGGCCTAAAGAGCGTAGCCCAGGGTTTACCCTGGGTTGCCCAGGCACTTCGTGCCTGGCTACTATCAGCCTGTCCCTCCGGGACAAAAAAGCCGGTGGGAGGCTTTATTTCTCCGGCTCATTTTCCGCCGCCTCTCTCATCCGTCTAAGCAAATCCTTTGTCTGTCCAATATCCTTCTCCGTTGGTTCTGGTGGAGGCTGATACGGTTCTTCTGAGAGCTTTACCATCAGAGTGCCTTCTTCATTAACCACAAGCTCGGGGCGACTGATTCGGAGTTTTTCGTAGTATGCGGACGGCATATCGTAAAATTCTTGCGTGGTTTTTGCGGCAAGCACTAAGCGTACCAACGTTGCGTCCGAAGGTTGATTGAGAAAAGTCTCAGCCCTTTCGATTAACTTCTCAAGCACCGGCTTTGGATAGTCGAAAGGTTCCGCAGTGTAACCACGTACCCCTTCGACAAACTTATGAACCAAGGCAGCGCTGTCTTCTCTCCCTTCGGCAAGAGCGTAAACCAACACGGAGCATACGTCGGAGAGCATGTACGCTCGTTCGCGCCAGCGTCGCGGTCTGGTCTCTTGATGACCCAGTGCGGAGCAAAAATTCTGACAAAAGTGTCGCGTATTACTGAAAATATGTTAAATATGATGGATATAGTCTAGAAAGGGATAACCGCCCAAGACAGTTGTCCCTTAGATATGAACCCAAAATTGATCAACGGTGAGGTTTGGATACACGTCGGCTCCGCCTTCGGTGGTGGTTATCAAAAGCTTCCGCAGAACGATCCAAAATACGCGGAAATCTTCCTTTGGATCGATAATCAGAGGTTCGTTGAACTTCTGACTTGGATCTATCACCGATGACGGTACCGGCCACTCGCTAACATCGTACTCGCGAGCAAACGGCTAAATTGAGGGCAAGCATTTCCTGTTGTCTGTCGCGTTGCTGAAAATCCGCGATCTATTTCCCAAGAGATTCATTGGCATTCTTATCGCAGGAAACGCGGGAACAAGCCGCGCCGTAGTGCGAGATTTCCCCCATAAGCCCGTCTCGCTGATTTTATGAACCGGATGCGCTGTCCCGACCTGTTTACCAAGCCCGCGCCGGTCACCAAGCTTGATTAATAATTTCAATAAAAATGTGTAAATACAATATGACGACAGTCGACGCTCGCCGTATAGTCGAAGAGCAATGAATAGTAGATATGTCTCGCGTGTGGAATTTGGCGAAGACAGGGCGGTTGGACCCGGTCACCCAAATTCAAGTCACGAAGTCGAAGAATTCGACGGTTTGCGCAGAGGCCAGAGCTTATCTGTCCGTAGAGCCTGTGATAAGTTTCTAGAGAGTCGCGGGCTTAAAACAGCGCCTTTCAGAAACTTTGTTTTGGGAAAGACGAGGAATAAGGACTGATTCACAAGCTACAGCAGCGGTCAGGTCATTTCAGTTGAAAGAGTACGGCCAGAGAAATTCCAGTTTTGACCATTAGTGTCTTGCACACAATCCGGGTGACCGAGAGCTTCTAAATGATCTCAACGGCACGATCACCGGATCAACCGAGCGGTTTTCTCGAATGCTTGAATGCTTCGCGTCCTAGCGCGAATGATGGTGTAGCGCCACGGCCGCTAGTTCATGAGTTCATGAGTTCATGAGCTCTTCACGACAAGCAGAGAAGAATCACATTCCGGCAGTGCTGGTGTGCGAGGCTATTACCTTCCAGCCGTCGTCAAACTTTTGGACGTTCATAGTGCTGTTTCCCACCACCGGCTGCTTGGAACTTGGGAAAGAGACCGACCACCAAGTGAGAGCTAATGCGAGATCCGGTTTCAGCAGCCTGACTTGGATTCGTTTGGGTTGAATGAACCCCATCGCAGTGCGACTTGGATATCCGTTGAAGTAAGAATCGTGAAGCTGCTGCCAGCCATTAAACTGCTCAGAATCGACTACCACCAACAATTCGGGCGATTTCCAATACACCTCCAAATATCCCTCAATGTCGTGGGCATTCCAACGATCAAGCATTTTGAGTAAGAGCTCATAGACCTGCTGATCATCGGGCTTGGAGACACTTGCATTCGCTGGGGCAGTGCCTAATCTCCACGCGTCTTGCTCCTGCGCCATTACTGGTGACCAGTAAGATAACGCGGACACTGTCAAAACTTTGATGAGGGCTTCGAAGCGTTTCGGAAACACGGTAGCGTTATTACCTTGGCAGGCCCGTCGGGCAGTGATGAGGATGTGATCATTTAGACCAATTCGAGAGGAGCTCTATTTTAAGTATAAAGACGAGGAATTACCTTCGCTGACAACTACGATGGCCATCTCTCGCACAGACTTATCCACAATTCCCATACTCTTTTTCGCCTTTTTGGGTCGCATTCGAGTATCGCAAGTGGCGGTTCCGATCGATTTTCCGCCGTTTTCCGTGATAGCCGCCTTATTGCCGTCAAAAATCAAAAAGCTTGACTTTGCATCATAGCGCAATTATTGCTGCGCCAAATCTTGCGTTGCGTCGCAATGGCAAACTAATTGTCCAGTGGCGCCTAAGGACTTAGGTAGAATCGAATTTTCAACCCTGCGATGATCCACCGATTTAAATTAACGATCGGGAATTATATTCGGCGGGTTATTTAGCGAGTTGGGCGGAGGCCAAGGCCAGGCCCTTTTATACTATTCTCCACGCTTTGGTACCATTCTCTTCGTGATCACATGGGCGCTCGTCCATAACGGAAGGCCGGTCGCGACACCAAATTGGCGGAGCTTCATTATAAAGATCGAGAGTCCGTTCTGCATCGGCCGGGAATGCAGCGAGAGCCGCTCTTTTCGCAAGATCGAGGGCAAGAACCTCTTTTAGACCCTCGTTTATCAATCTGGATTTGCGCTTAACGAGACCTTTCGGAACCTCAACGACCACTTCCCGCTCGGCAGTAAACGTATGCCCGTTTTTTGGGATAAACTTCAACTGAAGGTAGAAAAAGCGGTCGCTCATGTTGGCTGAAATCCTCGCAAAAGGCAAAAACATCCAGCCGTCTAGTACGACGCAGGACGACAAAGGTTTAGACTGTCAGTCATATCAATTTTCCCACTCCAGAATCAGCTGGAGAAACAAACTCTTGGGAATGACCATCACAGCCTTGAGGCCTTTACGTCTGGCTTCAGCGACTAGCGTGAAAATCGCTGTGAGCGGATTACGATACTTTTTCGGGCTGCATCAAGGACAACTCTATTAGTCGTGGCTTCCTTACTATGGGCGAGGACGTAGACCCTTTAGGCAACAGAGACGAATCCCCGGTCTCTATGAATCGGTTCAAGGCGGTAATGGATAATGCGTATTCTAAGCCTCTTATTTTATCAAGAATGATACCCATTGCGCGAGTTGAGCTTCCCAAAGCCGTTCTCACGGATACTTCTGCTCTGGTAATCCAAAATATTTTACCTTTAATCAACTTCGGAGTAAACGGTTGAACACGAAGAACCCCCCGGACCGTGGGGCTTTGTTTTCCTTGGAGGTTTGGCAGACAAGAGGTAATTTCGAATTGTTTCATTATTTTCGACCCCTTCCAGAGCCACTTGTTTCATGTTGGCTCTCCGTCTGTCGCCTATATTAATCAGAAATACAATATTTATAATAAATACAAGCAATTTGGTGCGACAAAAGATCCCGCTCCGCCACGGATTGCCAAACATCGCGACTCTGGCAGGATTATCGATGTCCGGAGTTTGGACTTCTGGCCGAGTCCGCGAGAGGATTGAATTTCACAAGGCGGATGCCGAGCTGCGTAATCCCCGAAAGTGACTCCAGCCATACGTAGAGGTAAGCCCAACCCATCGCAAAGAGTATGGGATATGCTATTCAAAAGAGGGTAGGTTTAGCATGCCAAAATCCGTGCTAAAATGACTCCAATACTAACGAATCATCCCGGATCTCCCTCGCACTTGCTCCTGTGGGAGATTCACATACTCTTTTAAATGACAATCGGCGAACTACGAGACGAACTGGAAGACTGGCCTGAAGGTGATGAAATCATCTTCGGATGCGAGGAACTGGAATTTTACAGGTTTAAGAAGCGCGGAGCCGACACCGTCCAGTTGGAGTTCAACCAGACCATCTACAAAGATGCAAAGACAGGCAAGTGGCATGTCGATGATTAGACTCCCCAAGATCCGCTCCCACTCGATGCGCAAACCGGTGATTTCCTTAAGCCCTTTCATAGAGACGATGCACTAAATTCACGAGATCGGTGAATTGAGGATCATTCCGTACTGAAGCGAGAATTTGAAGCTTAGTGAGTTCCTCCGTTGAAAACTGCGGACTAACAACCGTCCCAATCGCACGCGCCTCTGCAGTGATTTGAGCGGCAACGTCTGAGAGACTGTCGGGGCCACTCAACCGAAAAGATACTGAAGTTAGAGGGCCAAACAGTAAAGCACGCGCCAGCGTTAGCTGCTGGGTCAAATCAGGTTCGACATGCGCTTCACGAGCGAACATCAGCGATATTGTGTGCATTGATTGCAACTGCGGTCCTCCTCGTTTCGATCTATACGCCGCTATGCCCGCCCACATCTCTTTTGGCGAGGGTGCCGGCAGAATTTTGCTCCAGACATAGGTTATCCAGCGAGCCTGCAATTCAAGTGGTATGAAATAAGGACCGGTTTGTTCATAGAGACCAACAAAGGCAAGTCCGGGCCAGTCGGGATGGAAGGTACTCTTGTGGAGATCGATGTGCTTGGCGTCGAGATCCAGGGAACACCTGATCTCGGGGCTGAGGAAAGGCAAACTCAGATCGTAGCCGGTCCCGAAGACGATGGCGTCGAACTCTTCGGAACTTCCATCGGTGAAATGGACGATCTGTCCCACAATCTTGTCAATCCAAGGTTTCACGGCAATCCGCCCTTCCGCTACCAGTGGCAGGTAATGCTGACTGAGCGCCCTGCCAACGGTCGCAAAGTCTCCGGCCGGTTCAAATGCACCGAACTGCTCAGGACTTCCAAACGTACGAAGTACGTACTCCTGCATGGTTCTGCCGACAATCTCCTTCGGCGTTACTTCCCCAGTTAGAGCCGAGAATCGGGTGAATGCGAGAGCGTCACTCGGGACACCAGCTATCAGCTTTTGGACGACGTAGCGCTGGCGACGGAAAGTGGACACGATGCGGGCAGCACCGAGCATCGCCAAGTCGCTTGCGATCTCTAAGGCGCTGATGGCGCAGCCCGCGACAAGGACCCGCCTACCGCGAAAGCTCGCGGGTTCCTTGTAACGAAAACTGTGAATTACACCACCGGAGCCGGAGAATGACTCAAGTCCCGGCACCGGCGGGAAAAAAGGCTTGTTGAACCGACCGGAAGCCACAACAACATACGGGAAAGTCTCCGTTTTGGGCCCAGATCCATTCGATCGAAATCTGACCTTCCACGTTGCGTCGCGCATTGAGCGCTCAATCCGCTCGACACGAGAGGAAAGGCGGAGATGAGAAAACAGATCGTAACGGTCTGCATAACGGTGCAAATAAGAGAGTATCTCCTCGTTCGACAGAAAAAGCGCAGTTTTTGGTCGATGGCTCAGATCGCTGAAGCAAGTCAAAAGGCGGCTAGTGTTCGTCACCATAGTGGGCCAAATTCCACTGGTGGGGCAGCGAACGTTCCATTGTCCGCCGATGTCGTCAGCTTGCTCGAAGATTATTGGCTCGAATCCATGCTCCTTGAGGTATTTTGCAGCAACGAGACCACCTGGACCGCTTCCAACGATCGCTGCTCTGCGCAGGCTTGCCTTCTGTCGAGATCTGTCACGCTGGGTCATTCTCCATTCCAATTTTTAAGCAGGCGTATTGAACCGAGTTTGCTATTGGGTTCGCTCAAGGCTTCGACCCGGAGGAACAGCGGTCTCCAAGATATGCGAAGGTAGCCTCGGTTCTTGTCCAAGGCGATGCCAAAAGAAACGTACCTGGGCAAGATCCGGGCCTTCAGAAATCGCCGGTACGCGGTTTCGTTTCTTTTTGTTCCAGTGGAATAGTGGGGTGATCCCCAAGCCTGTTTTTCGCAGTTTTGCAGTGCGCAGGGATGGAATTTGCGGCCGGCGGGCATAGCAGAAACGTACTGTTCAATGATGAAAGCCGCCAAACCTCATCGAAGATCAGTGAGAGAAGCCAAACTCCCTATTAAGAGCAAGTCGTCCAATGGAATGAGCACTCCGCAAAAGGTCGAACCTGATTTCCCGGAATTTGAGTTTCCGTACGATGAAGCATGGGAAAAAGAACGGAAAATGGCGCTGGCACTCATTCAAAGCGCCTTGAAGTTCTGCGTCCGCGGCTGAGGAGTAAGCTGGGACGTCCACCAGGATAAGGGAGGTTCGCAAACCGCTGAAATAATCCCGTGCTCATCGCACGGAAGAAGAGCCATTTTGGATTACGGTTGTGCGCCTGACAGAATCTTCCCAACTTCCTCGATGCTTTACGGACGTGATGGGCGACCAACACCGGTCGACGGTTCTTTCTGAACTGGCTGGCTGGCAAGCAGCGTCCAAACGACTGGCAGGCGATACAAAAAGGCAATCCAGGAGTTTCTCAATTCGCTTGGTGGTCGTGCGGATGAATCCCCTCTCGATGCGCAACGGTGACTGACTCTTGTCTTTTCTATCGCTTTTTGCGAGCCTCTAAGCCGCCGGCCTCTCAACGCTCCTCCACGAACCGTTAAAGTCCAAGATCGTCTGTCCGATAAACAATGGTATGAAAGGCACTAAAGCCATGATCGTGGCGGTGTTATCAGTTGCACTGACGATCGGTGCGGCAGCGCAGTCGTCGTCGTTCGACGGAAATTGGTGGGTCACCATGGGGGCGCAAGATTATGCAAATCCGAATAATCGGGGCTTATCGCACTCTTTCGAGTTCCACTTTCCCGCCACGGTCGCTCACGGGGTCTTCCACGGGGAGCGCGGAACCCGAGGGGAGGCGTCCTTCTACGAGCTCAACGGGTCTATCCAGCCCGATGGCACCGCTCTCTTATCCGCTAGCGGTCTTACCGGGAAACAAGAGCACAATCAGGGGCTCGTCCCTCCCGGTGTTCCTTATTCCTACACGGTAAAGGTTCTTTTTAAGGGCAGTCAAGGAACAGGGAACTCGATCGGCGCTCGAGTCCGTACCTTCCACTTCACAAAAAAATAGCTGGAAGTCAAACGGCGGGTCTTCGGGCAAACGGGCCTTGAGCTTTTGTGCTAGTTGAGAAAGCCACAGCCTTGGACTTTTTTGAATTTTCTACCTTTCAAACTGCAATAGAACCACCGCCGCCCCGGCTCCCGCAACGATGCTGGCAAGAACAGCGTCCTGATAGGCCGCTATCCATCAACCGCCCGATTCCTACGGTGCATTGAGCGAGAGAAGAATCACATCTCGTTGGTACTGGAGTGAGAAGCGACGATCTTCCATCCGTCGTCAAACTTCTGGAGGTTCATCGTGGTGTTCCCCACCACCTTTTGGTTGGAAGTTGGGAAGTTTATGGTCCACCAAGTTAGAGCAAGTGCGAAATCCGGCTTGAGCAGCTTCACTTGGATACGGCCCGGCTCGATGAATCCCATTGCGCTCCGATCCGGATACCCATTCAAGTAAGAATCGTGAAGTTGTTGCCAACCGTTAAATTGTTCAGAATCGATCACAACCAGTAGCTCAGGTGATTTCCAGTACGCCTCCAGATGCCCTTCAATATCGTGGGCATTCCAACGATCGAGCATTTTTAGCAGGATTTCGTACACCCGTTGCGCGTCAGGTTCCGTTGCACCAGACTTGGAACCATGGGAGTCATATTGCCATCCGCTCTCTTGCTGTGCCTTGGCGGACAAGCAGGTGGAGAGAGCTGATATTGCCAAAATCTTGCTGAAGATGCGGAGCCGTCTTGGCAACATGAGTAAGTTAAGTAGCAAGGGCTTAACGTTTGCGAGAGAGAGAGGCGTCAAATATCGACTGCCAGAAAGATACCCCTAATATCCGCGAACGAGCTTTGACGATCGTCAATCCACTCCATTATAGAGCAGGCCTTATCAGAATTGTTCATCTGAGCCAGTCCAAGCTCGGAAAAACTTAGTGCCCGCAGTACGCCGTCCATGACCTTTCCCCATTGCGGGCAAGGATAGGCTCTCTGGATCGCACCGAGGGCGCACCATTTTACGCCGTGGGGATCGTGAGCCTGGAGCTTATGGCCTTGGAAGTCTTCCGCCGGGGATTCCTTGCACCACTTGTCAGGCGAGGTCAAAAGTTCGTGCGCTTTCATCGGGTTGAGATCATTATAGATCATGTTTATCACAATTACAAGACCGATTAAAAATGCAACGCACTTATGAGGACATTCAACTTCGGTCAAAGTTTTGCCGATGCCGCAAGGGCTCTTCAACGTTCACCAGTGATAGTTTCGCACGCGACGACATTCACGACGTTTATCGCCTTAAAGGGCA
>DATHPI010000188.1:0-7709 GCA_035484035.1 Chthoniobacterales bacterium
GGGCGAGATCTCAATCGCGGACGGGGTCAAGCGAGCCGATCAGGAATTGAACGAATCCTTCAAGCGCCTCGCAGCTCACCAGGGGAAGTAAAAAGAAGTGTCAGTGTCAGCAGCAGGTTGCATCTAACTACTAACTGTATAGGCGTATTCTGCGACTTAGGTTCGAAGGTTCGGCTTCATCCTTCCAGATACAGACTCGGCATCTAACTCTTAACTGACACCGGCACTTGAGCAATGCAGGCTAGGCAAACCAGAGATTTCTTAACTGACACTGACCCTGGCACTGACACTGCTTGATGGCATTGAAAGCATCCGATCTCCAGAAGGCGCAGACGCGTGCCGGGTACCTTTTCATACTACCCTCCTTCACGCTCTACGCGGTCTTCGTCTTGGCGCCAGTCGTCCTAACTTTCGTGCTCAGTTTCACCTACTACGATCCGATGGCCGGTTCGCGTTGGGTAGGTCTGGAGAATTTCGAGCGGTTCTTTACCGGTGACCGTTCGCTGCAAATTTTCTGGAATACACTCTGCTTCGCCATCTTCGCGGTGGCGGGAAATGTCACCGTCGGACTTCTGCTCGCCCTTGCCCTCAACCGCGCGATGCCCTCGTTCCTCCTGTATTTGTTCCGGCTGGCCTACTTCCTTCCGGTGATCATCGCCGCTGCTTTCGTCTCGATCGTGTGGGGATATTTCTATGGCGACGATCTCGGCGTGATTAACTATTACCTGATCAGGCTCGGCTTTGCCCCGGTTCATTGGCTGACCTCGAGCCGCACGGCCATGATGTCGATTGTGATTATGGATGTCTGGAAGAATGCCGGTTTTTTTATGATCATTTTCATTGCGGCACTTCAGGGCGTGCCGAAGTCCATTATGGATGCTGCGATCATGGACGAGCCCTCCTACTGGCGGCGGTTCTTTCGCATCATCTTGCCGTGGATCTCACCGGTCGTCTTCTTTGCGATTGTCTACGCCTCGATCGGTGCGCTCCAGGTCTACGAGTCGATCGTCATTCTGACCCAGGGCGGTCCTGGCGATGCGACACGTTCTATGTCTATTCACATCGTTGAAGAAGCATTTGGGAGCTTCGAGATCGGCTACGGCGCTTCCGTCTCTGTGATTATGACCTTGGTTATTCTGGTCATCACGTCCATTCAGCTTCTCGCCTCGCGGCGCTGGGTCCGGTATTAATCATGCAAACCAAAGGAGCCAAGCGTTGGATCGACCGAGCGATCATCACTTTCATGGCGGTGTTGGGTGTGTTCATGCTCTTGCCATTTGCCTGGCTATTCAGCATGTCGTTCCGGTTACCGGCGGAAGCCTACAAGATGCCGCCGAGCTTCCTCCCGCCCAATCTCGACTTTAAGAATTACTGGGCGGTCCTTCATTCCAACATTCCCTTCCTGCAGATCTATTGGAATAGTGTCGAAATCGCGGTGCTCGTCACTCTTGGGCAGCTTGTCACCTGCACTCTGGCTGCTTTCGCTTTTGCGCGGCTGAGCTTCCCAGGGCGTGATAGCATTTTTTTCGTGATGCTGGTTGGGCTAATGTTTCCCGCACAGGTCACTATCATCCCGATCTATCTAGGTTTCGCGCAGATTGGCTTGCTCAACCGTCCAATTGGCCTGGTGCTGATGTATCTAACCTCCAGCTTTGGTGTCTTTCTTGTCCGCCAATTTATGCGCTCGCAGCCTAAGGCGCTCGAAGAAGCGGCGTTAATGGATGGGGCCGGTTATTTTAAGATATTTATTCGCATTTCGTTGCCTCAGCTACGGCCCGCCCTGTCAGCCTTGGGAATCATCACTTTTACCCAGACTTGGAACTATTATTTCCAGGCTCGCGTCCTTTTGGAGCCGCAACCGGCCATGACGCTGCCAATTGCGATGGATCTTCTCCGTGGCTACCTGGCTTCCGGCAATCTCTCAGTGGTCATGGCGGCCATGAGCATGGCCGTGCTGCCGGTCATTCTGATCTTCCTCCTTGCCCAGAGATTGGTCATCGAAGGCGTCACCTTGAGCGGAATTAAAAATTAGGAGTTCAGGAGTTGCAGGAGTTCAGGAGTTACAGAATCCGGAGACTCCAGAACTCATAACTCCAAAACTCCATTACTCCAACACTCCTGAATTCTGAATCCTGAATATGAACTCCCGCTTTGTTTACAACGATCAGAGACGCAGATACGTCGCCTTTCCGCTCGGCGGTATCGGAACCGGCAGCGTTTCACTGACCGGGAGCGGACGGCTGATCGATTGGAGCATCCGCAACCGGCCCGCGATCGATCAATTCAATGGTTACAGCCACTTTGCGATCAAGGCGGAACTTGACGGCAAACTGTTGGATGCTCGCGTTCTCAACGGTCCGTATGAGGGAACACCGACCGGTTCACCGAGTGTCCGCAAATTCGACGGATTCGGTTTCGGCGCCAATCGCGATTCAATGGTCGGAGTGCCCCACTTCGACGACGTCACATTCATCGGACGCTTTCCAATGGCCGAGCTGGAGTTCCATCAGACCGATTTTCCAGGTCAAGTGCGCATGACGGTATTCAGTCCGTTCATCCCGCACAACGACCGTGACTCGTCGATGCCGGTCGCGCTCTTCGAGTTCGCAGTCGAGAACAACACCGCCGCACCGATCGACTACACGATCGCTTCGACACTCGGTAACTACGGTTGTGACAGCGGTATCCACACCTTTACGAGTGAAAATGGGCTCAGCGCACTGCACTTTACCTCGGCCGAAACCGGACGTCCGGAACAACGCGGCGATCTTGCCATCACCACTGATGGGGAGGATGTGGAGCATGTCGATTATCATTTCCGCGGCCAGTGGTTCGACAGCCTTAGTCTTTACTGGCGAGAGTTCGCCCGGGCCGGACGCCTTCGCGAGCGGCGCTACGAAAAACCGCGGGCGACCAAGAATATGTTCCAGCAGCCGGAACATGGCACGCTTGCAGTGCGCCTCCGCGTCGCGCCCGGCGAAACCCGGCAATTCCGCTTCGCGATCAGCTGGAACTATCCGCTCGGCAGCATCTATTGGTTCGATCGCGATCAACCAGGGAGCCCTCTGTTTGAGGGCACGCCTCCAACCTGGAAGAACTACTACGCAACCCAATGGACTGATTCTGCGGCCAGCGGGGCGGACGCTTTCCAGCGTTGGGAGACGCTTGAGGCGCAGACTTTGGCCTTCCGTGATTCGATCTTCGAGTCGTCGCTGCCGCCCGAAATCATCGACGCAGTCAACGGCACCCTTGGCATCCTCCGCTCCGCAACCCTTATTCGTTTAGAAGGTGGTGAGGTCTGGGGGTGGGAGGGCCAGCATCCCCGCGAAGGTTCTTGCGAGGGGAGCTGTACCCACGTCTGGAATTATCAACAGGCACTGGCCAATCTATTTCCAGCATTGGAGCGGACGCTCCGCGAAACCGAGTTCACCTACAATCAGTTGCCAAACGGCGGCCTGACCTTTCGCCAAAGACTTCCTCTCGGCTCCGGCTTCGACATCATAGGTCCCTGTGCGGATGGCCATTTCGGCGCGATCGTCAAAGCCTATCGGGAGTGGAAGAACCTTGGAGATAATGCCTGGTTACGCCAGTATTGGCCGAACATCCGGAAGGCGATGGAATACGCCTGGTCGCCGGACAACCCGGACAAATGGGACCCGTCCAGGACGGGCGTCCTCTGGGGCCGTCAACACCATACCCTTGACATGGAGCTTTTCGGTCCGAACTCCTGGCTAACCACGATGTACATCGCCGCGCTGGCGGCTGCTTCGCACATGGCCGACGCCATAGGCGATTCCACTTTCGCTCAAGAGTGCCGCGGGATGGCGGCAAAAGGGGGTGCCTATGTCGATCGCGAACTCTTCAATGGCCGCTACTATGCCCAAAAGCTGGATCTATCCGATCGTTCGATACTCATCGCTTTTGACCAGAATCGCAAAGCGGGGGTCTTAAGCGACTCCTTCATGGAGGCCTACTGGTCGGACGAGTACAGGGAAATCAAATACCAGATCGGCGACGGCTGCCTTACTGACCAGATTCTGGGCCAGTGGCATGCCGATATGGCCGGGCTTGGTGATCTGCTCGACCCGGAAAAGGTGCGGACCGCGCTGAAATCGGTATTCGACGAAAACTATCGGCCAAGCCTTCGTGATCATTTCAATCCCTGTCGTGTTTACGCTTACGAGGATGAGGCCGGACTACTCCTCTGCACCTGGCCGGAGGGGACGACCAAGCCGGCAACGCCGGCGCCCTACGCAGAAGAGGTTTGGACCGGGCTGGAGTATATGATGGCCTCGCATCTCATTCGGCGTGGTTTGGTGGATGAGGGCCTCACTGTTGTACGAGCGGCGCGCGCTCGTCACGACGGGTCTAGGCGCAATCCATGGAACGATATAGAGTGTGGCAGCTATTACATCCGGGCTCTATCGAGCTACGCATTGGTCAATGCTTACTCGGGTCTTACCTTTGACCAACAGAGTGGTGAGATCGGCTTTAAACCGGCGCGCGACGGCGACGGTATCTACTTTTGGTCAGCTGGACGTGGCTGGGGTACGGTCCAACTGGACGGATCGGAAATGACGCTGACCGTGAAAGGGGGAGAGCTAGTGGTATCGAGACTTCGGCTTCCGGGACTTCGGGGTGTCGTCACAGTGGATGGCCGGACCACCGAACGGAACGGCGATTTAATCCTGCTTGGAAGAGATCACACGCTTCAATCTGGTGATCGGTTGATCGTGGGAGTGGATGCGCATGGCTAAGCTTGAGCTGAAGGGCGTTCATAAGAGCTTCCAATCCGTTGAAGTGATCCACGGCATCGATCTAACCGTCGAAGAGGGATCTTTCACGGTGTTCGTCGGCCCCTCCGGGTGCGGGAAATCGACCCTGTTGCGGATGATTGCCGGGTTGGAAGAGATGACCTCGGGTGAAGTGCACATTGGCGGAAAACGCTGTGATCATCTTCTGCCTTCGGCGCGGGGTATCGCGATGGTGTTTCAATCGTACGCTCTTTATCCCCACATGAGCGTCTACGAGAATCTGCGTTTCGGCCTGGTCAATCAAAAGATACCAAAGCCAGAAATCGAAGCTCGCATTCGGCGCGCAGCCGAAATTCTACAAATCTCTGAGCTTCTCACACGAAGGCCTTCCCAGCTCTCGGGTGGTCAGAGTCAGCGCGTAGCAATCGGTCGCGCGATCGTCAAGGAGCCGCAGGCCTTTCTTTTCGATGAGCCGTTGTCCAATCTTGATGCGGAATTGCGGGTGAAGATGCGGAGCGAGATTGTTAGTCTGCATCGCCGGCTGAAATCGACCATGGTGTATGTCACGCACGATCAAGTCGAAGCTATGACGATGGCCGACACGATTGTGGTCTTGCGCGCTGGGGTCGTCGAACAGGTAGGCACCCCGATCGAGCTCTACGCCCGACCCCGCAACCAGTTTGTGGCCGGATTCCTCGGCACGCCACAAATGAACACCCTGCAAGCAAAGATCCGAATGATCACCGGAGAGGGAATGAGTTTGTCGGTCGATGGCGACCGAGGGTCTATCGATGCCACTTTGGATGGAACGGGAAGATCCGCTGGCACCGATTGCGTCGTAGGGATCAGGCCCGAGCACCTCGCGCTCTCCGACCGCGGTGCCATTGTCGGAACCGTCGTCGCTACCGAAATGCTGGGCGCCGAGACGATCGTTTTCGCCAATTTGCAATCCGGCGAGAACATCACAGCCGCGATGCCCGGAATCCGCAGCCTTCGGCCGGGAGCGGTCGTTCGGTTTTCGGTCGACCGTCGGTTTGTTCACGTATTCGATGAGACTGGGATCTCTTTCTCCCCTCTGCGGTCGTGGCGTGAAGATTATATCGATGCCTGAGCCGGGGCTTCATTCGGGGCTAATCCATTTCAGCCCCGCTGTCCTAAACTCGGTAGCTCGTTCGTCGTACTATTGAAAAGGATGGACGGGAAGAAACCGGTTGCACTGCTCCCAGGCGAAGGGCCCCGATCAACTGAAGTCAGATGTTTACCAAACCTCCTCATCATGAATTTTCCATATAGCAGTTTGATCGTGGAAGCCGAAAGCGCGAAGCAACAGCTAACCCGGGCGTTCCAGACGGAAGCGGGTGGGCAACTTTCGAACTCATTTCAGAACGGCATAAAACAGAGATCCGGCAAGAATGACTGGAATGAGGTCGCTAACGGCGTAAAGGAGTTCTTCAATTTGTTACGCGCTATCCAATTTAATCCTTGGAAGAATACCAGGTCTTCCAAGGGACTCTACTGGATGCGCGAAGACATGGGCGTCCTCAGTTTTGCCTGGACTCTCGTGCTCCTCAGTACCGTGGCAGCCATGCAAACGGACCAGCCGGTGCTTTGGCTTTTGATCGGGTCTGCTCCGTTGGTTGTGGGAGTTGCGGCGGCCGGTTTTCTGCGACGAAGATTCGATCTCTCACCTTCACGCCGGCCATCTCGTTCTTTGTGAACTCGGCTAAGGTTAATTCGCCGATAGTATCGGCAAAGGTGTCACTTTATCAGGCGCAGCGGGAGTGTGGACGCCTGGTCGGGTATGATGTTCCATCCGTCGAGGTTGCTGTTGTTGTCCGCCCCTGTTGAATGCTCCTGGATCGATGCTGAAAGCGACCCTGAACCCGAAAGTGTTCCCGAAACCATCTCCGTGGGCGACTATGGAGAGAGCGAATAATGCAGCCGGCAGCACCAGATATTTAGCGTTCATCATTTTCGTTTGGAGAGATTGCTGTCGGGTTTGGGGATCGGAAGTCGTGTCGACGATTGTGAATGGTTGTTAGTCGTGCCGATCGAAGGGCTCTATCGACGGTTCGCAAGCCCTCTTGAGGAGTCAGTGCGGATTCAAAATTGCGCGGGGACATCACCCGGTTCCGAACAGATGCCTTTTTTGTTGGCTGAGGTTGGGGGGAATCAGTATCGTTGAAAAGGGCAAGGGCGCGGCTTTGAGTCGCCAGGTTGTAGAATTCTTCATCTTCTAGTGCGAATTCGAGGAAAAGATCTTCCGAGCCGAACCAGAAGAACAACGCACAAAACGCAATCGTCACCGAAAAAAGGACCAAGGTTAGGAAGATCGGCATCAGATTAAAGCCGCGAATACCCGCACCCAAGAGGAGAACCAGAGCAGCGATCCATTTGAACAGGAACACCCGAAGCCTTGAGTCGTGAATCTCGTGAACCAGCAAGATTCCCAAAGCCTTTCGGGTATCGATGAGACAGCCGAGAGGACTGTTATAATACGCGAGGACGAACTCTTTGTGAGGCATATGAGTGGTTCGATGTGCGGCGGAAACCAGGGAGGAAACGGCGCCGGTCAAATTTAAATGGTCTTGTACCAACCATTACGGCAATAATTACGATAATTATAGGAAAATATCCAGGTGAGACGTTTTTTGTGTCAGTTTCAGTGTCACCAAGGGCAAAGACCGCTCAGTCCGAGGCATCGGGGTGGTCGCGTTCGTCGTAGCGGACATGGAAATGACCCGCTGATACTGTAAGGGTACTTTCGTTAACGCTGAACACCAAACGCCCGAACGCCCTAACCCGCGACGTAGCGTACCTGTCCCAGGCATTCTCGCAGCACACCGGCCCGGGGCGATTATGGATAAGTCTGGGCACCATTTTGTTGCCCGATTCCCTTAGCAGAGATGGACAGAACCAAACAATGAACTAAAAGGTAACAGTGTTACCGATGTC
>DATHPI010000189.1:0-6578 GCA_035484035.1 Chthoniobacterales bacterium
AGCGAACCCGCGAACGAGAGTCACTTCTCTGGTTTGTGCATTACCGTTTGAAGTGACATTCAGTCCAGTCCCTTGGAACCGAACACCTGCGTATTTCCATGGGAACCAGTAGGTCAAGTCAATGCCGCCACCCCATCCATGAAACTCCCCGGAAAAATTACCCACGCCTGTGGCATAGGTCCCGAACGCTCCGATGTCGAATTCGTTCGCTCTGAAGAACTCTGGCGGTGGTGGTGGTGGTGGTGCAATAACCTGTTTAGAAGATACGACTGGCTCTCCGGCAAATACGGCGATTGCTTGGGTGGCAAGAGCTACTACCGTTAAGGTTATTATCTTTTTCATATTCATTTTGGTTTCACGGCATAATGTCGTGATGCACCATGCTGGTCGCAAAAATCGTAGTTGTAAAGCGTTTTTGTGAAATTCCTTTGAACGCCACGGGGAATTCGTTGTCATAAAACTCGGCGTTACTCCCTTATACGCGTCCTCGCGATCGAAGGTTTCAGAAATTCTCACATCCGGTAACCTCTCGCCCTTTCAGGTCGAACCGTGTGATTGGATGGTCCAAGGGTTGAAACCGTGGGCTGAGCCCTCCAGCCCCTTCGGCGCCAAAATCCCCAAAGCTACAGGCCTTCTGACTGCGCGGTCAGCCGCCACCACTCCAGCGCTCTACTTTCTACGAGCTGGTCGGCGAGCGTTTTTCGCGGCCGATGAAAACCCCGGCCGGCGGTAGGTCCAGATCCCCGGCCAGCGTCTCGAGATCTGCTCGCGCGGGAACCCGAACGGGATGCGGATTGTAGTTAAAAAAGAAGCGCAGGGAGCCAAGGCGACGGGTTCGCACCCCTTCGGGAAGATCGGCGCTAGGGAGTTCCTGCTCGGTAACGGCCATTTTAACAAGGTCAGCGAGCCAGCGGTCGTCCGGTAATCCAGCCAGATACAAAAAGCGCCCGTGGCGGAACAGCGCGCCTTGGCCGTTCTCAAAGCGAGCGATCGGTTCCAGGTCGCTTGCCACCTGTTCGACCCACGTTTCGGCCTGGTAAATTTCTCCATTCCAGCGCACGGCTTGAGGTGCGAAGCGCGGTAAAGAGTCCACTCGCAGAACCCGTAGTGGGAGAAATTCTTGAATAGGGCCGGGTGGCAAATCTTCGGGAATGCCGAAGTGCACGGTTTTCGAACCCAGGCGGGGCCCAAACAAGACGACACCGGAGGAATCTCGTAATGCCTCAATAAACTCGGGGCGAACGATTGGGAGGGATGGCACGACGATCAGGCGATACTGGGAGAGATTGCCTCCCTGGGGAACGATGTCCACGTTGAGCCCCCGTAGGCGCAGGGCACGGTAGAACCGAAAAACTTCAGAGGAATACGTAAACTCTTTGGATTGCGGCTGAATATCGATGACCCAAGCCGCCTGGTAGTCGAAAACGAGGGCGACGTCTCCAACGGGCGCAGTTTCTCCGGAAAGCAAGTGAAGTTCTTGACGCACCTGGTCGACCTCAGCACAAGCGGCATCCGGTTCACCGTTGGGCAGGTGAAGGCCGGCATGGTATTGTTCCTGCCCGAAAGGTGCTTGCCGCCAACGAAAATAACTCACCACTTCGGCACCGTGAGCCAAGGCCTCCAGGGTCCAGAGACGCACCATGCCGGGAAGGGGGGATGGGTTGTAGGGAGCCCAGTTGACCGGTCCCGGTTGCTGTTCCATCACCCACCAGCGACCCCGACCGCAGGCGCGATAGAGGTCGTGATGAAAGGGAGCGAGGTCCGGATCACCCGAACGAAGGAAATGCTTTCGATGCTCTGCCGAAAAGAGAGAAAAGGAGGCGAGAAAGCCCAAAGGGTAGACGTCCCAACTGGCAAAATCCAAGTCAGCGGCTACTTCGAAGTGGTCAAAATCCGTGAACCCGCCCATGAAATTATGGGTAATGGGCCGTCCAGAAGAGAGCTTACGCAGGACCTCCAGTTGAACCTGCTGGAACTCCCGGATCATGTCCGAGGAGAACCGCCGAAAATCGAGGGAATGCGCAGGATTAGGTTCGGTAGGGGTGCGATTCGGTAAATCGATTTCTTCAAATTTCCGGTACTCCATACTCCAGAAAACGTTGCCCCAGGCCCGGTTCAAGGCCTCCACATCTTGGTAATGTTGCCGCAGCCACTCTCGAAAGCGCGACCGTGCGGCGAGAGAATACGAGAGTGCGGTGTTGTGACACCCGTACTCGTTGTCGATCTGCCAACCGTAAACGGCGGGGTGCGCACCCACCGCTTGGGCTAGTTGGGTCACGATTTGCCGGCATTTATCACGGTAACCTTGGTGTGAGAAACAATAGTGACGACGCGAACCGAACGCTCGGGGGAGCCCGTCCTGATCAAGCGCGATCATGTCAGGCATCGAATCCACCAACCACTTGGGTGGGGTTGCGGTGGGCGTACCGACCACCACTGCGAGTCCTCCTTTTTTGGCGAGGTCGAGAAACCGCTGGAGCCAGGAAAATTCAAATCTTTCAGGCTCCGGTTCGAACCGGCTCCAGGCGAATTCGGCCACGCGGACGTAGCGGATCCCTAAGCTTCCCATTCGTTGAAGGTCGGTGGGCCAACGGGTTTCGTCCCAATGTTCCGGATAATAGCAAACACCTAATGAAGGTGTGGAAAGCTTTTGGTCTGGCATAGTGGCCGTTAGGTGAAGGAGTTAATAGCGGACGAAGCGTACTCCGTAAGGTGGGATTTCCGTCTGACCGGCGAGTTTTTGCTCTGCCAAGAGATCGAAGGTTGCTTCTTTAAACGTTACCTCCTGCGGTTGAGAAGTGAAGTTCAAGAGGAAACAAAACCGTTGGACGTTATCGGCGCGTACGACGGTCTGAACCTCGGCGGGGATGTCTGCCCAAATCGAGAATGGGTCCTGAATCGAAAGGGCATCTAACAACGCGGCGACGTTTTGAGCCGTGAAGAAACTGCCAAAATGGACGACCCGGCCCTGGCCTTTGTGGTGGAGGGTCACGGCAGGTTGGCCCGCATAGTAGTCTGAGGTGTAGGACGCGAGCACGCTCACGTTATCCGCGGTCGCAGCGAGCACCTCGTTGAAAACGGGCGCTTCCAGCAAAGTGTCAGAATTGCCGAAGCGAATAGCGGAGGTCTCGCCCGGTGTCACCACTGAAAAATCGGCCACTCGGGCGCCGACCAAATTTTCGTAAAAGGCTTTGCCGGCGGCGTCGTAGCACCAGTGGTTGCGATCCCGGTAACCGCTCCAGCAGCCAAAAACCAGTGTGCCACCCTGTTCGACGTAAGCTTGTAAAGCCGGCAGGTCGAAATCCATGAGGAGGTGCGCGTGTGGGAAAAAGACAATTTGGTAACCGGCCAAATGGTCGGCTAGGTCAATGGTCGAAAGAGGCCGCATATCCACGGACAAATGCCGCTCGGACAGAGCCTGGTAGACGCTCAGTTCGTTTGCTTCCCGATGCTTGCCAGTGGTCCGTTCGATGCGTGCGTGCGATTCGTTGTCGAAATCGTACAAAATAGCAGCGGTGGAAAGGCAACGAGTGTTCGTCAGTGTCTGTGACACCCGCTTAACTTCTTCGCCGAGCCGTTTGGCTTCCTCCAAACGCCAGGTGTTGCGTTCGTCATGGTACAAGAGGCCGTTCCAGTGGGCTTCCGAACCATACGGGAGCGAACGCCAACGGAAAAAGAGCAGGCCATCTGCCCCCTGGGCGATCGAGTTCCAACACCAGAGGCGCATCTGTCCAGGTTTGGGGGTGGGATGGAGATAGTCGGGGTTGCCATTCAAGACGCCGCCGATTTGGCCACTGGGGCCTGACTGCTGTTCCAGGACCATAAACTTTGGCGAGACCCCACGCATCCGGGACAGAAGCCTGGACTCCGAGCGGTCGCGAAAAAGTTTCGGCAGGGTGAGGTCGCACACCTTGAACTCCGGGTAAGAATCGTACGAGACGAAGTCAACGGCTTCCTTCACGAACTCCTGCAGGTCCACGCTGGTCATGGTTTGAAAAGCATTGTGGGTGACAAATTGATGTGGAGCGATCCGCTTGATAATCTGGTGCTGTGTCGCCCCAAACCGAATGGTCATCGCGGAAGTGAACCGGTAAAAGTCCAAAAGAAGGCTCGGGTTTTGGTAGGTGACGGTGGGCCGTGGCAACCAGACCTGGTCCCAGTCGGTATAGGTCTGCGACCAAAAGGCCGTGCCCCAAGCTTGATTTAAGGAGTCGAGGGAACCGTAGCGTTCTTTGCACCAGGCGCGGAAAGCTTGGTGGTCACTGAGGGCGAAACTGACGTCCAGATGACAGTTCAGTTCGTTGTCAATCTGCCAGCCGATCACCGCCGGATGACTCTGGTAATGTTCGGCCAGCGCCTTGGTGATGGCATGAGACTTTTGCTGATAAATCGGTGAAGTGTAGTTGTAGTGGCGCCGGGAACCGTGCGTCAGGCGGGTTCCGTCAAATTTGACTCGCAACACTTCCGGGTAACGTTCGGTCAACCAGGCGGGCGGGGTATAGGTGGGGGTGCCCATGATCGCTTTCAGTTCGTGCTTCAGGCAAAGCTCGAGCGCGCGATCGAACAAGTCGAATTGGTAGCGGTCTTCCTCAGGTTCCCAGACGCTCCAGGCCCCTTCTCCCATGCGGACCACGTTCATGCCGGTCTGGGCAATGCGCGCCAGATCAGAATCCCACCGAGCTTCCGGCCATTGCTCTGGGTAGTAGACGACACCGTAAAGAAACGAATCGTAGAAATAGGAGTTCATGATCAGAATTCAGGATTCAGGATTCAGTTGTCAGAATTCAAGAGTCAGAATTCAGGAGTCAGGAGCGCAGAGGAATGCCGTTGTCCCATTCTGCAACTCCTGGCTCCTGAATCCTGAATATCACCCTTTCGTCGCGCCCGCCGTCAGTCCGCCACGCCAGTATTTACCCAAAACAATGAAGGCGATGAGGAGTGGCAGAACACTGACCAGGGAGCCCAGAGCGATCAGATTGTAGACAGGTCTACCGCCGGCAGCGGAGCTCACGCTGTTCCAGATATTGAGCCCGAGAGTCAGCGGATAGAGGCTGTCCTGACTCAAGACGATCAACGGCAGGAAAAAATTATTCCAGGCCCCGACAAAACAGAGTAAAGCCACTGTCACCAGACCGGTCTGCATCAGCGGCATGCCGATGCGCCAGAAAATCTGTGATTCGCTGGCACCCTCCAGGCGCGAAGCCTCAATCAGTTCATTAGGGAGAGATGAATCCCAGAACGTTTTCATCAGGTAAAGGCCGAAGGGGTTGACGAGACTCGGCAGGATCACGCCCCACACGGTATTGACCAGTCCGACTTTGTTGAGCAATAGAAAGAGCGGCAGCACCAGCGCCGTCGAGGGCACCATGATGGTCCCCAGGATAAAGTTAAATAAAAACTGCTTGCCGGGAAAATCGTACTTGGAAAACGCGTAACCGCCCATGGCACAAATGACCGTGCTGCCCAGCGTGATGGAGCCGGCGTAAAGGAGCGAGTTGCCAAACCAGCGTAAAAAAATCCCGTTCTGGAAGGTGAAGAGGCCGACCAGGTTTTCAAAAAAGTGTGGAGGGCTGGCAAACCAGAGACCGAAGGTCGAGAAAATCTGGCCGTTGTCCTTGGTCATCGCCGCAATGATCCAAGTGGCGGGCAACAGGCAATAAAGCAGGAAGGCCGCAAGGACGACATTCCGCAAGACGCTCGAGACTGGAGAAGCACCATCTTCCGCCCGTGAACCAGAGACCGGCGCAATGGCATTCCCGGGCGACCCGGTGGACAAAACCGCCCCGCCGGCACCGGTTTGGGCGAGCGGTTGCTTAGGAGCCATAAGCGTTGACCATACGCGTGAAGGTGAGTTACCGGGAACTGATGCGGCGCAGGAAAGGACCGCTAATGACGAAGATTAGAAGCGCGAGCAGGATGGCCAAGGCTCCCGCGTACGAATAGTTGGCGTCGCGTGCCGCGGTCAGGTAGAGGTAAAGGTTGGGGGTGATGTTGTCGGCTACATATCCAAGCGGGCGCAGCACGAAAGCTTCTGTGAAGAGTTGAGAGGTGCCGATCACCGAGAAGATAAATAACAACTTCAGAGTAGGCACCAGCAACGGAATCTTAATGGAACGCACGATATCCCATTTCGTGGCGCCATCGACGCGGGCCGCTTCGTAGAGTTCTGTAGGAATACTCTGCAGGGCCGCGAACAGCGTGATCATGTTATAGCCTGTCCAGGTCCAGGTCACAATGTTGGCAATGGAAAAAAGGACCGCCTCCGGTGAAAGGAATTGGATCGCGTTTGCGTGCAGTGCGGCCAAGACTTGGTTAAAGGGCGAGAGGTTAGGCGAATAAAGGTAGCCCCAGATGAGAGCGCCGATGGCCGTCGGAATCCCGTAAGGCATGAAGAAGGCGGTACGGCACACCTTCATGAAGACGCCACGCGATTCAGCCAGAAGCAGCGCCAGCACGATCGCTAATCCGAGCATGACAGGTACCTGGACGACCCCAAAAACAAACATGTTTTTGAGGCCGTTCAGGAAATCCCCGTCTTGGACAGCGCGAATATAGTTGGTCAGGCCCCCAAACACCTC
>DATHPI010000190.1:0-4273 GCA_035484035.1 Chthoniobacterales bacterium
AAGGAAACATTTTTGGCAGCGGGTATCTCATCGTATTGCCTTGTGAACAAACCTTTGAGTGCGCCCCTCAGCCCCTCCTGCTTTCGGTAAGTTCGATAAGTCTTCGACAAGGCGTCGGCGACGATTGCAATTCCCATGGCCGGAACAATCGGTTGGATGCCGCGATGATGCAACGTAAGCGATCTTTTGGGTAGGCGAAGCGTCCCGCTTTGCTTCTTCGAAGTTGGGAAAGCGAGACGCTTCGCTTACTATTAAGAAGCAAAGCGGGGACGCTTCGCCTACCGGGGGAGCAAAGCGGGGACGCTTCGCTTACTATGCCGCCGTCTTCGGGGTCGTTTTCCGATCGATTTTTAGGAACGGTTTGATCTTGGCGAATGCAGCCTCTGCTGTGAGACCATGCTTCTTCCGTAAGACCGGGATCGTGCCGTGCTCGATGAATTGATCGGGCCAACCTATGCGAACAACCGGCGTGGTGATTCTTGCATCCGATAAGTGCTCCATGACGGCGCAGCCGAACCCGTTGTGGAGAACGTGATCCTCGAACGTACAGACCACGTCAACGCTGCGTGCAAAGAACTCGAGGGTGCCGACATCCATCGGTTTGATCCATCGCGGATTGATCAACGCTACAGAAACGCCTTCAGCTTCGAGAAGTGTTGCGGTTTCTTGAGCCAGAGCAAACATATTTCCCAGTCCAATCAGCGCCACCTCGCGTCCGTGCTGGACGACTTCGGCCTTTCCGATCTCCAGCAGTTTGGGCTGCGGTTTCGGCTTTGCTCCGGTGCCGGCGCCACGCGGATACCGGATAGCGATCGGACCCTGGTGATAGTTCAGCATCGTCCAGAGCATGTCGACGAACTCTTCTTCGTCCTTGGGCTGCATGTGCACCATATTGGGTATATGCCGGAGATACCCGATATCAAAAAGTCCATGGTGAGTCGGACCGTCATCGCCGGATAATCCAGCTCTATCCATGCAGAGGGCAACATTCAAATTTTGCAACGCAATGTCATGAATGAGCATGTCATAAGCGCGCTGCATGAAGGTTGAATAAATCGCCAGAAAAGGCTTGAACCCCTCGGTCGCCAACCCGCTGGCAAACAGTGCGGCGTGCTCTTCTGCAATCCCGACATCAAAGTATTGCTGCGGATGTCTCGCCGCAAAATGGAACAAGCCGGTGCCGGAAGGCATCGCGGCGGTTATCGCCATGATCCTGTTATTCTGATCGGCAAATTTTGCGAGCGTTTGACCGAAAAGTTCTGAGTAAGTGGGAGTGGGCGCGGCGGTCGTTTCACCAGTTTCGAGTTTGAATTTTCCCAAGCCATGAAATTTGTCCGGCTTGGCCAGGGCGGGCGCATAGCCCTTACCCTTCTGCGTGATGATGTGGAGTAAAACTGGTTCGTTCTGCCGCTTCAAAAACTCAAAGGTCTGAATCAGCAACGGAATATCATGCCCGTTGATCGGTCCATAATAACGGAGTCCAAGATCCTCAAAAATTACACTTGGCAAAACAAGGTGCTTAACGCCCTCTTCGACCTTATGAACGAGTTTTTGTGCGAATCTGCCGCCGATCATTTCCACGAACTTGGCGGCCTTTTCGTGCAAATGGCTGTAAGCATCGTTGGTCACCAGCTTGTTTAGATAGTTGGCGATGGCACCGACATTTTTCGCGATCGACCATTCGTTATCGTTCAAGACAACGATAAATCGTTTGGTGCTATCGGCGACGTTATTTAAAGCCTCGTAGCTTGTGCCGCAGGTAAACGCGGCGTCGCCCGCAACGACGACGACATTCTCCCGTCCGCCTCTTCGATCCCGGGCAACTGCCATACCGAGGGCTGCGGAAAGCGAAGTTCCCGCGTGGCCCGCGCCATAGCAGTCGTGATCACTTTCGGTGCGCAGCAGAAAACCGTTTAATCCCTGATATTGCCGGATGGTGTTAAAACGATCGCGCCGCCCAGTTAAGAGCTTGTGGACGTAGCCCTGATGGCTGACGTCAAAAACCAGTTTATCCTTCGGGGTGTTAAAAACACGGTGCAATGCAATCGTCAGTTCCACGACGCCCAGGTTAGGACCGAGATGCCCACCGACCTTCGAAAGAACCGTGATCAGTTCATCCCGTATTTCTTGCGCAAGCTGCGGCAGTCTCCCTTCCTCAAGACGCTTAAGGTCCCAGGGCGAATTGATGGTATCCAGTATCCGCATTTCGGACGGCGCTTCAAAAGAGTCTGATTTCTTCATTCTTGGTTTTGTTTGGGTCTTTCGGCGAGTCCTGAGCGGAGGTGGCGCTCGACGCCTGTGATCGTCCGTTAGGAGGGCGACTTAGGATTTCAATTCTGTTTTCTGCGCCCGCAAGCCGCTGGTTGCATACTCCGACAAGCCGGATCCCCTCTTCGTAACGAACCAACAACTCTTCTAGCGGTAATTTGGAAGACTCCATTTCTCCAACGATCTTCTCCAATCTTTCCATCGCCGTCTCGAAGGAGATTTCCGCTTCCATGGCTCGTTTCTCGGCATCCGTAATTTCCGACAGTAAGCGGAGGCGAAAGGAAAGCCAACAACTTTTATGTTGGCGTTAAACTGCCTGTGCAGAACTCATTTACGTCAAATTTATGACGCGGCAAGGACGATTTTCGCTAAAAAACGGACATGGCAGTAGATGCGGTGAAGAGGCAAAACGGAGGACGCTTCACTTACTACCACCGTCTAATCGCTGGCCCGGAAGCGCTGCGAATCTTCCCGGTTTGCCGGGGCAAAGAGAGGAAGTTTCTGCTGGAGATAAGTGGGATGCTCGGCTGCAGTCACGGTAATGGAGATCTCCTTTCCATCCCGGAGAACGGTGATTGGGACATCTTCGTCAGCAGTGAGAAAGAAGGAAGCATTGAGGACATCGGGCGGAGAATGGATTGACATCGATCCAATTCGCAGCAGAACGTCACCGGGTTGCAACCCGGAGCCCGCGCCAGGCGACCCCTCGGCGAAGCTCTGAATCACCACGTTGGAGCTACGGACCGGTTCGTCGGATTCAACAACATTCACTCCGACCCACCCCGGTCTTACTTCACCGAAGCGCACATAATCAGTTCGTACCTTTTCCGCCGCTTTCATCGGGAGCGCGTAACAGGCGGTCCGATTGTCGATTGGAAAAATCAAGATGCCGACGACTTCACCCTTGAGATTCAGCATGGGAGCGCCCGCCTCGCCTCGCTGCGCAGCGATGTTCGCCCGGATCAAAGTGGTGCTGAAATATTGGTTTAAATATTTGAGATCAAAACCACCGATCATTCCGAACGTTGGCGTCACCGAGAGATCCATCGGGTAACCGATCGTGACCACCGGCGACGCCATCTTTAATTCATCTGAATCCCCAATTGGCAACCAGGGAGTGCTCGCCGTTAGTCTGAGGATCGCAATGCCGCTGCGGGGGTCGGCGACAAGACGTTCGGCCGGATAACGGCAGGATCCGAATTCCACGATGATATCGCGAGATTCGCCACCCACTGCATAGGCGGTCATGATCGTACCGTTCGGATCAATGAAGAAGCCGGTGCCGGCTAGTTTGCCATGCTCGTCCTCTGCCTGTATGCGGACGACGGCACTTTTTGCGCTTTCAAAAACCTTTTCGACTTCAGAGGAGATGGAATTTAAGCCCTGCTGCGCCAGGAGTCGAGTGGCTCCAAGCATGAAAAGAAGAATCCCAGCGTTCAGAGCCGGTGTCCGGCGGACGCTCCGAATTGGGCTACGACCAAAAATTTCCAACATTAAGGTTAAAAGCTGAACGAAGCTTCGTAACTCACGGGCCTACCGTCCAGAACATAGCGAGGAAGCGCAGTTTGAGACGGTCGGAGGGTAGGAACGACACTAGGCGCAGAGGAGGAACGATGGAATTTTGACCAGTCCACATTTCCGTTCAACGCCAACTGGTTGGAGTTCAGGTCGATGGCAGGAGTGCTGGACGCTACTCTTGCCAAGTCGGAACTTGTCCCAATGGTCTCATTGTAAGGAGCCCATACGCCTGACCCGACAATCGTGGCAGCCACCAAAAAAGCACCAAATGCCGCCCCATACGCATAGGTCGGCACACGAAAGCTCCAAAGACCTGAAATGAAACGTTCAAACCAAATCTGAATTACGGAACGGCGCAACAGCTCTTCGCGCTGGCGTCGATGGAATTCGTTTAAGGTGCGGTCAAAATATCCTGGGGGTGGCTGCTCGAATCGTTTGAGTCGAAGTAGTTTCTGTAGCTGCTGTTCGTCGAGCATCATTTCTTTCT
>DATHPI010000191.1:0-3288 GCA_035484035.1 Chthoniobacterales bacterium
TGGATCGACCCGAACGCATATAGTGCTCCAGTTCGTGGTCGCTCCCTTTTTTGAGCACCGCCGTAATTGCATCGTCGCACAAAAGAATTTCCCGCAAGGCGATCCGGCCACTCTCCCGTTTCGGGAGCAGGACCTGGCTAAAAAGGCCGACCAGGACGGATGCGAAAACATCTCGCGCCCGTTCCCGCATATCCGCCGGCAACAACTTTAAGAGCCGCTCAGGAGTCTCTCTCACGTTGTTGGCGTGTAACGTACCAAACACCAGATGCCCGGTTTCCGCGGCCTGAAGGGCAACAATGGCCGTCTCCTGGTCTCGAATTTCTGCAATGGAAATGACGTCGGGATTCTGTCGCCAGGCGTCCCGCGCACCGACATGAAAGGAGGGGCAATCCACCCCGACCTCGCGTTGTGCAATATCTGCCAATTTCTCCTCGAAGAGGAACTCAATAGGATCCTCAATCGTAACGATCTTCACTGGGCGCAGCTGGTTGATTGTCTCAATCACAGCCGCTAAAGTGGTCGTCTTTCCACTCCCCGTCACACCGGCGATAAGAACCAGGCCTCCTGGAACAGTGGTTAGTGCTCTGGTCACCTTCTCTGGAAGGCCAATACTCTCCGGGGAGGGAGGATTCTCCGGCAGCGGACGCAGCGACGCAGAGAGTTGGCCCTGTGCTCGGACGATGTTGACGCGAAAGCGCATCCCGTGCATCTGGGTCGAAAAATCCAAGGACGGCATGGCGGTTTCGAGCGCGGGCTGCAAATCCGCTCTGGTGGCAACGAGGGCACGAATCAGGCCGTCGAAAGCCTCTTCTGTGAAATCGCCCGCAGAACTCAACCGGACGACTTTGCCATCGACACGGCTCTTGACGAGGCACCGGTTCAGGTAAATATCGCTCGCAACATTTAAACGAACGAACTCAACGATTCTCTGCCAGTCCTCCGTCACCGCAGATCAGGGTTGGGCAAGGCTGTGGAACCCCGGTTTATTGGCGGTACCCAGGCTGCACGTACACTGTTCTCCGGCATTCAGGATATTCTCGTAGGTACCGCCCGCCGGGCATGTCGGGACTCCATATTTTAGATAAGGCTTCAGCTGGTCCAGACTCGTCAACGCCACCCCCGGGTTATCCCGGGAAAACTCGTCCTTTGCGCCCTCGAGAGTCGCAAGGTTGGCGGCGCATTCCCGGCCCTTGCTATCGGTCATGGCTTGCGTCACGCCAAGGCAAACGCCCGCTACAACGAAAGCACAAATAGCCAAAACGGCCAGCGTCTCAAAGAGAGTAAAAGCCGCTATTCTGTACTTCCGCTTGGCCTGCTTGATCTTCATCTTGAAGAGTTCCTGCTTTTACTGTTGGACTAAAAAAGGGAGCCGGCACCGGGAGGCTTGTCCTGGGGACAAGGCGGTCTTCTTCTCACGCGAGATCCTTCTCCTCCGGTCCGGACCTTCCGGACAAATGTCGCATTGGATAGGAGGTAATCAGCATGGTTCATTGTTGCGCGCTCCCCACGGTCCGGAAACCAATTCGGTCGCTCTGTGTCGTGCAGGGTTGATTGACAACCCGCCGGGTGATCTCGGCGCTCGAGTTGCCGAAATTTCCACCTCGGACAACCGGCATGCCACTTTTGGTATCGATTGTTTCTGTCCACTCTGACACATTGCCGGCCATATCGTAAACGCCGTACACGCTTCGATCCAAGAGATAGGCGGTCGGTTCAGACCATTTTTTGGCAGCGTCTCCCTCATAAATATTGGCAGCACCCTTTTGTTCGTCCGATCCCCACGGAAATCTCCGCCCGTCCGTTCCTCGAGCGGCCTTTTCCCATTCCTCTTCGCTGGGCAGACGCCTCCGTTTCCACCGCGCGTATGCCCATGCATCGAACCAATCAAGATAGACGGCTGGATCGTTCACGGTCAGCCGAGTCCCATCAAAGTCCAGTCCGGCAACCGCCGCCTCGTAGAGTTCCGTCCATTTCGGGTTGGAATGGCCCTTGTTCACCGGTTGACTGGGGTGATCGTACTCGGTGCTTAAACCCACCGCCCTCAAGAACTCGGCGTATTGCGCAATTGTCACCTCGACCGGATCGATATCGAAGCCTGGCAAAAATCGCCTCTCGCCATCCTGGTAAAAAAACTCCCCGGGATCCACCCTGACTGGGGCGCCATACGATTTAGGCGCGGGCTTGGGGTTAAATCCGTTGATCGATACCAAGAACTTGTTCATCAACCGATGCCCCAAATCCCCTCGCATGACGAAATACCCAATCATTATCGTGACAACGACCGTCGCCAAAGAAATGAGAAACCTTCTTGTCCTGGTCAGCCAACGCTCCTGCCTTCGCCGAGCGTAGATCAACTCCAGGACAGCCGCCGCGCTGCCCCGGGAAAGCTCCACGTTCCCCCTTTCGTCGTTCTCAGCGTCTTCTTGGCGATTGGATCGTTCGTCCAGAACACGCATCGCTTCCAGCAGCAACGCATCATGGCTTCCAGACAGGTTTTGCCTCAGATTCCGCGGAATGCCCCAACGCAAATCAAACGTCCCCCCACTCCACGAGAGTAGTTCATTGAGAGCCTCTTGTCCGGTCACCCCGGAGGCACTGGCATGCCACGGATGCCCGCGGTGGATGTAGAGATATCCCTTCTGATTGCCTCGAGACGCCGTGATCGTCGACGTGCTGCCGCCTACGCAAGCCATCTGAATGATGTCTTCTAGCTTCAGTCTTTCGACGGTGCCGCTAAACCCGAGATCTTTTCTCTTCTGCATCCTCTATTCAGCGGTGACACTATTGCGCCGGAACAGATCGAACCCGCGTTTCTTCACGGCCGGGTCGCCTGTTTTAGCCCCATGCTCCTTGGCGCTCGCTTGCGTTGCCCCTTGCTTGAGCTTCTTCGGCGTTTCCTTAGCGGCGTCTTGCTTTTGGCTGTGACGGGCCTTGACCCCGCTCTCCTTGCCGGAATCAGAGGACACCGGCAAACGATCCCGTGGCGGCTCAACGAAATTCTCCGTGACCCCAGAACTCCCGGGAGGATCGGTGGCGCGGATCTGCACCTCGAAATTCTGGTCGACCGCCAAATCGTTTCGACCGCCATTTGCGGCTTCGGTCACCACAAAGAACGCCGAAACAGAAGTCCCTGCTGGCACAATGCCCCCGGAATCCGAAATAGATTGGTCGTACCTGGCATCGCCAACGCGGACGGCAAATCCTTCGGGGTCAAGATAGTAATCCGACTGACTCTTGTTGGAGAGCTCGACCTCAAACCCCACCAGACCGAGCGAATCATCGCGAACT
>DATHPI010000192.1:0-4564 GCA_035484035.1 Chthoniobacterales bacterium
ATGCGCCCACACTCTCGGGACAACAGCAAAGCGCCGGACGAAGGTTTCGCCTTCGTCTTGTTGGAAGGACTCAGCCATTGGCAATGGCCACGGGCCGCGCCCTGGTCAGGTTGTCAAAGAACGTGATTATCTTGCAGATAACCTGTGTTGCTCTATAATATCAGCGGCAAGGGAATGAGATCAAGGAGAAAGTGGATGGGCACTGAAGACATTTCCCGAAATGGGAAACGTAAAGTGCGCGAACCGCGTTGGGCCCTGGTGGCGCTAGGCGACCCCACGGCTATCTCCTTCGGAATAATGGCGAAGCCCGAGGTTAGCGCCCGAAGAAAGGGTGTGACGAGCCTGAATATGCAACGAGCGGGCGCGAACCTGGGGCACCGGGCTCTTTCGTGGTTTCGCGTCGTGTATTCCGACTCGATTCCTCACCGTTCCTCACAGCCGGGTGATGTCACAACACAAGGTCCCTCCACTCCACAGATCATCGCTTTGCGATGATCTGTTACGGTCGGGATGACACACCTGAGTCGGGATGACAGAGTAGGGGAGAGCTGAACATCCCCCGTCAAGCCAATACCGGGATTGAGCCGGCTACTCGCTCCTTGTCAAGATCGAGCGAAATGGGGCGCGCTACGTCCAACGGTCAAAAGTCAAAACCCCCACCCTAACGTCGCAAGACCAGAGTGAGGTTGGGGTCGGACCATTTCCGCGACGTTAGGATGGGGCACCCGGCGATTTTCATCTAAAACCCCCTTCCGCAGATTCTTCTGTCACTGTTTCAGGTAACGAAGCGCAACACATCCTGATTTAAAAGTCTTTGACTCAACAAGTTTTAGCCGCAATTTCTCCGGCAGGCTGACGCCTTCCATCAACCGTCTCCCTTCTCCAGCAATGATTGGCATAACGACAAAACGATACTCATCAATCAGGCCAAGCTCCATCAGTTGTGAAGGAACATCTACACCGCCGACCAAAATATTTTTGCCTGGTTCTTGTTTCAATTTAAGTATTTCGTCGCGAAGGTTGGTACGAACAATTCTCGTATTTTTGTCTTCAGCGCTGTCTAACGATCGTGAAAAAACAATCTTCTTCTTGCAGACAAAGGTTTGAGCAAATTCGATATCCTCTTTTGTCTCGGACTGGCTTTTTGCGATATCAGGCCAATAAGGGACCATCAATTGATAGGTTTTACGCCCATAGACGAGCACGCCCGCATCATCTCGCAAGAGGCTTGTGTAATGTTCAAGTAGATCTTCAGCGGGATTGAATTTGGTATGGTCGACACAGCCATCCAGGGTAATGTTGATTGCGAAGATTACATTTCTCATTGGGCTGTCCTCTTCTTGTCCTCTCTTATGTACCAGCGCTTGTGCGCCCGTAACGGTCTTCTTCCTATAACGTTTTGGGCGGGCCGGATGCCCTGCCTTCACGATATAATCGAACGGGCCGATCGGAATTCGACAAATCGTCCGAGAAATTTTTCTTCTTCCACGCTTTAGGGAAGACCTGGAAAAACCGGGGACAGACGGGACGTCTTCCGTTTTTCCTGATGGGAAATTGGGAAACGTTCCGTCTGTCCCCGGTTTTCTCCCTTGCCCGCACTCTTAGCAATCGAGAGGTGCGACACGCGTCATGCCGCGCGAGACACGTCACTGCTCCGACCTGGATCATCTGTTGAAATTGACGCAGTACGGATCGGTGCTGGCGGCACGACGATCTCAACTACTCCGGTCGCCACATCATGGACGAGACCTGATAT
Organism: Chthoniobacterales bacterium; assembly: GCA_035484035.1. Lineage (GTDB taxonomy): Bacteria > Verrucomicrobiota > Verrucomicrobiia > Chthoniobacterales > JAFAMB01 > JAFAMB01. The sequence continues at coordinate 1,757 of DATHPI010000192.1, forward strand.
AAGCCACTCGCCCGGCAACGCGGGAACGGCCCGCAGCAAAGCGACGTCGACAATAACCGCAGCACGGGGATCGGTGACCGCTTTTGCCTTGAGTTCCCCTTCCGGTATTTGAAAGTAGTGCGCCAACTTCGCTGGGTCGCCCGCCAGGCGAGTGATGCCGCAATCGGCGTGCTGAAGTACGATGATGTAAAACTCACCACCGCCTCCAGGGGTCTCTCCGGCAACTTCACCGATCCGTCCGAGTAGTCCCAACTGCTCTAACAACCCCGGCGTAATTCGACCGCCGATGTTACGCATCACGACGGCCTCGCCCGTTTTAATTCCAAGTACGTCGGCAGGATCCACACGCATATCAGCGCAACCGATGATGATGGCCTTCACATTTGGCAGCGCCCTCGGAAGTAAGGGCATGAGTGCGCCCGCAGCAGACTGCTGTTCTGCAAATTGTTTGTTACGTTGTAACATAGAGTCAAAATTGTTCATCCGGGTTCTCCTTGATAGATGTTGGCCAGATGTTAGATAGATGTTGCTGACCCTTATCTGGTTTATGCTGAACGTCCAACTTTTTTCACCCGCCTTAACCAAAAACGGGGACAGACGGGACGTGTCGCCGGTGGTTCTTGAAATTCCTGGTTGACAATGCTTTATCACCTTTGATCGCACAGGGTGTGCGATCCGCAGAGACGATGCGATTCATGCTCGCGACTGCAGTATGCAAAACTGGCCCTTCGGGACGGCCCTCGGAATGATCTTCTGCGTATACCGGTCGTGGACAGTCCGGAAGTGAACATTGACTGGCAGCTGGATACTCCCCTATCATGTCCGACAAGGATGCCAAGAATTGAGGAGCAGAGGCGAGCGCTTTGGTCCGAGATCGTTCGCGAGGTTTTCTCGCGGTTGCGTGATCAAGAAAAGCTTTCCTGTCCTCACCCGGAAGAAGCTTGAACAACTGCAGGATCTAATGTTGTCGGTTCCTAATATCAGAATTCATATGCCAATCCAATTGAATGGGGTTTCTCCAACTTTCTCGGAACAATTTAACAACAAAGTTCAGGACCGAACGGCCCGAGTAGGAATCATCGGGCTGGGATATGTAGGGTTGCCCCTGGCCCTATTGTTTAGTGATCAGAGATTTGCCGTAACCGGTTTCGATATCGACGCCCGCAAGGTGACCGCACTCGAGAAAGGCGAATCGTATATTCACCGCATACTGCCTACGGAGATTCAGGCGGCACGAACGCATGGCTTCTCGGCCACGGCTGACTTTAAGTGGTTGCGCGAGATGGACGCGATTATTATCTGCGTGCCTACGCCGCTCAATGAATATCATGAACCGGACATGAGCTACATCACAGGAACGGCGGAATCGATTGCCCCCCACCTACGCCACGGACACGTAGTCATACTCGAGAGCACCACCTATCCGGGGACGACCGAAGAAGTGTTGGTGCCAATTCTAGAGAAGGGCAACCTGAGCGGATTGAAGGCGAGCCGGAACAGCCGACCGGGCGACTTCTTCGTTACTTTTTCCCCCGAACGTGAGGATCCGGGAAATCAGACGGTGGCACGCCGCGATATTCCCAAGGTAATCGGCGGACTGGATCAGCAGGCAGCAGAGGCGGCTGCGGCTCTTTACGGCTCGATCTTCAGTCGTGTGGTTCCGGTCTCCACTCCCGCGGCGGCGGAGATGACCAAGCTACTGGAAAATATCTATCGATGCGTGAACATCGCGCTGGTAAACGAACTTAAGATGCTATGCCTGCGCATGGGTGTAGATATCTGGGAGGTAATTGCCGCGGCTTCCACGAAGCCCTTTGGCTTCCAGGCATTCTATCCGGGACCGGGGCTGGGCGGGCACTGCATCCCAGTGGATCCCTTTTATCTTTCTTGGAAGGCGAAGGAGTTCGATTTCCACACTCGTTTCATCGAACTGGCCGGCGAGATTAACTTAGCGATGCCTTATCACGTCGTGAGCGCCGCCGCTCAGGCCTTGAACGACCGACGGAAAGCCTTAAACGGGTCGAAGGTCCTGATCTTGGGGTTAGCCTACAAGAAGGACATCGACGATCTGCGCGAGTCGCCGTCTCTTACTATCATCGAGTTGTTGCAAAAGCAGGGTGCCGAAGTTAGTTATAACGATCCCTTTTTGCCATTCGTCGGCCGGGGCCGAAAGTATGACCTACAAATGAAATCCGTTAGCTTGGACAATTTGGGCCAGTACGATTGCGTCCTCATAGTGACCGACCACTCGGCCTACGACTACACGCGCCTCGTGCGCGAGGCGCAACTGGTGGTGGATACCCGGAATGCCACCAAGGGGATCCAATCACCAAACATCGTGCGCTGTTAGTTTCCGCTTCTCTTCCTTGTGTTGATGATCCGTTTGCCCTACACAACCAACGTCGCGATGGTGCGGCGCGCATTCGATCTGAGCAGCGATCTAAAGATCGATCATGACCGGCTTTACGAATCCACCTTTCCGTTCAGCAACATCTTTATCTTCTCGGTTCTGGTCATAGCGGCACTAGCGTATCGGCGCAGGTCAGAGATGCAGCAACCCGGCCCAGGCTATTATTCTGAAATGTGACCGAAAAGCCAGACACACGCCCCAAGGCCCCGCTTCGCAGGGACTTTATCCGATCCTTTGTTCTATGCCTTGCCATCGGTGTGGTGCTTGTTTGGTCGCTTGCCGCGCTGACCCTTGTCGCCGCCCGCTGGATCGATCCACCGACAACCGCGGTGCACATCCAGCGCCACTTGCAGGCCTGGATTCACCGCACGCCGTATCACGAACGCTACAAATTCATT
>DATHPI010000193.1:0-4508 GCA_035484035.1 Chthoniobacterales bacterium
ACTCTCGCTGGGCGCCTGCCCGTGTTGCCGATGGTACAACGTCCGGATCTTCCGCGGTCCCCAATGGCGGTGCACAAGCTTCAGTTTCACCATTTCGCACACTTGCCCTTCGCTCAATTGCTTGGGACTGCTTCGCGGCCGCCGCGAATCTTCCTTCATCCCCTCCAACCCTTGGCGTAAAAACCTTTCTCGCCATTTGTAACCGGTCTTGGTGCTGATCCCGTACTCCCGACACAACTCTCGAAAATTCAGCGTTCCAATTGCCTTCAGCGCAAACTCTCTTCTTTGGTCCATAGATTCACTTTCTTTCCACGGCATTTACCGGCTTCTTTACTCCGGCTTTGCCCCTTGAAGTTTTACCTATGTCTTGAACCTATTGTGTCACCTATGTCCTGAACCTGCACCGGCATTCAGCGTTCACGCCGACACGCCGATACGTTCCCCTGGCTCCTGGCTCCTGGCTCCTGGCTACCGACAATGATAACTGTCCTAATGACCATCACTACTTATCCCACGGATATCGGCTCTTGTTCTCGTGGATATCCTCAATGACTTCTTATCTCCGGAAGGAAAGATTAACCCGAGAATTAAGGATCAAATCGAAAAGCACGGTTTCCTGGAAAAAGTGACCCGACTCATTTCAGGCGCCCGAGCGGCCGGCGTTCAGATTGTGTACGCTCCCCACGGACTCCACGAGCATTCTTTCGATGATGTGTTTGAGGTTCCAGTCCGCATGAAAGTGGCGACGGAAAATCACCTCTTCTGGGAAGGCGAATTCGGTTCGGATTTCTACCAGCCGTTTTATCCAAAAAGAGGCGACATCGTGGCCAGTCGCCATCGGACGTTCAATGCCTTTCAAGGAACGGACCTCGATGAACAGCTTCGCAAACGGGGAATTCAAAAGCTCGTTTTTGCCGGCCTGACCTCCCATACCTGCGTCGAAAGCACCGGACGCCAGGCGACGGAGCTTGGCTATCACCTTACTTTTATTAGCGACGGGGTCGTCGAGTTTACCGACGAGGCGCAATCAGGCTGCGATCAGGATTTCGTATCCCACTTTTGGACACGAAGTTCTTACAGTGGAAGAATTTCTCGGCGCGGTGCGGTAGGGTGAGGCTCCGCTCCATAAGCGCTAACTCGTTGTGTTTGTCCGGCACGTGATTCCAAATTATCTTAGAGGAAGGAAACTGACCAAGAAATGGAAAAAGATGGAGGTTCAGATCATCTCAGGGCGAGATCCAGATGAGCGTCCAGGTCCTCTTGATCGGGATCGCCGGTATATGTCACCCTCCAAGGCTGAGAAAAAATTTGCCCAGGTGAAGGAGCTGCTGGCCAAAGAAACGGTCTGGGGCCGACCAGTCGTGCGTGAATGGAAAAAAGGCGATCTGCGACGGCTGTATTGGAATGACGGCTCCTACTTATTCGTAGACCCCACTGGAGCCGTCCGCACCTCTGGCGGCGAAGCCAGCCGCGCAAAATTTAAGCATCGGCTGATCTAGTAGCTTCAAATTTTCCAGCTTGGATCGTTTAGCCGACGGCGAAAACTTCCGACTATAAGGACGAGAACGATTGACGGAAGCTAGGGTGAGGCTCCGTCCAAACCGGGGCTTTTCGCGTTTTCATGGCTTGTGGCGTGACTCCCCATTGAATTGCCCGGGGTCGATTGGTTGACCAATCCCATAGGGGGTGACGTCATGGGTGAGGCAACGCGGAAAGCCCCGGTTCGGACGGAGCCTCACCCTACCCGGAGCTTCGCCCTACATGCGCCGCGTCATCGTGCTGGTCCGTCATCGTTCTCGATCTTTGATCGTGCACGAACCGGTGGGCTTTTCGCGGATTGCTCCCGCTCAACAAAACCTCGCGAGCAACGTAACCGTCAATTAATATGAGACGCATTCTACCTTTTGCGACGGCTCTGGTCACGATATCAACAGTCGGCGCAAGCGCATATCGGATGGGATCTCTCCACCTGCATCTCAAATACGGTGAAGAATCCAAACCACTAACAAGGGGGGAATTTCGGATGAGATTCATTACTTCATGGCAGGCGATCTCAGCCCAGAGCGTCAAGCGCAACGTAAAGACCTCTGTCGCCAGTACACTCAACTTGGCCGTGCGATGAGTCTGCGTGAGACCCTCTGTATACATTAGCTGCGCCATCCATCTCTCAGCTGCTGTTTGCCCAGCCTCATCCTTATGGGCAAAGATTCTCATTCGCTTGCCAGAACCGGGGCAGAGTCTCTTCTGCTATTCTGCCGTTGGCTTCCGATAAGCAGACCGGCGCAACCAGAGCGTTAAACTCCAATCTCTGGCAAGAATAAGCGAAAAAGCGCCAGCTTTAAATGTCGATCTGTTTTGTGCTTATGGTTTTTTGAGCATTAGGCTCCAAACTGCGAAGCTGGTCTTCAGATTGGTCGTACAGCTACAGGCCTCTATGCTGCAGACAAAAGAACTGAAATTCATCCTTCCTCCTTTTGGCATTCGCCGGGAGTTTCACAGCGAGTGCGCAAATTGGTTGGACCCTAAATCATTGCCGCCAGAAATTTGGCATGGATTTCGACCCTGATATGAATGTTCGCTATTTAAAATTACACTATCTTTCCTATGTTTCCGATGGACTTCACTCTTGGAGCGGGCGGCAATCTGGCTAACCTTCGATCCAGATGGAACGATCGGCGAAATACAATGGCTTAAATTCGGTAGCCCTCCCTCTGAAATTGAAATTCAGCAACACCTGCGAGATGCGTCTCGTGTAACCTGGGAACGCAAACATTCTAGTCAAGAAGGAGAACTTGATTGCACGAAAGAACAAAACAGAAAGACCATTTTTGATGCTAACAAGAGAGACAACAGGCGCGGTACATGGTTTTTAACAATCACTACAAGCTAAGGTTTTGGATTGGATATGGAAAGCGGCGAGCAAAGATTTACAGAACAAACAAAAGATCATAAAGACAATGAACTTCCACACAGGCCAAACGATTGCATTAGATGGCGCTGAACCGCCATGGAACCTGTTCGTGATTCGAGAGGTATACGAGAAGGAGCAGACGATTCGTTGCGAGTTTTTCGGTGGCCCACTGGACGGTGAGGAAGCATATTTCTGTATGGACCGCTTCAAGCCATGATGATTGAATGGGTAGAGCGCTAAATGCGTGGACAGTGCGCCAATACAAGGGAGACTAAATTTTAAAGTCGCGAAAACCTTTTAAACTTGCGCGTAATGGCGCAATCGGCACTTGCCGCGCGTTTTGTTCCGTTCAATCGCATCGAAGGCGACACTCAAACGTACCCTAACTAACAAACTAGCGCCCTGGCCTTGGCAGCGCGCCACCGATTCTTCAGTAGGTCATTCAAGTCCTTCAGTGCTTTACCGTCCGACATCTCCAGGCCCTTTGGAAGCTGAACCTATCGATGGCTTGGGACCCCAAAAGGGTCAGTCAACAAGACTTGACAATTTTGCAATGGAAGATGACTTAGAATGGTCTCGAATCGAACCGGGCAATTCATAGGGGTTCACATCATTAAGGCGGGATGACGCGGGAAGCCCCGGTTCGGACGGAGCCTCACCCTACCAAACGTAATCCAGGGTCAGCGCTTCAATGACATCGGCCGACATATTGTCGTCGCTTATACCACCAAAGCAAAGCTGGTGTTTTTTCCAACACTGGATCGTATCAATATTGAGGAGTGAGTCGCGAGATTGCAGGTAGATAACCGGCGTTTTCACTCGGTGTCTTTAGCTCTCTTTTTTAAACGGCTCGCAGAGAGCTAGGCACTTCAGGACTGGGACATTTTAAAACGTTGACAAGATGACCGAGGGGCAGTAAATCGGTCTAAGATTTACGGAAATAGTTGAAAATATGGCCCGTACCCAAAATAAGTACCTGGATCACCGCCGCGTACTCACGGCAATATCTGTCCGCCATAAAGAGGCAACTCCGGCAGGCAGAGTTGGCTAGGACGTTCGCTCTCAAGGAATTAGAGCTTCAAAGAGGGCCTCCTCCAGCGCGGTGCGATCGGCGACTAGTCATATATAATATTGTAGGTACTAATTAGGAGTAAATATCATAAAATTAATTTGATGGTAACCGTCAGGATAGTTTGCTTGTCCGCTAGCAGGAAGGTCTCTTAAACGTTTGCCACAAAGAAACGAGAAGCAAAAAAACGCCCGTCACTCGTTGCGAAATTTTGGTCTTTTGTTTTCAAGGGGCCAGGCAAGCAAACAGAAGGAAAAAGAGGTTATGTCTTATATACTTGGGTTGGCTACCGGTGACGAAAAACCGGCTCTGACATTTGTAGTGCCCTTGAAGGACGAAGAGGCGACGATCGCCGCCCTCTTTGGTGGAATTGCCCTTGAGGCGATTAAGGTAACCAAGCAGTGGGAAGTTATTTTTATCGATGACGGGAGCACCGATTCCAGCTGGGCAGTAATTGAAAAATTGGCCGGCGAGAATCAAGAACACATCAAGGCTGTCCGCTTCCGGCATAATGCCGGCAAGGCCGCG
>DATHPI010000194.1:0-6451 GCA_035484035.1 Chthoniobacterales bacterium
AAGTGCCCGCGTTTGATCATCGCCTGCAGAGCCGGGAAAATCTTCTTATAAGCCAGATCACCAGTCGCGCCGAAAAATATCAGCGCGTCCGACTGCGGTGAAGCCATGGTTTTTCCTTATTTCTTCTTTTCCAAGTGCCCGCCGAATTGAAACCGCATGGCCGAGAGAAGTTTATCCTGAAAATCCGCCTGGCCGCGCGAACTAAACCGTTGATAGAGGGCCGTGGTGAGCACCGGCACTGGAACGCCTTCATCTATGGCGGCTTTGATGGTCCATCGCCCTTCGCCGGAGTCCGAGACTTTACCGGCAAATCCCTCGAGAGCTGGGTCGTCGACCAGCGAAATCGCAGTCAGATCCAGCAACCAGGAAGCGATCACGCTGCCGCGGCGCCAGACCTCGGCAATGTTGCCCAGGTCGAGATCGAACTGGTAGAATTCGGCATCGTGTAACGGCGTGGTCTCAGCGTCAATCTCATGATCCAGTTTGCCAATGTTAGCGGCGCGCAAGACGCCAAATCCCTCGGCATAAGCGGCCATGATTCCATACTCAATGCCGTTATGGACCATTTTGACGAAGTGGCCGGCACCATTGGAACCGCAATGGAGATAGCCCAACTCAGAGGTAGTGCCGATCTTTTCGTGTCCTGGAGTGCGCGGAATGTCACCGAGACCGGGCGCCAAAGTAGCGAAGATCGGATCGAGATGTTCGACTACCGCGGGTTCGCCCCCAATCATCATGCAATAACCGCGTTCCAAACCCCAGACCCCGCCACTCGTTCCGACGTCAACGTAATGAATGTTTTTCGCCCTGAGTGCTTTCGCTCGCCGGATGTCATCGACGTAATAGGAATTCCCGCCATCAATGAGAATGTCTTCAGGCTCTAACAACGGCACCAGTTCAGCAATGGTTTTGTCCACGATGGCCGCCGGGACCATCAGCCAGAGGGCCCTTGGCTTTTCGAGTTTTTGGACCAGTTCGGCCAGCGAGAAAGCACCCGTCGCCTTCTCATTCACTAACCCCTCGACCGCTTTGGGCGATACGTCGAAGACGACACCCTGATGGCCCCCTTTTAAAAGGCGCCGCACCATATTGGAGCCCATTCTTCCAAGACCGATCATTCCGAGCTGCATTATTTTATTCCTTTCGCTTTTTCAAAATCGTTCACCAACGTTCGATGACGTTGGGCGATCTCACGCATTGTTCTTTAGTTGGCGGTAACGGCGGATCAGACAGTTGGTGGAACTATCATGCCCAAGCTTTGGTTCAGTGGGGGATTCCAGTTCCGGTACGATACGCTGGGCCAGAACCTTGCCCAATTCCACCCCCCACTGATCGAACGACCCGATGTTCCAGATGGTGCCCTGAGTGAAGACACTGTGCTCATAAAGCGCCACCAACTTGCCGAGAACATGCGGCGTGAGCCGATCAGCAAGGATGGTGTTCGAGGGGCGATTGCCCTCGAAAACGCGGTGAGGCACCAGCCAATCGGCTGTTCCTTCGGCCTTGACCTCTTCGGGCGTCTTGCCGAAAGCCAGGGCTTCGGCCTGCGCAAAAACGTTGGCCAGGAGCATATCGTGGTGCCGACCGAGCGTATTGAGGGTTTTCACGAAGGCGATGAAATCACACGGGATCAGCCGTGTTCCCTGGTGAATCAGCTGGTAGAAGGAATGCTGCCCGTTGGTTCCCGGTTCGCCCCAATAGATCTGCCCGGTTGGATAATCGACCTTGATGCCGTCCAGCGTGACGTGTTTACCATTACTTTCCATCGTCAACTGCTGCAGATAGGCCGGAAATCGCTTGAGGTACTGCTCGTAGGGCAAGACAGCGACAGTTTCGGCACCGAAGAAATCGGTGTACCAGACGGCGAGCAGACCCAGGAGGACCGGCAAATTGCGCTCAAACGGTGTGGTGCGGAAATGCTCGTCCATTTCGTGAAAACCCTCGAGAAGGGCTCGGAAGTTATCTGGCCCAACGGCGAGCATCGTGGAAAGGCCGATTGCGGAGTCCATCGAATAGCGGCCGCCGACCCAATCCCAGAAGCCAAACATGTTTGCCGTGTCAATCCCGAACTCAGAAACCTTCGAAGCATTGGTGGAGACCGCGACGAAATGCTTAGCCACGGCGTGCACATCGCCACCGAGGCCTTTGAGCGACCAATCCCGCGCGCTGTGGGCGTTGGTCATGGTCTCCAAAGTGGTGAAGGTCTTGGAGGCGATAATAAAAAGGGTTTCGGACGGATCGAGATCCTGGACGGCTTCGGCAAAATCGGTACCATCGATGTTGGACACGAATCGGAAGGTCATCGCGCGGTCGCTGTAATGTTTGAGCGCTTCGTAGGCCATTACCGGTCCGAGGTCGGAACCCCCGATGCCAACATTGACCACGTTACGAATCCGCTTGCCGGTGTGGCCCTTCCACTCGCCGCTCCGGACCCGATCGCAGAAGCCGGCCATCTTGTCGAGGACCGCATGGACCTCCGGGACTACGTTCTCACCATCGACCAGAATTGAGGTCCCCTTTGGTGCGCGCAATGCCACGTGCAAGACCGCCCGGTTTTCCGTGATATTGATCTTCTCGCCTCTGAACATGGCATCGATCCGCTCTCGCAGACCGCATTCCTTCGCCAGTTGAAAGAGAAGCTTGAGGGTTTCGTCGGTAACACGATTCTTGGAGTAGTCGAGATAGAGACCTACTGCCTCAATGGTCAAGCGCTCGCCGCGTTTAGGGTCTTCCGCAAAGAGCTGTCGAAGATGAAGATCGCGGACCTGCTGATGGTGAGCTTCGAGGGCCTTCCACCCAGGTCGCCCGGTAAGTGATTGGATTTCTGCCGTCATATTCGTCTACCTTTCCTTTGGTGAATCGACGCTACCAGTTGTCGGTGCCACTTGCTAGAGGAAGTGTCGCTTACAGTGTCAGTGTCAGTGTTAGTGTCAGGGGGCCCGTCGGGCCGAAAATGTTGTCGTGCTCGTTATCGTACTCGTACTCGTCTTTCCCCCTGACACTGGCACTGACGACTTTCTAAGGGGGTGAAGTCGCGGGGCAGGATGACAAGGGAAGTCCCGGTTCGGACGGAGCCTCACCCTACCTCACTGAGCGCCGGAAGAATTTGCTCGATTTTCGGACGTGATCCTTCCATCCAGGGGGGAAGGCACAGGCTGGTGCCTAGCTCGCGCACATTTTCGTCCGTGGCAAACCCTGGCGGATCCGTGGCAATTTCGAAAAGTACGCCGCCTGGCGCTCGGAAGTAAATCGAACGAAAATAGACGCGGTCCATAATCGGACTGACGTCATAGCCGAGTTCGAGGATCTTTACCCGCCACGCGTTCTGTTGCGCCTCATCCAGTACTCGAAAGGCGATATGATGGACTGAGCCGGTTCCGAGCCGACCCGGCGGGCTCTCCGATCTTCCGATCAGGTCAATTATTTTGCCAACCCCTTTCCCAGGGGCGGCGAAACGGAAGCGATTCCCCGTTTCCTGGACAAATCGATAGCCGAAAGTTTCGGTGAGAAATGTCGCCGTCTCCTGGTGATTCTCCACCGCAGCCGACACGCTATGAAATCCTCGAATCGAGTGTTCCCCCGCCACGGACCCTTCGGTCCAAGGCCGGACTTCATTACCGCTCTCCGCTGCAACTAATTCGAGCAACATCCCATCGGCATCCAGCAGACGGATCACTTGCGCGCCAAAGCGCTCCGGCAGACGCTCCGCAGCAACATGATGTTCTCGCAAACGTTCCAGCCAGTAATTGATCGACTCCAACGGGATTGCAAAAGCCGTGGCTTCGACCTCACCGACGCCGCGGCTTCCTCGGCGCGCCGCAGGCCAGGAGAAGAAGGTTAGAATTGTCCCCGGCGTACCGACGGCGTCCCCGAAGTAAAAATGATAGGTACCCGGATCATCGAAATTAATGGTACGCTTGACGAGCCGTAAACCGAGCAGTCCGACGTAGAAGTCGAGATTGCGCTGCGGATCGCCGGCGATGGCGGTGACGTGGTGAAGCCCGTGGATGGCCGGAGAACCGTCTCGGCGTGTCGGCGTATCGGCGACGCTCACATCGTCGTCTTCGCCTGTGAGGTTAGCGTCCATAGTTCCTCCGTTGATCCGTCGATCCGTTTCGCACTTCTGCTCGTATCGCCCGTCTTCACAGGCGGGGTACGCGATGACCAGCCCGGATCATCGATTTGTTTGGGTCATGTAATAGGCGAAAATTCCCGGGATGCCCCGGCTCGGACGGAGCCTCGCCCTACCAGAGCCTCGCCCTACCAGGGCCTTCGCCCAGTCGCCGGCACGCCCCAACGCCGACACGCCGATACGTTTCCCCTTTTACGTTTGCTTCCCGGTCCGCGGGGGTTCCCAGAGGCGGAATCCACCACGAAAGGCGCTGGCGTTGCTGCCCGCCCGACAGCCGGGAGGCAACCCTTTCAATTTTTTAACATTGCCTCCACCGAGCACCACGTCATCGGGTTCGAGGGCAGCTATCAAGCGAGCGACGATATCCTCGACGTAGCTTCGCCATTTTTTTTTGCCCTCCCGCTCCAGTCCCCGGAGCCCAACATAATCCTCGAACGTTCCTTTCTTGTAAGGAAGATGGGCAAGTTCCAATGGCTGCACAATTCCTTCGACAATCAGGGCCGAGCCGAGGCCTGTACCCAGACCCAGGAAAAGCATTCTTCCACTTTCGTAGCCCCCCAGGGCCTGCATCGCCGCGTCATTGATCAGCCTGACTGGACATTTAAATGCAGCTTCGAAGTCGAACCCCATCCACCCGACGCCGAGGTTATGGGGTTCCGCGGCCAGACGGCCCTTGAGAACGGGGCCAGGAAAGCCAATCGATACAGCTTCGTATTTCCATTCGGCTGCCAGTTGCTGGACGCCAGGGACCATTCTTTCCGGAGTCATCGTTGGACCGGAGGGAAATTTGCGGGGTGTTTCCTGCCCGGTGGCGAGAATCTTAACGTTTGTTCCGCCTACATCGACAACGAGAACATTCATCAGGAGTCAGGAGTTCAGGAGTTGCAGAATGCTCAGCGTTTTTTGCGGCGCAAGCCATCAAAATAGACGATCACAATGATCAGGCCGCCCGTGATGATTCGCTGCCAAAATGGATTCACATTCAGGAGGTTGGCGCCGTTATTGATCGTTGTCAGGATAAAGGACCCGAGCAGAGGCCCGTGAATGGACCCGACCGCACCAAAAAGGCTAGTACCGCCGATGACGGAAGAAGCGATAGCCTGCAATTCCCATCCTTCCGCCGAGGTCGCGTTCCCGATCCCGATCCGTGCGGCAAGCAGAATCCCGACAAAGGCAGCGCAAAAGGCCGAGAGCATGTAGGCGATGTAAATCATCCGGTTGGTATTGACGCCGGAAAGCCGGGCGGCTTCCATGTTGGAACCAATGGCAAAAATGTAGCGACCAAACCGGCTATGATGCAGAAAGATATAGGCAGGAATGGCGATTAGCACGACCATCCAGAAGAGATTTGGAAAGATCAGAAATCCACCGCGCGAGAAGCCGGTGAAGTCATCATTGGTAATGGAAATCGTCGCACCATTGGTCATCAGCAGACCGATGCCGCGCAAAGCTGTGAGCGTGGCCAAGGTCATGATGAAAGGAGGCAACCCGAGTTTGCTGATCCCGAAAGCATGAAAAGCACCAATCGCAAGCCCGAGGAGCAGCGTCAGAATGACGGAAGCCCAAATTGGGAACCCGCTGGTCAGCAGCATCGCAATGATCACACTGGTAAAGCCTACGACGGCACCCACTGACAAGTCGATACCGGCCGTGATGATGACAAACGTCTCGCCAATCGCGAGAATGGCCGTCATAGCACCTTGCCGCAGCAGGTTCTGGAAATTGTTAGGCGTCGCGAAACTCTGCGTGGTAAAGGTCAGCACCAGCCACATCAACCCCAGGAGAGCAACTAAGGTCAGGCTTAGCAGCGTCCCGATCCGCGCCCTATTCTTTGTCGCAGTCAGCCGCACCGCTTCTGCAGCTTCGGCAGTCGTCGTTTTGCTATCAGCGCTCATGGTTAGCTATTCTCCGAAAGGCTTTATTTAAGTTGCTGACAACCGGTCTCAGATGCCGATTGCTTCTGTTAGGATCGTTTCGTGGACCGCTTTTTCGCCAACATGGCTCGAGACTAGCCTCCCCCGCCGAAACACATGGAGAGTGTCACAGATATCGTAAACCTCCGGTAGATAAGAGGAGATCAGAATAATCCCCGCTCCGGCCTTCAGCAGCTTCGCGAAAAGTTTGTAGATTTCGACTTTCGTACCGACGTCGACGCCCACCGTTGGTTCGTCGAAAATAAAAAGGCGTGCCCCATGGTTCAGCCATTTTCCGACCACGATTTTCTGCTGATTTCCGCCGGAAAGGCTCGACGCGGGTGCGTCGCGTGAAGCGGTCTTGATCTGGACATCCCGAATTTGCTTATCGGCAGCCGCTTTTTCG
>DATHPI010000195.1:0-8464 GCA_035484035.1 Chthoniobacterales bacterium
CGACATTCCCAACAGGGAACGATTTGCTCAGAAATCAGTCGATCGCCGAGTTTGACGGAGCCTTTCCTGGCGACATTTTCGCCCATCTCGACGACGTGACCGAGGAATTCGTGCCCCGGAATCATCGGAGCTTTGATGTAAGGTGGCTGCCCGTTTCCGCCCCAGAAAGATTCGGCACCGACGTAGGATTTTATGTCCCCTGCGCAGATTCCGCAGGCTTCCACTTTGACAATGATTTCGTCCGCTCCCGCTCTTGGGACCGGGACTGTCTCCAGGCGATAGTCGCCGGGAGCATACGCGACGACAGCGCGCATTGTTTCGGGGAGTTTTCCTTGTGCCGCCGCGGGGTGGGTTGCCTTTTCAGGCGCTGTTACAGTAGCCGAGCTCATGAATCGTTCCTCCTTTCAGAGGGGTTGTCTTTTGAAGAGGTCAGACCCAGAAACGGCCTCCCGTCGGCAATTCTGGCTCCGAGCCTCCATGGGTTATTATTTAAACCTTCTAAATTTAGCCTTCCAAATATAGTCTAAGCAACGAGTCGTTGCCCGTTATCGACGTCAAAGAGGTTAAGATCCTGGTCGTTGAAGCTGAGGTGAACTCGAACGCCCGGCTTGTATCGTTCGGTCACTGGGATGCTGGCCATCAACAATATCTCGCCATACCGCACGCCCACGTGGGTTTCGTCTCCGAGATTTTCGACGACGGAAACCGTTCCTGGAACACTCGCTTCCGACGGTTTGGCGCCTACCTTGACACCCCAGGGCCGAACTCCAAGTTTGGTCGCGGATCGATTGCCTAGCAATTTCTGCACATGATCAGTAATCGGAAGGGCAAACTCGGTTCCAGGAACCAGGAGCCGGCGTTCGGAATCCACCTGAACTCCGAAAATGTTCATCGGTGGTTCGCCTAGAAATCCCGCCACGAATTCGTTGGCCGGATGGTTGAAGACCTGGAGAGGCGTATCAAATTGTTGAAGCTTTCCGTCATTCAGGACAGCTATTCGATCCGCCAAGGCCATCGCTTCGAGCTGATCATGGGTAACAATGATTGTTGAGAACCGTTGTTCGGTATGAAGACGCTTGATTTCTGTCCGCATCCGCACCCGCAGCGCAGCGTCGAGGTGGCTCAACGGCTCATCGAGCAAAAGAACGGCCGGTCGTCGGATCAGGGCTCTGGCGATGTTAACCCGCTGCTTTTGTCCGCTGCTCAGGGCTGCCGGTTTTAAGTCGAGCAGATCTTCGATCTGCAGGTATTGGGCAATTTCGCCTACTCGCTTGTCGATCTCTTTCGGGCTAACACCATGGGCTTTTAAATTGAAGGCCAGATTTTCGCGAACCTTGAGCGGCGGATAGAGAGCATAGTTCTCAAACGCCAAGCCAATCCCGCGATCTTTCGGATGAGTGTTGTTGATCACTTTCCCACCGATCAACATTTCACCTTCGGTTATCGTTTCCAAACCGGCTACCATGCGGAGGGTGGTCGACTTACCGCAGCCCGAGGGACCCAGGAGGGCGATGAATTCGCCATCTCGCATCTCCAGATTCAGATTGTCGACGGCCCGTGGCGTCGTGGGACTGTATTGTTTGACGACTTTTCTAAGGGTGAGCTCAGCCATGGGTAAGCGCCTCCGCGGTTTGTTCGGATCGTGCCAGAAAAGCCAAACTCTCCGGATCAAAAGCCAGCAGAGAATGCGGTTCGACGGAAAACTGCACGCGGCGGTCCATTTCAAAGGTCAGATGCCCATCCACCAAGGCTCTGATCCGAGTCCCATCGACGGCCTGCACTGTTAGCACCGACTTGGTGCCGAGCGGTTCAAAGCTGTAGACTACACCGTGGAAGGCATTCTTATTGCCATCCGCTACGATGCTGACGTCGGAGGGACGGACGCCCACCCGGATCTTTTCCCGAGTTTTCTTCTGCAAAATCTGCGCCACATCCGCTGGGACCGGTACCGCGACATTCTCCCCGAGCATCTGCAATTGCAATTCGGTGCCACCTTTCGATTTGACGGTTGCGTCGAGCAGGTTCACTTCGGGATCGCCAAACAATTGGGCCACCAAGGTGCTGGCTGGGTGGAAATAGATTTCCTTCGGGGTGCCGATCTGCAGGGTCTGGCCCTCGTTGATGACCACGATCCGGTCCCCAAGACTCATCGCTTCCAGGTAGTCGTGAGTGACGTAGAGAGTCGTTGTTCCGAGTTGGCTGCGCATCTCCTTGAGCTCGGCTCGCATCGAATGTCGAAGCTTGGCATCCAGATGACTGAGCGGCTCGTCCAGAAGAAAAATATCAGGCTTGCGGACCAGGGCCCGGCCAAGAGCGGTTCGCTGCCGTTGGCCATTACTGAGCGCCGTGATCTGGCGACCTAGCAGGTGGTCGATCTTCATGACCTTGGCATATTGGGTCACCCGTTCCTTCACCTGATCCTCCGGAAGCCGGAACTTGGGACTGCGCAACGGAAACGCCATGTTGTCGAAGACGGTCAGCTGCGGGTAGAGCGCGTAACTTTCAAAGACCATTGCCACATTGCGTTCCGCGGGCTCTAGACCATCGATGTCCCGTCCGCCTATTTTGACCGTGCCCTGGTTTGGAGTCACGATGCCCGCAATCAGATTCAAGGTAGTCGTTTTTCCGGCTCCAGCCGGACCGAACATCGCCACGAATTCCTTGTCGGCAATTGTCAGGCTCAGATTTTCGACCCCGCGCCTTTTGCCGTACCATTTGGTCAAACCCTGTAAATCAACGCTGGCCATACCTATTACCCTTTCACCGCACCAAACGACAGGCCGCGAACGAGATGTTTTTGAATTAGTAAGGCCAGAATGATTTCCGGCAGGGCGCAGATTAGAGCCGCCGCCGCAACCCATCCGTAGTGCACGGTATCCGAGGCCAGAAATTGCGTCATCGAGACGGTGGAAGTCTGGGTGTGGCCTCCGCCCAGCAGCAAGGCGAAGGTGAATGAATTCCAGCAGAAAATGAAACAGAGCAGCCCGGCGGCGACCAAGCCTGGTTTGACCAGCGGAAGCAGCATCTTAAAGAAAACCTGCCACCAACTATACCCATCCAGTTGGGCCGCAGCCTCCATATCTTTTGAGAGGTCCTCAAAAAATCCGCGTAGAATCCAAATCAACAGCGGAAGACTGATCAGCTGGTAAACCCAGATCAATCCCACGATGCTGTCGATCAGGTGCAACTGCTGGTAAATCAGGTAAAGCGGTATGATGACCAGGATCTCCGGCGCAAATTTAAACGAAAGAAAGGTGAAGGCGATGTCCTCTTTGCCTTTGAAGTCGAAACGGCCGAGAGCATAGGCGGCAGGCACCCCAACGATCAACGAAAGCGCCACAGCCAGGCAGCTGACCACCAAGTTATTCCACAACGTCCCAAGGAAATCCGACTTGCTGAAGACGGCTTGGAAATTCGACAGCGTCGGTGTGAAGAAGAAAGTCGTGGTAAACATTTCGTTGTCCGGCTTGAAGGAGAGAATCAACATCCAGAGAAGCGGGAACAACGCGAAGAGGGCGTAGATTAAAAGCAAAATGGTCTTTGCGATTGAACCCAATCGACCCAGAGTACTCCCGTTTTGATTCATGATTTTACACAGCTCCAGAGGAAATTTTCTGTGCCTTTCTCCAAAATCCAATCAGGACAAAGCAAATCGCGTAAATGAATGCCCACAAAAAGAGCAGCATCGGAATCGAGCCGCTTAGATTGTAGAACGGGAAAGCCTGGTTATAGGCTGCCAAGGCGACGCTGAGGGTCTTGTCGCCCGGCCCCCCTTTGGTCGAGGCGAAAATGATCGCAAATTCCTGCAGAGAAGTCATTAAGCGGAATATCAATGCGATGAGCAGGACTGGAGCGAGCATCGGCAGCGTCAGATTGCGAAAAACAAACCATGCCGAACCGCCGTCGATGAGCGCCGCTTCGTACGGAGATTTTGGCAACGATCGCAATCCAGCCAGCGCCAGAATGACTACGAAAGGCGTGTAAATCCAGACGTCAATCAGGATCACCGAGAACAATGCGTAGTCCGGATCTGCGCTCCATCTGAATCCGCCCAGACCAATCCACGAAAGTGGAAACCGCAGAATACCGACTGAAGGATTGGTCATGAGTTGCCAGACCAGGGCGCCGATCACCGGAGCGATCATCAAGGGAAAGATCAACACCAACCGCAAGAATTTCGAAAGCCAGTTCTCTTCGTTCAGCAACAAGGCAATGCCCAGCCCCAGCAGCATTTCCACGCCTGTGGCCCAGAACGCGTACTGCAGGGTAATTGAGACCGAATGCCAAAAATCGGGACTCGTAAATGTGTCTACGAAATTGCCGAAACCGATGAGATTAAAATCAGAGCTTCTGAGGGTCAGATCGGTGAACGAATAGAAGATCGCTACGATAAATGGAATCAAGATGCCGATGGTCAGCAAAAACGATGGCGCCAGGACGAGAAAGGGGCGCAAGGCCTTCCTGCGCGCGTATTTCCTTCCGGCCTCCGAGAGTTCTGTTCGCGGCGGTTCGATCCGCTTCTGGACTGAATCAGCTGTCGCTGTGCTCATGCTGGTGGATGGCGTTAGCGGTTAGGGGAAGGGACAGATTATGGCTCGCAACGGTTCCCAGGGATCTGGACGATTGAATGAACAACGGGGAGGCGATCGAAGGGAATTGGGCGGCTCGATGGCAGCCCAATTCCCCCGAGAATTTGCCTAGCGTGCCGTTTGCGTTTGCGTTGCCGTCTTTTCGTCTGACTGGCTCAACTTCAACTTGGAAGTTTCGCGCGAAATCCGCTTCGCGAGTTCTTTCATTGCAGTCTCCGGGTTTGCGCCTGAGAGGACAATCTGTTGCAGAGTGGCAGCCCACTCCGTGGTCGATTGGATGAAGTATGGCTCGGGCGTGAATTTGATGCCGGTATTCGGAATCGTCTTCTGGAAGGTATCGGCGTATCCTTGAACCTGGGACAGCTTCTCTTTGAATTGATCGTTATCCCAGACCGACTTGCGTGCCGGGTCCACCGTTTTGGCATTGAGCGCCGCCCAGAGTTCGAACTCCGGTCCGGTGAAGTACTGGATGAAGAGCCATGCTGCCTTCTTATTCTTTGAGGCGCTATTCATCGCCAATTGCCAGACCCATTCGTTCGATTGAGGTGGATCGCCCGCTTTAACCACCGGTCCGGGCGCAAACGCGATATTGCCAGATTGGTTGGTGCTGCCGGCTACGTTTGTAAAGTATCCGAGGATATCCGCGTCGTATAAAATCGCTGCTTTACCGGCACCAAGATCAGCGCCGCATTGATACCAGGTGTAATTGGACCACGCCGGAGGGCCTCCGTCCTTGATCATTTTGGCATACTTGGCTGTTAGTGCGACCGCTTCAGGCGAATCCACCGCAGAGACCAATTTACCATCCTTAACGACAAAGTCCTTAGCCCCGGCGCTGGTGAAAGCCGACATGTATCCCGGATGGATCGTTGCCCAATTCCGGGTACCCCGAACCGCGACGCCGTATGATCCAGGACCGTTCCAGCCCTTCAACTTAGCGGACAGCTCAACGAGCTCGTCCAGCGTCTCCGGCGGCTTCAGGCCCTTCTCGTCGAAGTACTTCTTGTTGTAAGCGACAGAGTACATCTCAAAACCGAGTGGAAGTGCGTACAGACTGCCCGTACCGGTAGGAGATCCTGCCTTAAGATCCCATTTTCCCCCGTTGAATACGCCTTCGAAAATGTCTTTTGGGTTATAGTCCGGATTGGTGAGCGCTGCGTCGGCTAAATACTTGTCCAACGGCTCCATCCGGCCCGAGCTCGCATAATCCCACAACTGGTAAACGCCAGTCATGAAGACATCGGGAGTGCCGGTCTTGGCCGACAACATGGTGGTCACTTTGTCGAAGTAGTTCTCCTCGGGCGTGATCTCGTGGGAAATGTCGATCCCGGTTAGTTCTTTGAATTTGGGCAGCTGCGAGATGATCGCGTCGGCGTACGGATGTTGGTTAAATGCAACCGTGATTTTGGCACCAGCCGCCTGTTTCCAGTCGAATTTGCTGTCTTCAGCTCTGGCCGAAGCACCAGCCAGAATCGCAGCACAAAAAGAGGCTACGAAAAATAAATTTTTGGGGGAACGAATTCTCATATATCAGTTGGAACCTTATGACCCGTGGAATTATTTTGAGGAATTAGAACTAACCATTAATTGACGCGGTTTAACCCCTCTATCAACCGCCACCTGTTCAAGCGGGTCGAAGACCTTGTTGATTTGCAGGTAGACTTCACTACTGCGTCATGATCAATTTTATGGGGGTAATATCAACCAGATTTTGGTTAGGCCGTAATAATCAATCAGTCAAGCGATTTCACACCCGGATCCGATCAAGAAACGCGCTTGGTGCAGTGAGGGTCACTCGTCTGGAAAGAGTTGCACGAACTTTCGCAGATTGCGCTTTTGAATACCCGACCAGTGCTCAATGAGGATCCAAAATGAGCGCATGGGCTGATGAAATCCTCGGGCTAACTACTATGGATAAAGGGTCAATTGTTCGGTCGCCGCTCAAAATAAATAAATAGAGGTGAGACTTTCGAGGCGAGGCGATGGCCAGCAAATGGCTCGCAGCACGATACAATCGTCCGAAACTTTCGGATGTTTGACTACGATCATCATCCTTGGTTGATCGGCGGCTCGGTTCAGGAGCCAGAAGCGAGAATCGGCCGAATGCAAGCTGCTCCCTAGAATCTTCACGGGCGCCAGCCCGTGGGTTGATCCTGAATCCTGAATCCTGACTCCTGAATTTACCCCGCTGTTTTCGATCTCACTTTTCCGGCCAGGTGGAGCATAATGTCAGTCTTTGAAATACTGCCGATCAGGCGTTGAGAACTGAGATTGTCGACGACTGGAAGTCGTTCGCAGTCCACTTCTGAAAACTTTTCTAAAGCGTCAGCCATGCGTTGGAGCGGCGAGATCCTTGGGAAAGTCTCTTTCATGATGTCCGAGGCAATCACCATATTGCCGAGTTCAGGCTGATCGAGGAACTCTTTGATGTCATGCAGAGAGACGGCACCGAGAAACTCCATCTCTTTCCCGACGATATAAATATGCTGGTACCTGTTTGAGAGGAATGTCTTTTCGATCTCGGCAAAGGTCGCATTTCGAGGGAGGGTGATCGGGTCGCGTCGAATCAAATCGACAATTTTCGCTTCGGCCAATTGACGATTAAAAAACGCGGCGCCTTTGCGTTCCAGCGATTCTCCGTAAATGAACTGCTTCTCGAAAATACTGCTGCAATAGTAGGCGACGACACAATCAACCATCAGCAGTGGCGCAATCGTATAGTCGAGAGTCAGTTCAAAACCTAACAGGATGGACATCAGAGGCGCGCCGGTGGTCGCCGCGATAAAAGACCCCATCCCGACGATGGCGTACATCGCGGGGTCCGAATGAAATAATGGAAGAGCATAAAGGACTCCCCGGCCGTAGAGCATTCCAAGTGCCGCGCCGACGAACAGTGTCGGGGTGAACACCCCGCCAACCGCTCCGGATCCGAAGGTTGCGGCTGTGGCCACTAATTTGAGGAGAAAGATTGCGAGAACCTCGTCCGAATACCAATTCTGGTGAAACAGGATCATCAGCAATCCTTGGCCATTCCCGCAGACATAAGGACTGAAGACAGCCAGGCTCCCGACGATCGCGCCGCCCAGAGCGATTTTGGCCGGGACTGGCATGGTGAATTTCGAAAACAGGCGCTGAACCTCACGAAGAAATCTGAGGTAGACAGGTGCCAGGAATCCACAGATCACTCCCAACAAGGCCAGCGGAATGAGCTCCCACGGAGATTGTAAAGTGAACCCTGGCGATTTGTAGATGGGGCCACCTCCATGCAGGGTCTGCGCGGTAAATGTCGCAACGACCGCGGCAAGGATCAAAGGTCCAAGTGCTTCGACGACCACTGTTCCGAGAATGATCTCGGCAACAAAAAAAGAACCGGCGATCGGGGCGTTATAGGCGCTTGCAATTCCAGCGGCGGCTCCGCAGGCCACCAATTGACGTCGTTGGGCGATTGGCAAATTCCGGAGCTGGGCAATCAGTGAAGCCACCAGTGAAGAGAGCTGGACGAGTGGTCCTTCTCTCCCGATCGAAGCACCGGTGCTGATCGAAAACAGAGCGGACAGCGACTTCACGATGCTTGCCGGAACTGAAATCGAGCCACTGCCGATGACGATCGCTTCCATGTAATCGGTCGTTGTTTTCTGGCGAATGCGGCTGGTCAGGCGGTTGCCGATCCACAGGGTGAGACCCGCCAGGAGCCCGCCTACCGTGGGCACCGCTATTCTTTGCCACCATGGCAGCCGAGCGAAAGATGAAATAATTTCCGAGTCGCTGCCGGTCGCCAGGTGATGCAGGATGTCAGTGGCTCTGCGGAAAGCCTCCGCTGCAAGGGCGCCCAGAAAACCGATCAGCGCCGCCCAGATCAGCATGAACTGCCGCTC
>DATHPI010000196.1:0-17150 GCA_035484035.1 Chthoniobacterales bacterium
CCGCCGTTACGCCGACCCGTTTCTTCCCCGACCCGTTTCCCCTCCAACCCGCCGACCCGTTTCCCCTCCGTGAGGGCATCGAGAAGGCTAGCCAGCTCAATGGTCGCGATGGTGGTTGCTGAATCATTGATTCCATACGGGAGAATCAGCTGACCCCCGTGAACCAGTGCTCCGCAAGTGTAAATCACGTTGGGCACGTACCCATCCATTCGATTCAACGCGGGCTCCAAAAGAGGCTCACGAAGTCGGCCGATCACCTTCATCGGGTCTTCCAGATCGAGGAGCGTTGCCCCCAGGCAATATCTCCGCATCGCTCCCACCCCATGGGTAAGAACCAGCCATCCGGCTTCCGTTTCGATCGGTGAACCGCAATTCCCGATTTTCACGAATTCCCACGGCCAGCACGGCCGCATCAAGAGCTTTGGATCGCGCCAGAAATACCGCTCTTCGGAGAACATCAGGAATAAATTCTCATCGTCGTAACGCGAGAGCATCGCATAACGCCCGTCAATCCTTCTTGGAAAAAGAGCCATGCCTTTGTTCTGAATTGCCGACCCGGCCAAGGTTCGGATGCGGAACCGAAGAAAATCATTTGTCTCAATGAGTTGAGGCAGAATGAGGCGACCGTCGTAAGCTGTATAGGTTGCGTAATAGGTAACGCTTCCGTCTTCCTCCACAAAACGAACAAAGCGTGCATCTTCGATCCCGTTCGTTTCATTGAGGGAAACGGGGAAGATCACGCGCTCCGTTAAAGGAATTGCCGGATCGAAATCGACCTCATAGTTCGATTCAAGGAGCCAATGCAGGAACTCAATGGTCCGGCGGACATCTTCCGAATGGGGCTGCGCTTCGTGCGACGCGCGTTGCATCGCCTCATTCAGGTCAGTTCGCGTAAACGTACTGCCAAGTCGATTCATTACCGATCTCGACCAATTGTTTTCCAGCCCGTTGTCGTTCAACTTATGCAGGAAAATGCTTTTCGGAAACGTCGGTTCCGGATTGATCTCTGGAGCCACGACAATCCTTGAAGTCTTGTCCAATTCGATCGCGTGATTCCGGCGAATAACTCCGGTACGGAACTCTATGGAGGAAATGTGGCCTTCACCCACCGCCCTTAGGCTGAGGATGAAGCGAAGATCCCCTTGACCCAGGTTTTTTTGGTCTGGGTGGGCCACGATCGAAGGATTAAATAAGGCGGCAGATTCGACAGCATATTCTCCTGTGAAATAGGCGCCCAGCACCAGCCGGCGGTTATCCGAAAGAGAACCCCGCTTTGGCAAAAATGCCTCTACCTTGCCGTATTGAAGCAACCACGAGGCATCCAGATCGTTATGTCGGGCGCCTAAGTCGGAACGGAGACGATCCAACTGGGATTCGACCTCAATTTCGCTCAGAGCGAGAACCCGCTCGATAATGCCTTTGACTCGACCACTCCCTGTAGGAACAAATGGACGATTAAGGACCCGGCAGGCGTTCGGCCCAAAGTCGATTCCGGCAGGAATGACGTTCACGCCATTTGACGATTCCGAATATCTGGCAGGCGCAAAACGCTTGTCGCTGCGCGAATTTCTCTTCGGAGGTCGGCAAGCATCTCGCGGGTCACTTCCAATTCCTGCGCTCTGCGCATTGCCCAATTCTGCGCCACCGTCTCCAGACGCTGACGTGCGTTCGTCACATAAGCGACAGCCAACTCTGGCAGGCCAGGTTCGGCCAGCTTGGTCGCAAGCCGCCGCTGCGCTTCGCTAAGTTCGCAAAGGACAATCTTTTCGGTAGGTACACGTCTCAGCTTTGCGGTCAAGCCTACTTTTGACAGGGTCCAGATGATCCACTTTGTGGGATCAAACTGCCACGGCTTGACGCCATTGCGATAGTCGTGCTGAAACTCGTGATGATAGTTATGATATCCCTCTCCAAACGTTACCAGCGCCATCAACCATGAGTCTCGGGCACTGCATTTGGAAGAATAAGGACGCGAACCAAGATAATGACAAAGCGAATTGATACAAAAGGTGCAGTGCTGAAGAATCACCACCCGCGCCACACCCGCAATCAGGAATGCGCCAAGCGCGGAAACCCAGCCACCCCAGATAAAGCCGATCGTAGCCGGTAGTACAAATGCTACAGCGGCGGCGATCCAATGGATATGGCGATGCTGCCACATGACCAACGGATCCTTTTGCAAGTCGACCACATTGTCGAAAGGAGGTGGCGGATCGAGCTTAAAGAGCAGCCAGCCAATATGAGCGTGGAATAGTCCCTTGGAAATGCAGTACGGATCCTCATCGTGATCGACGTGCTTGTGATGGCTGCGATGCTCGCAAGACCATAAGAGCGCAGAGTTTTCAAACGCTCCAGCTCCAAAAACCAATGTGAAAAGCCGAACCGCCCAATGGGCCTGGAAAGTCAGATGTGAAAAATGCCTGTGATAACCGACCGTAATTGAGAATCCGCACGCGGCGAACATCAAGCAGAAAAGCACGACTTGGAAGGTGTCGAGCCCAAAGAAAAACAGGTAAGCAGGTACCGCTGTCAGGGAGAGAAATAGTGTTCCGATAAGAAACGAGCTGATCAGCCAGTTGACTTTATCGAAGGGAATTCGTGAGAACATAAGTTTGTTGGGACTGCAAAGCTTACCGTAGTTCTCGACTTGCGAAGTAGAGTAAACCTCAACCTGTTCACTACGGCGCCGCTGTACTACACCTTTTCAACGCAAGTCACAAGCAACAGTTGGAAAATCATCATTTTCATCGCCCTGTTGAATAAATTCACGCCCCTGCCGTCCCTTCGATGAGTTCCCCAATCCGCATCATTCTCGCTCTGAAGCCCCCGATGTCCACCACCCCACTTCTGCAACTCCTGAACTCCTGCTCCGAAGTGCCTTTTCTGATGGCCTCGCGAAGATCGGTTTGCTATCGTCCATCCGAATTTAAGTCGGCTTGTAATTTGCCGAATAAACCAATGGTGCAGACGACACATCAAGGCTGTCGTGAGGATAAGAATTTTGGAGCCGCAACCGCAAAAAGCAAAAGCCGAGCCTCAACGTCAGAAGAGTGCTCCCGATCTAAGGAAACAGCTCGCAGCAAAGCAATCGCTGAGTGAGAGCCGAAGTCGAGGGGCAGCGTACATCCCAAAACCGGAATTCCCCGAAGACAAAAAACAACCGGTTCCCAGGGGCAAGTGGAAGCAGTGGGTGATCGTTTCCGCCGCCGCCGCTGTACTGGGACTCGCGGCACTTGAAATTCCGCAGTGGCTGGCACCGCATCATCCAAGTGAATTTGTTTTGACCGCCGCAGATGTTGACCAGGTGGCGACGGCCAATGCTCGAACCGCGTTGCGTGCCGGTCACACTCCGCCGGAAATGGCGAGATACCCAAAAGAGCTTTTGCAGCGGATTGCCGATGGCGACGAATCGCTTTATACCAAACGCCTATTGCCGCCGGAGGCCGCTGAGATGCGTGTCCATGTGACCGTTTCCCAAAATGGCACCGTCATTGACGACGAGGAATTGACACCGGAGCATCCGAGCACCCAATCCTTTCCGGCTGGAAGAAATTCTCCCACCCAGTTCCATTTTACTGTGGAGCAGCCGGGGCCGTCCCGGCAGGTCACTTGTTGGGTGAAATCGGAGAATTCCGGGGCGGCTTACACACGACCGATGGGCCAGGGAGAAAGTGACGACTTGCAGGCCAGAGCGCAATGAAGACCTCGATCCGTTCCGAAACTCGCACCATCGTTTCGGTCACCCAAACGACCATCAATCCATATATGCTCATAGTGGTCGTTCTAGCGATTGCTGGAGCAATCTTCGGAATCAACAAAGTTAGTCCCTGGTTCATGTTGATCGTCTTTTTGGCTTCCTGCGGAGGCATGGGGATGGTGCTTTGGAATCTCAGAAAAGAAAACCGGCGGGAGAGCGGAGAGACCGCTCTCACCGACTACGAAAAACTCTCCGCCACCGATCTGGTCCGTTTTGTACCGTGGCTAAAACAGAACATCCGCGGTCAGAACGAGACAGTGGACGCTGTGGTTGAGGGACTGCAGCGTAACCTGTTGCTGGCACGAGCCGGTCGAACTTTGGGCGCCTACATGCTGGTTGGTCCGACGGGTACCGGAAAGACCTTTTTGGCCCAACTGATCGCCCAGGCACTGTTTACTGATTCCGAGCCGCTCATTTTACGGTTGAATCAATACAAGCGGGCCGAAGATGTTTCGACGCTGTTAGGTCCGCCTCCGGGAAGTCCCGGGTACGAGATCGGCGGCTCACTGACCCGCCCTGTTTTGGAGAACCCTTTCCGGGTCATCATTTTAGACGATCTGGATAGTCTGCATCCTGATATTCAACATTGTTTGTATGACATCCTGGACACGGCAAGTTGCCGGGAAAAGAGTTCGGGCAAGTTGGTTGATTTCAGCCGATGCGTTTTTTTCGGAACCTCCAATGCAGGAGTCGAAAGCATGCGAGCCATGCGAGCTCAGACGGTCGACCGTGCCGCCTGGGTCGGCCGTGCCCGTGATGCTATGGTCGAGGCCGGCGGATTCGATCGGGCTTTCCTGGCGCGCTGGTCGGATATTTTTCTCATGGATGAACTCGCTCCGTTGCATGTGGCAGAAGTCGCTTGCCTGCAGTTGCAACGCCATTGGCAACAATATGGAATCGAGGTTCGTTATGTCGCGCCGAAGTTAATCATCGATGCTGTGATAGGGAACAAGGAGTTCAAGGGTTATGGAGTGCGCCAATTGAGTACTTACATCCAGATGAAAACCAATGACGGTATCGCCCAGGCACGGAAAATTGGTGTCACCCAGGTCAATTTAACCGTCGACGAGCGCGGAAACCTTGCCGTCGTCCAGGCTAGTGCACCGTCTCGCAAATAATGATGACGTCGCCGGTAGTCAGTTGGCTGTTTTTCAAGGCGCAAGCGAAGCGCCCATATCTGTGTCATACGGGTCGAGCGAGCAACGCGGAAAAACAGCCAACTGGCCCCGGCCCGGAGGGTTGCGTTGAAAATGGGCCGGCGGCTGCGTTGCTCGTCGGTTACGTATCGATTCAGGTATGCGCCCTCCTCGCGCCTTGCCGACGGCCCATTTTGAACGCAACGACGTCACCATTATTTGCGAGACGGTGCACTAATGCATCGCCTGGTATGTAGCTGGCATATGAGACGATGCACTCATTCGAAGATTTGCCCGGCATGAACTGGCAAGTCATCCTGCGCAATCAGTGGTTTCAGCTCTGCCTTGTTGCGGCACTCTGCTCCGCTGGAGCCGGGATCTTTGATCTTGCGACCATCTCTACCCCGCCCAATCCAACCCCTTCCCCGGCACCCTTTTCCAGTCCGAGCAAGGCGCCTTCACCAGCACCGCTCGCACAGCTTCATCCAAAGACGTCCGGCCATTGGATTGTCGATGCCTCCGGCGCCGCCGATGCCGATAGCGGCAATCTTCAGCAAGTCGTGGCCAGTGCCGTTCAGGGCGACACGGTCACGATTCGGCCCGGTCGTTACGAAGCGGGCCTGGAGATTGAGAAGGATCTAACGTTCGTGGGCGAAGGGACTTCGCCCGCGACTCCCCTGATCTTCTCCAACCGGGACCAAAGCAATGTGATCGAAATCCTGGCCGGCCACGTCACTCTCTCAAACCTTCAGATTGAGCAGGATTTCAATGCCAACTATGCCGCTCTCTTTTGCGGAAAGCAGTCTCACGTCGAGCTCTCTCATTGCTCGGTTACGTCCAAAGGAGTATTCGGCGCGGCCGCGACCGAAGACGCGCAGTTGGATGTGAGCGACTCCAGTTTCAGTTCATCACAAATCGGAAATGGAATAGTCTATCAAGGGAGAGCACGCGGCGCCGTGACGCGCACCAATTTTTTTGGCAACAGATCCGGTCTTGCAGTCGAGAATCAATCCCGCGTGACCGTCGATAGTTGTACTTTCCGAGATAACGGATATCAGCAGATCAACGCCAATACTATCTATGTGGGTGGCAGCGGCGCTACCCTTGAAGTGGCGCGCTCCGCTTTTTTGAACAACTCCCCCACCGCCGCCTTTGCCGAGGAAAGCGGAAAGCTAACGATGACGGGATGCTACCTCGAAAACAATGGGATTAGTTTGGAGGCTGACCATGTGACCAACGGAATGATGGTGATCCAAACAGGCGCGCAAGCGACCTTGACTAACCTTAATTGTAAATCCAACAAACAAGGAATCGTCGTCTCCACGGCTGCTACAGCCCAATTGAATAATGTCACCCTCTCCGACACCGGGATTGTGACAAGTAATGAGAAATACCAAGCTTATTGTAACACGGTCTATCTCGATGGAGACGGAACCACGGCCTCAATCGCGGGATCTACGATTTCCGGCGCTCCGTATAATGGGATTTTTATTGCCAATGCAGCAAAGGTCAGCGTGCAAAACTGTTCCATCAGCAATTGCAAGGCACATGGCTTGTTATTCGGCTCAGACAACGGTACCCCAGGTTATGGATCTGTGACCGATTCAGCGATCTTCAGCAATCATCGAGTTGGAATCTATCTTCAGTCTAAAAGCTTGGTGGAAATCCATGGAGGAGAGATTAGCAACAACGGAATAGACGGAATCGAAGTGGTCGGTAACGGCAGTGTCGGCACGGTGACCAATCTTGTTTTGGTACGCAACCAGGGAGAGGTGGGATTGATTGCTTACTCGGGCGGACTCATCAAGGCCAAAAATTGTACTATCGAGAAGAACCAATTTGGTATCCAGGCGGGACTGGCAAAGGGACCGGAATTCGCCGGAACCATCCTTCTTGAATCTTCGATCGTCCGCGACAACGGGTACGGAGCGATTTCTTGCGCGGGATCGACGATCACCTTGTCGGGAGCCACCTTTAAGAATCGCCAAAATTATCGGGAAGACGGCGGTACTATCCAGCGCTAGCTTTTAAGTTTATCTTCACCCATTCTTTTGGGAGCGAGACGTTGCAAAATCAACTTTGAGGATCTTATGGACGATATCGAAAAAATGACCGATTGGGGCGAGGTTCTAGACGGACTGGATGGGATAGAAACGGGAGCGACGACCCGGATCGATGAGGCTGAACTACTTGCACACCTCAGTAAGAGAGTGAAGGGCCAGGATGCGATTCTCAAGGACATGGCGAAATTCATCTGCGTCCAGGCCGCGAAGGAAAGCAGAGATAAGCCAATCGCCAATCTTATTTTTTTGGGACCGACCGCCACCGGGAAGACCGAGTTAGCCAAAGCTTTAGCCGAATTCCTGTTCAAAGATGAGAAAGCGATGATCCGGTTTGACGGCGGAGAATTCACTTCCGCAGATTCTATTTCGCGGCTGATCGGATCGTCCGTCGGCTACATTGGTTCCGAGCAAGGGGGGCAACTGACTCGACCGGTGATGGCAAATCCACAGCGATTGATTGTCTTCGACGAGATCGATAAAGCGCATCCATCGGTTTCAGATCTTTTTCTCGGCCTGATGGGTGAAGCCCGAGTCACCGAGCAGGCGACTGGCAAGACCGTCAATTACTCGCAATGTGTGATCATTCTCACGAGCAACGCCCACTACAAGGAGATCGGTGAAATCCAGAACCAAATCACGGACTATCACGAAATGGTCAACGCGGTGAAAGGGTATATGGCGGAAACAAAAGACTTTCGGCCCGAAATACTCGGACGTGTGGATAAAGTTTACGTCTTCCGGCCCCTGGAAGGAATCGTCTTGGCGCAAATCGCTGTGCTGAAACTATCCAATCTGGCAAAAGAATATAGGCTCACTCTTGAGTACGTCGCTCCGGAGTTGGTCATTCAGGCTTTGAAAGCCAGCCGGAAACGGAACCAATTCGGGATTCGCGATCTGAAAAGCATTTTAGAGGGAATGTTCGGCGAACAGTTAATGCACGCCAGACGCAATGGAGCGACACACGTGAGACTTGTGGTTGGTGATGACGGCATTGCGGTGATCCGAAATGCCTCTCAAACCGGAAGCGCGGCGCTCAAGCATCCGGATGGGCGGGGATGAGACGTGTCGGCGGGGGGGAGAGCGTATCGGCGGGTCGGCGTATAGGCGTGACGGCGTATTGACGTATTGGTAGGGTGACGTCGTAGTTCGCCGGAGAAGCTGTATCTGTTTAGCGTGATGTCTCATCCTGCTCCTCGTCGTCGGTTGGGACGCATGGAGAAAGCAAATCGTGGAGTTTCGCTCGCACCAGTCTAAAAACGGACAGGACGAGGACGAGGAAGCACGTTGGACGAGGAAGAATGAGACATGACGCTGCATAGATCCAAGACACTGACAACTGACACTACCAACTGACACTGAACCGCCTCTTGCAAAAGCCTGACGCGTCAACTATGGAGTCGTCGAAATGATGCGTCTGCTGCAATCGGTCGGCCAAAACAGCCTGACGACGGTCGCTGGCTTCGGTGATTTTGCTGCATTCACGTCTCGCGCGGTGGCCGCGGCACCGGTCGCACGCCATTTAGGACGCCGTTTGATCCGCGCCATTCACGAACAAGGTGTCCGCTGCGTGCCAGTGGTGACCATCGTTGGATTGTTCGCCGGGCTCGTTCTCGGGCTTCAAGGTTATTACGTTCTCGCGCGTTTCGGTTCGGCGGGCATGCTGGGAACATTCGTCTCGTTGACGCTGACGCGGGAGCTCGCTCCCGTGCTTGGCGCCCTGATGATTGTTGGCCAGGCCGGCTCTGCCATGGCTGCAGAAATCGGCATCCACCGCAACAGCGAACAAATCGACGCTCTCACCACCATGGGAATCGATCCCGTCGGTTACTTGATCACGCCCCGTCTGCTGGCAGCGCTGATTGCTTTCCCGATCCTGACGGTCGTTTTCACCTTGGTCGGAATGGCCGGCGGATATATTTCGGGTTCGGTTTTGCTGGGGTTGGATAGCGGTGTCTACTGGTCTGCCGTCCATTCAGCGGTTCGTCTCGCAGACGTACGCGAATGCCTTTCTAAGGCGCTGGCTTTTGGTGCGATTACGATAGCGATCTGCTGTCACAGCGGATTCACCACGCATCGACGGACCGGCGTTTCCGGGTCGCGCGCGGTCAGCGTCTCGACCACCAGAGGCGTTGTTCTGGCAAGTATCGCCACGCTGGCAACAGATTATTTGATTACTTCTTTTCTGGTATGATCGGCGCTTCGATACCACCCATTCTAGAGGTGAGCGGTTTGCGCAAGCATTTCGGGGATCATGTCGTTTTGGCCTCG
The DNA here is from genome assembly GCA_035484035.1 of Chthoniobacterales bacterium. Classification (GTDB taxonomy): domain Bacteria; phylum Verrucomicrobiota; class Verrucomicrobiia; order Chthoniobacterales; family JAFAMB01; genus JAFAMB01. Next base: position 9,225 of record DATHPI010000196.1, read on the forward strand.
GTCGACCTGGTGGTGCCTCGTCGAAGTATCGTCTCCGTGCTCGGACGGAGCGGGACCGGCAAATCAGTTTTCCTGAAATGTCTGGCTGGGCTCCTGACGCCCGACGCCGGCGATGTTCGCTTTGAAGATGGCCTCCAGGATGGGCTTCACCGCCGCTGCAGCTATTTGTTTCAAGGCAACGCCTTGTTCGATTCGTTGACTGCGCTCGAAAACGTCGCCCTGCCCCTGGAACAAACCACCAGGTTAGGCCGGCTCTCGATTGCGCAAGCAGCTCGCGACGCCTTAAAGAGCCTCGGACTGGAGAAATTTGCCGATCATTTTCCAGCGCAGATGTCCGGCGGAATGCAAAAACGCCTGGCCCTCGCTCGCGCGTTAGTCACGCGCCCCGAGTTAGTGCTCTTCGATGAACCGACAGCCGGACTCGACCCGCCGGCACGTAATGCGGTTTTCGAAATGATCGTTCACTACAGACAAAGATTTGACTTCACCGCGCTGGTGGTGACGCACGATGTTCCCGAAGCACTCGCCGCCAGCGATCGTGTCGCCTTGCTCGAAGAGGGCCGGATCCGTTTCGAGGGAACACCGGCCGAGTTCGCAGCCGCGGACGATTGCATTGTGCGAAGCTTTAGCGACAATATTGTCACACTTCGGACCAGCCTCGAGAATTAGCACCTTTCAGCATGAAGCAATCCAACATCGATCTCTCGGTCGGCGCTTTTGTTCTCCTGGGTATCGCCGCTATTGTTTGGTTCGCGGTGGAGGCCGGAGCAGGCGTGGCCATCGGCCGTTCCACCTACGAAGTGAATGCCAGATTCACCAACATCGGCGGACTCAAGGCCGGCAGCCAGGTTTTTATCGCAGGAGTGCCTGTCGGACGCGTGGAGAAAATCGATCTGGATCCCCAGTACGCCGCCATAGTTCACCTGCACCTGACACAGTCCGTGCACCTGCCCACCGATACGATCGCCTCGATCAAGACCAGCGGTCTCATCGGGGATAAATACGTGGCGCTGGCCCCGGGCGCCGACAGCAATAATCTCTCTCCCGGCAGCCTGATCACCGACACCGAATCCGCCATGGATCTGGAGTCGATCATCAGCCGCTTCGCCTTCGGCAACGTTTCTTCTCCACCTGCTCCGTCTCCGTCCGCCCCCAAATAACATGCGATCCAACCTCTTCCCATTCATCCTGAAATCGACGCTGGCCCTCGCTATCCTTGGAACCATAGGCCTCTCCGGCGCCGCGTCGGTCGACGATCCCCTGGCTATGCTCCGCAGTTCGGTCGACGATGTTCTGGCGGTTGCCTATTCCGGCCACGGAAACGAAAACTTGCCCGCCCGGGTGCGGCCGCTACTGGAAAAATCTTTCGCCTTTGACCTTGTTACTCGCCAGGCCATGGGTCCCGGTTGGCGTCAATTTTCCCCCGCTGACCAGAAGCGCGTTTCAGACCTCTTCAGCGAACTGGTGATTCGGACTTACTCAGCCCGCGTCGTCGGTACGCAGCGACCAAAAATTACCTATGGCACCCCCTCGGAACTGGCGCCGGACCGTCGGGAAATTCCCACCCACGTCACCGTTCCTTCGAGCAGCGAGCCTTTCGCGGTGGTCTATCGTCTGATCAAATTTCCGACCGGTTGGCGCATCTACGATGTCCTGATTGAAGGCGTTAGCTTCGTTGCTAATTACCGCTCCCAATTTGACGAAATCATTCAAAAAGGAGGCGCTCCCGCCGTCATTCGGACCCTCGAAGCAAAACTGGCCGCGCCCGTGGAATCCCGCTCGTGAACTCCTTGATATTTAGTCTCCTTCCCCTCCTGCTGTTCCTGTCGGGCTGTGCTGTGACCGGGCAACACTCAGCGACCCAGCCTGTTCACGCGACTTCTTCGGCTGTCGGCGACGATTTCGCCAATGTCCAGGTCCAGAAGGTGGACGATCCCTTCCAAGGCGTCAACCGGGCCATGTTTGGGTTCAACGATAAACTCACCACCTACGCTTTACGCCCCGTGGCTCACGGCTACGCCTTGATCGTGCCCCTCCCCGCCCGCACCGGCATCTCCAATTTCTTTGACAATCTTCAATTTCCCGTACGCTTCGTTAATTCGGTCCTCCAGGGCAAACTCAAACGTTCCGCACAAGAAACTGGCAAGTTCGTCTTCAACAGCACCTTTGGCATCGGTGGACTGTTCCGCGTTTCTGACCACGTTTCAGGTCTTACTGACATCCCTCCCGAAGACTTCGGGCAAACCCTTGCCGCCTGGGGTCTTCCCCCCGGGCCGTATCTGGTCGTCCCCGTGCTTGGCCCCTCCGATTGTCGCGATATCGTCGGTTTTGGGGTCGACTGGGCCATCACTCCCCTCGACTGGCATCCTCTTGGGGTCGTTCGTTGGACGATCATCGGCAACGCTGCCAGCTTCGGGCTGAGCGCTACCCGCTATATCAACGGGCTCCCCAAAGCTATCGAGGCCTACGACCAGGTAAAGGCCGGAGCCGTCGATCCTTACATCGCCCTGCGTGACGGCTACCTGAGCTATCGCGCCGCCCAGGTCAAGAAATAAGCGTCATGAGCTGGGTTGGAATTTGGCCGCCACCAAACCGGCGAAATCACTAGAAAAGCGGAATGGCCTTTCGGACTGAAGTCAACTCCCGCGTGTTGCCGTTGACCGTGACCGGAGTTCGGATACTGACCCGCGCGAAAAACCGGGCGGCGAGATCCCGAGGCATACGCACACAGCCGTGAGAGGCCGGATACCCGGGAAGATAGCCGGCATGCATGCCGATGGCTGGGCCGAATTGCATATAGAAAGGCATGGGAGCCGGACGATAATAGTCACCGGGCGGTACGTAGCTGCCGGGAGTAGCATTCGAGTTAGTGATCCTGCCCGAATTATCGAATACCGATCCGAAACTCTGTGACCGATGGTCAATATCTTTGCTAAGGATGGAAAAATTTCCCGTGGGGGTCGAATACCCTGGCTTACCTGAAGCGATCGGGGAGATCAAACTGACTTTGCCGTCTTCTATCAGATAAGCTCTCTGTTCCGAAAGATTGATGACTACTCTCGTTCCCGTGTGGATAGGAGAGTTGTGGTTAGGAGAGGCCGCTATGAAGCCGACTGTGGCCGCAGGGGCCACTACGTGATTGCGGTTGGCACAACCAGCGGTCAACATCACAAAGAGAATGATTATCAATCCAATATTAATCATCTAGCACTTTCCTCTAACCATTATTCTGACGGCAGTTTCGGGTCGAATCGGAAGGTTCGCTCCCTAGATCTTCGAAATGCTGCCCAGAATCTTTTGGAGAGACTCCTTGTGTTTATCCGCGGCGTTCTGCGAACCCCAATAGGTAATCATCAGACCTTTCCCGGGGGAGACAGTAAGGAAGCTCAACGAAACCTCACAAGTTCCGTCTTTGTCGGTCCCGTTGTAGCTCGTGTGACTGATGGCCATCTCATTGAGGGTCGAGTCTCCCTTATCCTTTGGCTCTTTTTCGACTTTAACACCCTGCTGCTCCAAATATTTCAAATTGGCGTCAATCACGTCGTCCACGCTATCCGCATCGACGAATTCTAATGCGAGATAGATTTCGCCATCCACCGAAACAGCTTCCAAGCCGGTGTCGGTTTCCGTCGGTTTCCACGATTCCGGGAGAACGAAAGAGACAATCGGCTTGTTTTCCGGCAACTTGAAGGTGTCGGCGAAAGCCGAAAGGCTCAGAGAAGAGAGCAAACAAAACAGGGTTAGATGTATTCTCATAAATATTGAAAATATAGTAAATCTAGGAAAATTCAAACCCATTCTGTTCCTTCAGCTTCCATTCCCCTGCCTTAGAGCACTTTGCTCTCCGAGCCCCTCACTTAAAAAACAGCCGAAGCTAAAGTTCAGTCCTCATGGCCAATATTCTTGTTCTGAACGCCGGATCGGGCAGCCAGAAAGTCGCTTTGTACTCAATCCATTTGCTCTCAGAGGCTCCGTCGGTTCCTCTTTGGCAGGCTGGAACCAATGCCACCACCGCAGGTCAACCAGAAGGGCATTTGGTCGCGCAAATGACCTCCGTTCGGGGAAAGGCAGAGGTCCTGATTCCGCGGGATTCACCATTGACCAGCCAAATTGAAACGCTGATCAGCGCTTCCTGGGAAGGCGCATCCGCGGTTCTCGAAAGACGAGAACAAATCGATCTGATCGGCCATCGTGTTGTTCACGGTGGTCTGGAATTCGGCTGCGCCACCTTGGTCAATCCGCAGGTTGAATCGACCATTGCCAAATTGGGGGAATTGGCTCCACTGCATAATCCCCATAGTCTGACCGGAATCTCGGCTTGCCGGGAACTCCTTGGGAACCAAGTTCCGCAGTTTGCGGTCTTTGACACGGCCTTTCATCGCACGTTGCCCGAAGCCGCGGCGACCTATGCGGGCCCTTTTGAATGGATTGAGCAAGGGTTCGTGCGATACGGCTTCCATGGAACCAGCTATCGCTACGCCAGCAAAAAGGCCGCGGAGATCATCGGTCGCCCGAATGACGACAATCTTTGTCAAATCCTCTGCCACCTTGGAGGTGGTTGCTCGCTGGCCGCGGTGCGCGGAACCCGTTGTCTCGATACCACCATGGGATTTACGCCGATGGACGGGATCGCGATGAGTACGCGATCGGGCGCCATCGACCCTGGTCTGATTCTGCATCTGTTACGACACGGAACCTCTTTGGATTCATTGGAGCGAATTCTCAATCAACAGTCCGGGCTTGCGGGACTCTCGGGGCTGCCGGGAGATACCAGGATCATTTTTCCAAAAGCGCGGGAACAGGATCGGCGGGCTAAGCTGGCAACGAACGTCTTCATTCACCGGCTTTGCGCAGGCATCGGTTCGATGCTTGCCAGCTTGGGACGCCTCGATGCCTTGGTCTTCACCGACGTCATTGGTGAAACCGAACCTCTCGTTCGCGAACGCGCCTGTGCTGCATTCGAATTTCTCGATCTGCGCCTGAACCACGAACTGAACGCCTCTTCTCCGTCCGATCAAGATATCGCCGCTGCCGATTCTGCAGTGCGCGTGATAATTGTTAAGAGCGAGGAGAATTGGCAAATTGCCATCGAGTCACTTGAAGCGTGGGCGACTCCATAGGCTTACACCCTCTGCCAGACCTACCCGGTCCCCAGATTGGTGTCCTTGCTATCTAACTCGTCATTTTTAAAGGTTATGTTTATATACTTATTGCCTTCGGTGTAGCGCCAAGTCGTACGTTTGTAGATCAGTTTGTCTTCTGTACTGGTCGAAGTTGGAGGCCCAAGAATCGCCTGGACCTCCTCCTTAGATGCCTTTTCGCGGATTTGATCGTAATTGGCGCGATTGAGCTTGGAAACAGGGTTTCCATTGTTGCACCCCACCAAGAGCAGAACGCCCAGGATAAAAACGGTGCAGGTTCGAAAATTCATTCAGGGAAAGTTTGTGCTCTGCCCGTTCACCGGTTGCGTGCTGCTGTGAGCCGGTGCTACCTGAAAGGTTCCTCCAGTAGCGACCAACTTGCTAAGTTTGATCACCCCCAAAACCAGAATGACGGGTCCCATCAGCCAGGATAACACTCTCATCAAGATCAGGAAGAGCATCCGCGCAGGAAAGGTATTGGAAACGAACCCAGCGACAAAGGCTATGGCTAAATAAAGAAAGGGCCGGGCTGCGGCATCCGTTCTAAGTCCATTAAGACGATCTTCCAACTCTTCCCTATACTGAAACTTAGCCGCTCTCAACCCCTGCTCAGGCACCGACGAAACATCTTGTTGCGATAAGTCCATATTTCAAAAAAGGTTCAGAAACGAGCGCTTTTGCTTCTCAAAAAAAGGTTGCATCTGACGTCCGGCACGTGCACTGGACTGGGCAGCTCCTTCAACGGCAGACTTTGTTGCCTCGAGCCCTTCCTTGATCGGAGCCGCAATTTTCCGACCGTTTTGGTTGATCCAATCGGTCGCTTCTCGCATCCAATCTTCCACTAGCCGCTCTCGCCTGGAAGTCTTCTCCATCCGGGATAGGCAATAACCGAGTAACACACTGAGGACAACAGCCCCACCAAGAACAATTGAGAGCGTCTTGGCCGGCTCCGTACGAACCTGGGTCAACAGCCTCTCCTTTGCTTGGGTGCCGAAGTCGGACACCGTTTTCCTGGAAGACTCAACGGTAGATTCAAAGTTTTCATTCATACAATTTATTCCTTACGACTGGCGGTGGCTGCGCATGGGACATCCCGTTCTCACTCGGAGCCAATGCCATCGACAGATTGTGTTTAACATCTAGGATTCTTTCGCCGCTCGATTATGTGCCGGACGTACAGACATCCGTTGAAAATAGCCGTCCGAAAGGCTGTGTCGGAACCCTGAAGAGACAGCCACCCCACGCATCACTCTAACGGGTTATTTATCGTTGCCATTCAATCCGCTAGGTTGACTGATGACAATTTCTCAGCCAACCATGCTTCGCACAGTTTTTAGCTAGCTGAAAAAACTTATGCTCGCCATCTTGCAAGTAGCGATCGGCATCTGCTTTGTCTTCCTCCTTTTTAGCCTGATCGTCTCCGCGGGCAACGAACTCGTACAAGCGTTTTTATCGATGCGCGCCGCCCAGTTGAAAGCGGGCATCGGAGAACTCTTGCAGGATCGAAAATTTCAGAATGCTGCCAAGGAATTTTGTAACCATCCGCTGATCTCGTGCCTCTCCAAAGGTGCCGACGGCCAGCCCTCGTACATCGCTCCGCGCACCTTTGTCATTACCGTTCTCGATTTGCTCCGGGAAGGCCAGATCGTGGTAGGCGGCGCTAAGGGTAGCGATCTGGCGGCGCAGATCGCCGGTATCCAAAACCCTGAACTGCGGCGAGCATTAAGCTCATTGTTCAATCAGGCGAACCATGAGGCTGCAAAATTCGAGAAAGCTCTTGAGACTTGGTTCAACGAATCGATGGATCGGGTGAGCGGTTGGTACAAACGATGGATTCAATATTGGCTTTTTGGGCTTGGTTTGGCCTTAGCCGCCGCAGCGAACGTCGACACGATCCACATTATCGGCGCCCTTTCGACGGATCCGAAAATGCAACTGGACGCCGCGAAGGCCTCGATCGAATATCTGAATGCGCAATCAGCCACCCAGACGACCGCCGGATCCACTTCCAATTCAAGCCAAACTGGAACTCCCATTCAAGCTCAGAACCCGGAGTCCTCTCCGCAGGAGACGACCAAGCCTGAAGGTTCGGGCGCGCCTTCCGGCACAGCAACCCCAAATCCCCTGACTACGGCGCAGTCACTCGAAACAGCGGCGACTGACCTGGCAAGCTTGGACGTGCCTTTGGGTTGGGCGGGTCCCGAACGCAGTTACTTCACGCGGCACTGGTGGAGCGCTATCGTCGGATGGCTCCTGACGGCGCTGGCCGCTTCGATGGGCGCCCCGTTCTGGTTCGATACGCTCAATCGATTCGTCAACATCCGCTCGGCCGGGCAATCTCCCGATGAAAGTCCTAAGGGGGCCAAACTGAAAGCCGGTGAGCAACAGAAGACTTGAATACACCAGACCAGAAAACTGGAATAGAGATCCAAGGCATCGATTGCCTGCGACATCCCCGACGTTCACCGAAGGGTTTTCACCCAAATCTCCATTCCCCCCTCTGTGACCTCCGTGACCTCTGTGCGATGCATTCCCCCTTTCGCGTGATTCCCGCCCAGAAATTCCCGGCGTTCACCGAAAAGTTTTCACCCCGATCCCCATCCCCCTCTGTGACCTCCGTGACCTCTGTGTGATGCTTTCCCCCATTCGCGTGATTCCCGCCCAGAAATTCCAGGCGTTCACCGAAAAGCTTTCACCCCAATCCTTATCCCCCCTCTGTGACCTCCGTGGCCTCTGTGCGATGCTTTCCCCCATTCGCGTGATTCCCGCCCAGGAATTCCCGGCG
>DATHPI010000197.1:0-3482 GCA_035484035.1 Chthoniobacterales bacterium
TAAACATTGTAACAGATTCTCATTGACGATGTAGCGATTGTTCGTTAGTCAAGCGAATTGGAATGATATTAATTTCTTATCCTCCGCAACTGCGGAATGAAAGGGGGGATAACTGATGCCAGCTGCAAAGAAAGCCGCTGCCAAGCCAGCAGCCAAGAAACCGGCTCCCGCTAAGAAAGCGCCTGCCAAGAAAGCTCCGGCTAAGAAGGTCGCTAAAAAGGCTGCTTCGCCGGTGAAGAAAAGCGCCAAGAAGTAGAACGCACAACATTCAGTTCAGTTGTTTGCTGGAATAGGAGGAGATTGCTCTCTCCTCCTATTTTTTTGCGCAAAGGCGCCTCCCCTTCGTCCTCGTGCTCATTATCGCCTCCTTCACAATCCCCAATCAAAGATCGAGAACGAGAACGAGCACGATTGAGGTGGCGAAAGAAGAATCTTCCCAACGTGGCCCATTCTGCAACTCCTGAACTCCTGTAACTCCTGACTCCTGCTTTCAGCGCTTCTTGTATTCAAGCGCTTTGGCGACGATCTCGTCGACTGGCCAGAGACGTCCGATTCCTTCGTAGCCGCAAGCTAACATGCCTTTTTCCGGACCGATAAAATCGGCGCCTCGTTCTTTGAGGATTTCGACGTTTGCCACTGTCGCGGGGTGCAACCACATCTTGCCATTCATCGCAGGGGCCAACAGCAACGGTGCTTCGGAGGCGAGTACGATGGAGGTCAAAGCGTCGTCGGCGAAACCGTGGGCGAGCTTAGCGATGATGTTCGCAGTGGCCGGCGCAATGAGAATAAGGTCGGCTTTATCGGCAAGCTCGATATGACCGGGATGCCAGCTCATTTTTTCGTCAAAGATGTTGGTGGTCACAGGATGACGAGACAAGGTCTGCAAGGTGAACGGAGTGATAAACTGAGTCGCCCCAGCGGTCATCACGACATGCACGGAGCGATCCTGCTTCGTCAGTTTGCTGGCAAGATCAGCGGCTTTGTAGGCCGCGATAGAAGCTGTCACTCCGAGAATAATGTTCATGGGTGAGGTTTAGCGTTTCGATCCTCACTCCACATTCTGGATCTGTTCTCGAATTTTTTCCAATTCGGCTTTGCACTCGACAACCAGCTGGGAGATTTCGGCATCGTTTGCTTTAGCGCTGAGGGTATTCAACTCGCGGCCGAGCTCCTGGCTGATAAATTCAAGCGTTCGTCCAATAGCCTGCTGTTTGTGGGTGGTTTCGGTGAATTGTTCCAGGTGCGATTCGAGGCGGCTCAGCTCCTCTGAAAAATCGGAACGCTCGGCGAAAAACGTTACGTCTTTAGTGAGGCGATCTTCGTCTAGGGTGATCTCCAGTCCGATCTTTTGGATGCGCTCGAAAAGGAGGGCGCGATAGCGCTTCGTGACTCTGGGCTGGAGTTTGCGAATTTTTGAGAGAGCACGGCCGATGGATTTGATCCGGCGAAGCAACTCCTGGTGAAGGTTGGAACCTTCCTTAGCGCGCATCAATAAGAGCTGCTCAAGCGCAAGATCCAACGCGGCATCCACCGCGGATCGAGTGGAGGAATCGAGATTGCCCTGCTCAGCAGTGGAGATAACTCCTGGCGACCGCAGAAGCATTTCGATAGTAATTTCACCGGGTAGGGCGAGTGCCTTCTGAAGTTCCTTAAACTGGGCGAGGTAGAGGCCCGCCAAATTGGCGTCGACGACCGGTCGATGATGAGCGGAAGGACCGGAGGCGGAAATGGTGACGATGATCCGGCCACGATGTAAGCTGCGGTCAATTTTCGCGCGAAGATCACTCTCCAGTGAGGTGAGCGCGGTCGGAAGGTTAATCAATATTTCGGTTTGGCGTTTATTGACTGACTGAATCTCGGCGGTGACCTTAGTCCCTTTGCTCATGGACTGCCCACGCCCATAACCTGTCATGCTGTGCATAGAAGTCAGTCTTGAGTGTGGAGTGTGCCAGGCACCGAGATCCATTCTGCCAAATCTCTTAGCCCGGAGGTCAGGACTTGCGATGGTACTCCTGCAGAGACTTTACGGTTAGTCCCTTGGTCTTGATGGAACGCATGGCCCAGATACTTGCTTCCACACCGCTCATGGTAGTGAGGATCGGAATACGGCGCTCGACAGCGGTGCTGCGAATTTTGACTTCATCTTTCCTTGGCGTTTTCCCGCTCGGTGTATTGATGATGAGATCAATCTTGTCGTTCTTGATCATGTCGATGACGTGCGGTCGTCCTTCGTTCAATTTAAAAAGGCGATGCACAGTCAAACCGTCCGTGGTAAGCGCTGCAGCGGTTCCGCTGGTGGCATAGATGGTGAATCCAAGGTCAACGAGTTCTTTCCCAAGTTTCACGATATTGTGTTTATCTGCGTCTTTGACGCTGAGAAAAACGTTGCCTCCCGTGGGTAACGGCGGTTGGGCGGCCATCTGAGATTTGGCGTAAGCCAGACCAAGGTCCTCGGAGATCCCCATGACCTCTCCGGTCGCCTTCATTTCGGGACCGAGCGTGATATCAATCCCTGGGAATCGAATGAAAGGAAAGACCGCTTCCTTAACGGAATAATGTTCTGGTATAACCTCGCGAGTGAAGCCAAGTTCCGACAACGTTTTGCCGGCCATAACCTTCGCCGCCAGTTTGGCGAGCGGGACGCCGATCGCCTTGCTAACGAACGGCACGGTACGCGATGCCCGGGGATTCACTTCAAGTACGTAGACTTCATCGTCCTTGACCGCGAACTGGACATTCATCAATCCTCGGACTTCGAGCTCGCGCGCCATGGCTTTGGTGGCAAAGGCAATTGCGCTTAATACTTTGGCAGAAAGAGAAAACGAGGGGATGACGCAAGCGCTATCGCCGCTGTGAATACCGGCCTCTTCAATATGCTGCATGATCGCGCCGATCACCGAAACTTCTCCGTCAGAGATACAGTCAACGTCCACTTCGATGGCGTCTTCCAAAAAGCGATCCACCAGGACGGGCCGTTCCGGACTGGCCTCGACAGCAGTCCGAATGTACCGCCTCAAATCGTCTTCCTGGTAGACGATTTCCATCGCGCGCCCCCCTAGAACAAAGGACGGCCGAACCAGGACCGGGTAGCCGATCGCGTTGGCGACGTTGACCGCTTCCTGTTCGTTAGTGGCAGTGCCGTTCGGCGGTTGATTCAGTCCCAGCCGGTTTAACAGAGCGGAGAAATGCTTTCGGTCTTCAGCCATCTCAATGCTTTTTGGCTGAGTGCCGATGATATGAACGTTATTGGCCTGCAGGGCGTTGGCGAGATTGAGAGGTGTCTGCCCGCCAAACTGCACGATGGCTGCCCAACATTTTTCATGTTGATAAATATTAAGGACATCTTCGAGTGTCAGCGGCTCGAAATAGAGTTTGTCGCTGGTATCGTAGTCGGTCGAGACCGTTTCCGGATTCGAATTGACCATGATGGTCTCGAACCCTTCCTCTTTCAGCGCGAACGCGGCGTGCACGCAACAGTAGTC
>DATHPI010000198.1:0-14387 GCA_035484035.1 Chthoniobacterales bacterium
TTTGGCAATGAGATTCGCAAAGTCCATCATAGCCATCTCGGCAACTAAGTTCCAATTAGGAGAAAAGTAAGAATGGTTCTTTCATATCTTTAAACATTCCCCTTTTTAGGGGGGAGCGGCGATTCGTAAAGCCGGTGGAACGGCGGCTCACAGAACTTTCAGCACCAGAGCGTAGACTCGATTATCAGGTAAGGTATAACCGACCGTGAAGCGAACATTCGCGTGGTGGTAGACCCCATTTCTCTCCCAGACTTCCTGATAAACCGTAAGGGAATCATAAATCATGGGACCATCCCAACGTGAGCTGTACTCATCCGAGATGTCATGTCGAAAGGAGTCCAAATTATACTGGTTGTGGTAGCGGACGTAATGGATAGCATCATTTGCCATGTCCGCAGCGATGTAGCGATCAAATGTCTTCGTGCGACCGAAGTAGTTGACTTGACCATCAGCCGTGAAGCTGGTGAGGAAATTGGAATTATGGGTGCTTATCGCTTCCCAGACTCGAAATGTCCAGTTCAGGTAATCGTTGCTGCTGGGCATCACACCAGGAGGGAGGTCGTGTGAAGGAACCACTGGAGCTGGAGCCATTACTACTATTGGTGGAGCTGCAGGAGCAGGTTGCGTGACATTATCAGAATTGGTCTTTTCCGAGAGGTTGTTGTTGATGACCACCGTCGGCACGGCTGGTGTCGGAGTCGCGGAAGCTTTAGCGATTTCCGCCTTCAGTTTGGCGATTTCCAACTGTTTCTGCAGGTCAGCGATTTGCTGATCGGCAGAAGAGGTTGGAGCATCTGTGTTCGCGAACACACTGAAGCTGATCAGAGCGAATAGCGAGGTAAGAAATGCTTGTTTCATAGATGATACATTTCAAAAATTTAAGATTCTGAGTTGAAAAGGCAGAGCGCATTTAATTGGAAGCAACATCTTCAAGGCTTATCCAATAAGCTCGGGTGCTTCCTTTCGGTCGAACCTACCAGTTGGTAAAGAAGTCTGCGTTCTTAACCGCGAAAACGACGTCGCCCACGTTGAACATATAAGCGTCGCCGTGGGTGAGTACGGCTCATTGTCACTCGACTTTAGGTTTGATCCCCACAACTTGGCAACGTCGGCAGGGCTGACCAAGTGCCTGTAGTGCTCTTCGATGACGGGTGCTCCTCCTGGCTATAACCGTGCGAGAATGACACTGAGGAGATGGTTTAGAATTTGACGATAGAGGTCGCTCATATCTCGAAGACATTTCACGGGTTCAGATTTTGTACGGGGACACAAAAAACCCCGATCCGTAATAAGAATAGGGGGTTCAACACGTCAGGGAGACCTCAACGGGCGCTCTAAATCTAGATCAAGCTTACCATGGTCGTCCCTCGCTTTTTGCCATCGTCCCTCGGACGCATGGTCCGCACGAGTTGCTCTTTTCCCATGGCTTCCACTTCGTTGTAGATATCGACGTGAAGGCCAGTAATCCTCAGCCTGGTCCGAGTTGGTCCCGCCATTGAGATTTGCTCTCGGGTCGTACAAGGGAAGTGTTGCCGTAGGACAACATCTTCCCAAATCTCTCGAATAGAGAGAGGTTTCCCTGCAAATTCCAGGGCCGAAATGATCAATTTTCTAAGCATTGTCAGCCTTTCTTTCTGTGCCGTGTAGGCTGTTGTGGAAAACGCACTAGTGCGCCGTCACGAGTCAGTACGGCTCATTGTCACTCGACTTTAGGTTTGATCTCCCAGATCTTAGCAACCTCGGCTTTACTGACCAAGTGCCGGTAGTGCTCCTCGATGACCTCGGGAGAGTTGTTGGCCGACTTTAGTCCTAACGCAAAGGCTGTCCAAACTGCCATACTGTCAACCGGGATACTGCTCCCACGCGGGAGAAGATCCTGGTACGGATTCAAAATAAATTGAATTCGGTCTAACAAATACCTGGATGACCTTAAAGACGGTTTACGGATGAATCCCGGCCAATGGGTCGGCAAGTATGTCGCCAAGGCGGAGGCTCTGATTGAACTCTTTGGAGATCCACGACTGTGGGTCTGTGGGTGGCTTCGACGTTGGTGCGGGCGGCGACTCTATGCACGGGCTGCTCTACCTGGAACAACGCTTTGAGGCTCTCAAGCCCAAGTACGCTCCGAAGAAGGCGAAGAAAAAGAATGGAACCATTGCAGATAAGTGAAACCGAATGGGTGGTGCTCTTTGGTGTTGACCGTTACCCAACCAGTGAAGCGTGCGAACAAGCGATAAGAGCAAATGGAAGAGGAGCTATCGTACTTGAAACACATTGGCATCCTGGTCCCTCAGAGGAAGAAAAAGAAAAGCCGAGGTGCGTGAACACCTCGGCTGGTTTATTTAACCATGTCCTTTTTCTCCCCATCGAAACTCTTGGTCGGGATTGAACGACCATAGTTTACTTGAGGACGGATGGGATGGATGGGATCGCGGTGTAGCTGTAGACGACGTTGCTATCGTATGGCGCGTCAACCAAGAACGACCACTGTGGATTTTGACTGCCTACTACTTTGTCGTTGATGTAGGTGTTGCCTGTCATCGAGCCGCTATCATCTATTCCTGCGTAGTTATTGACGTAACTGCAATTCCTGACGATTGAGTTATTGACGTAACTGAATGCGCTCCCATCATTATCGGTTCCCGCAAACGTTAACCCTTCTAGATCCATTCCCGTGAGATAAGTAGTCGGATAGGTCGTTGAACTACTGGCAATTACTCCGTTCCAGAACCCTTCGATGGTACCATTTATTACGGTTACATTGTTACTATGAATCATGATTCCCGTCGGAAAGACATCGTTGGTCGGGAAATGATACCGCGTCTGACCCTGAAGCGTGAATCCGCGCATATCAATCACCACGGGTCCAGTGGCATTCACCGTGATCGCGGCGGAGGGGGATGTTATCGTGGGCAACGTAAAAAAGATGTTGCCGACGAGATAGTAATATCCTGGTTTCGTGATGGTCACGGGAACCGTAGAGATCGGAGTTGTTAAAGGTAAGTTCGCCGCGTGGCCAGTGGCTGCGAAGCTGGCGAGAATCGCCAGGAGGAGGATCGGAGTTGTTTTCATTGATGATTTTAATTTCATTTTGTTTGGTCTTCGTTGGTTGATCGGTGTGATTAAAAACTAGACGGGTTTAAGATCTTCAATGTTGAGCACGACGGGGGCTATCGTGCTGGGCGCTTGCTCAGCTGCTTTTTGCGCCTCTGCATTATTGCTGTGTTCGATGTAGTAACCTGTCTTCGCGGCAGATGTTCATATTCATTCCAAGTTCCAGCCGTATCCGGCCAGTTTCAAAAAGGCGGTGCCCGCCGACAGGGGTTAGGGAAGTGTTCCAGCTCCAGCGTTCTCGTCGATGTCGGTGCTCCCGATTATTCACCAGGCAGTAGTCGAAAGGGGGGAGTTTCTTAAATTCCATGGGCACCTGTAGCCCGACGGTTCATGTCAGGGGAAATGAAGCTGTTAAATGATAGAATCTTAGCGGCTAGACCCACCATATGGTGCAGTAAATAGAATTGACGTAAGCCGCGATCCGCAGGTGATCGAGCCAAGCTTTCACCCACAAAAAGACCGGCTGGCGGAGTCGCGGGCGCTCAACGTCAATTCCCTCAAAGAGCGCCTGTGCCCAATGTTGTATTTTAGTGGCTGAACTCCGATTTCGTGACCCGGAAGAACAGCGGAACTTAAATCGCCGATGCGGTAGGCATAATTGTCACCCACCGACCGAACTTTGATTTATCCGTTTCCGCCTCTGCTGGACTTTGATTTCAATCGGCTGCTCTCACCCTTCGATCTCTCTCGGCTGCGCTCTGCGAGCCGCAAGCTGATGTGTAAATTAGCCATTGTGGATAATATGAGCCGCGACCGAGACGACGAGGAGACCACCCTGCCGAGTAGCCACCGAGAATGGGCTGAAGACCAGGAGCGCAGGCGGCAGGAGCAAGACCAGCGGGCCGTGGAGCGGTTTCTGCGATCGAAACTCCAATTGAAAACGCAGGGCTAGAACCCACGCCCACAACCTCGACATTCGCTGTTTCTCGCTCGCTCGGCTCTCGACGTGTGAGTAAATTTCAGCTGAGCATTGGACTCTGGTCTTTGGCACTGGTGGGTATAGAAATTATAGAAAAAAGCAGAAAACGCGACGATTGTCAATTAAGTGGCTAGGCTTTTGCTTACAAGCGTCCCAAATGAAACAAAACCCACACCTACCTGAGTGGTTCAGCACTGCGCTGGAGAATACCCGGAAGAACTATCGCCGGATCAACGTCTCAACACAGATTTGTCCCTACTGTGGGTGTCCGATCCACGTCGCGACTGATTGGATTGGCCTACCAAAGCACACACGCTATGGGTCGATCAGGTATTTTCGCGCTGCGGTTTACCCTTTTTGCGCCTGTGCGCAAGCGATGGAGTCGGAGCGGCTGAAAGACTTGGTGGATCAGAGCGATGAGTGGTGGGCAAATGCCGTCAAGGGGTATCACGAAAACATCGCCAGCCCCGAAAGTGACGAGCATCGCGAGAACATGTTACGTGGATATCCCACGAGGAAGTTGCTTCGTTATATCATCGATCCCAACCAATGACCTTTCTGGACTACGCCGCGCAGCCCTCGCGGCGGCCTGCGAACGTTGAGCAGCCCGACGAGGCATCAACTTAAGGAACGTGACCGTCCGCGTCGCGTCGTCAATGAGGTGAACTGTGACGGTCAGCCGTCCGGGTTAATGTCGAAGTCCAAGTCGATCCGCGAAATAACACGGTCAAGTTCGGCGCGCAGTCTGAGATGCATCGCCGGATCTCCCTTTCGGATCATATCGATCAGGCGTTCCGGTGAATATAATGCTTCGGTCTTCATCGACTCCAGCGTGATTAGACCCTCCAGGCGGTACTCTTGCTCCGTCAGAACGGCTATACTGGACTCAGCCTCGGCAATTTGAGCGTTATGAAGACGCGAGAGATTGACGGACAAGATTCCAGGAGTCTTGCCCACTGTTTCTGACTTCCCGATGTAGCGAGGTACGACAACTCCGTCTGGAGAACGCAGCGCTAAAGGTGAGGAGTAGAAAGAGTCTTGTCATATCGTGTGACCACCGGGGAAAAGCTTCCGCCATCTGAGGAAGTCTCAATGACTCAACCGAGACCGAAAACCAAAGATATTTGGATGCATTCAGCGTCCGGCGCTGCCCAACGTGTTTCAGCAAATGCGTCGTTTTCTACGCCTCCCCCCGCACGTGATCGGTCGGGTCGACAGCCTCTTTAGCGCGGCGAGCGATTCTACCGTGAAAAGATTATCAGACACCCCCTGAGTAGCAACAGCAGCGTAACCACAATCAAGAGACAACCGCATCCGCAGCATGAGGTCTGCATGTTTATCGCCGCCAAACTCTCGTAGGATAACCGAGGCTGGTCCACCAAAGGTTTGGGTTTAATTGCTAGGTGATGTCACCGAGCGTCGCCTCTTTGCTAGGAGTCCGCCTTGGCGAATAGTCGGAAGCGCTTCGTCGGGCCGGTCACCGGGTGATGTGCAGGCAATTGATGAACAGCCGAGTTCCCCATTTCTCGGAGATAGGAAGTATCGGTTGCTTCTGGTGGTTCCATCGAGATAGATATCTCGGCACACGGGACGGATTGCATCACCGTGTTTGATCCCGGCGAAAACAGAAATATCGCATTCCTGTCGCCGCTATCGCCAGGAGTTCGACACCTGAGGATTTGGATGGTCAGCGCACGTGGACCAAAAACGGGTAGTGTTTTTCTGGCTTCCCTGGAATGCCTGCCGGGGAATCAGCCGGTCCACCGGGCTCAATGCAAAGTCCTGATGAACCGACTAGGCGAGAGACCAGCTTCGGTTCGCCGCAAGTTGCCGCCATTGATGCCACCGGTTGAGCTTGACACTGATTATGTTCGCCCGAACACTCCCGGGATGACGCCGCAAGAGCTTCAGAAGGTGCTCGACGATCTTGAGGCATCGAGATCTTCGCAAAACGAGCATCGGAAAACCTCTAGGAGCTGCGCTGGGTCTTCCAGGATTCCGCCTTGATGAAGTTTCCGCCACCGGCCAAGAAAACTATCGACCTGGAGGGCAGGCCGATCAAAGACGAGGTTCGAAAAGCTATCCGGGATCGACAGAATGCCTCCGCCAACTTCTCAACGTAATCAATCAGCACCGGAAGCTTTCGGAGAGTGAACCGTTGACGTTGCGGAGTTCAGAATTCGCTCACGCTGTTCAAGAATTGAACAAGGCGATTGACCGAGGCGAAGGTCTGGTGACGCTGTGATTACGATTCTTCTGCTCTGGGCTCGCCATCCGTATTTCAATCCGCAATAAAATCCGATTTGTGCCAGACCCATATGCAGACCACTACAAAACCGCTCTTGAGGGGCAAAAGACCCGGATTGTTCATCTAGCGAATCAGGTTCTCACTTTTCTGCATTCTGCAAAGGACCCGAACAGCAAACAAAATTTCAAAGATGCGTGCGCTCACCTCCGCGAAGCCATAAGCGCTGCGCAGCAGGGTCTATTTTCGCCCAAGGCTCCCAACGCTATTTTGTCGGCAATGGACAGCGCTGTAGCGCGCATCGAAAGCTCTCCTGAGCAATCTGGCTTCATTGCTCAACTTGTCCGCATGATGGACCAAGTACCCCATATCCCACATGGTAATCAGGCTCTTGAGGACAAGCTGAAACAGCTGGTCACTCACGATGAACTGCAAGAAAAAATCGATCAGCTCGATGGAAAAATTAAACGCTTGCGCGACGACTTCAGCAAAGACATCGACTTCAAGTTAATGAGCGAGATTCAAAGTCTGCTTGAAGCTCTTTTGGACGCTCGGAAGAAATCGCTCTTGGAGGTCTTTGCCACGAGCGGCGGTATTGCGGCGGTTATTGGAGGTGCAGCTGCCGCTTTCACGGGACCGATTGCTCCAATCCTCGTAGGCATTATGCAAACCGCTTTTGAAATCCATTCTTGGGCCCACGACAAAGAAGATGATTGCATGCGGTCTTTCCTTGATGATTTGAACGTTCGCATGCCGTCGGGGAAGTCCTTATTAGACCGTTCTGATTTTCGTCCCGAACTTCCTGCGTAGCTCGACGGTCGCACCGGAATTCGCTCGATACCATGAGAGCCGTAGCGAATTCGTAAGCAGTACCCTCTCGTAATGGCGGAAACGAGACCTCTCTGGGCGGATCTGGTCTCAAAACCTACAACGTAAGGGGAATTCTGATCTGGCTTGCCTATAAAGTTGCTGGGATGCAACCGCTGGAACATGTCTACATACCATTTTTCTATGGCTTGCCGACCGTAAACGGGTCCCGCGTCTGTCACAAATATTGCGCCGTCCGTGAAGAGCTTTGCTACCGAGGTAGCATCGTTTCGGTTAAGCGCCTCGTCATACTTTTCTTGGAATTTTTGTGGATCGATCGTGCTTTCCTGTTTCATTATTGCCTCTCGGGGACTTAGATGATCTATCGCTACCACCCTGCTGCGGGGTTCTCGGAGTCGCCAGTAATAGCCGCATCATCGGGACAGAGAGAACGCCGTTGGTGAATGGTCTCTAGGCGATAATGCAAGTGGATGCTTCGCACTAATTAGTGTCAATACCAAACTCGTAACTATGTCGCAATGGTGGTGACCTTTTGCTGATTAGTTAAACACATAGAGGTATCCATTACATATCACTAATAAACGCATTTACATCCACGTAATAGAAAAACTAAGATTAGGTCTGGTTTACGAGGTTTACCTGCCGAAATCGTCAGGGAGTCACCTGATCCACACCTAAGAGCAGCACGAGAAGCGAGTCGTTTACGTCTAACTTGGGAAAAGGATCACATGAAAAGATTTTTCCTCTTAGGTTTGACGGCGCTCGGGTTGATTGCCTTGGCACCCACCGAATCCAAAGCAGATGATGGGTTTCGGATTTACATTAGCCCCGGATACCCACACTACAGACCTTATTACTATGGTGACGACCGATACCGCCACTACCGTCACGCGGAAGAATATCGGTGGCAGCGGTGGCACCGGTACCATCATCGGCACCATTACGATCGAGATTATCAACGGGACTACGACCGGGATTGAGGAGTATGAAATCAATACTTGCTGTCCTTGCGCTGGCCCTCGGTGCACTGACATTTCAATCTTGTGAAGAATACCCGAATGGCGCTTCTCGTGGCTATTACCACGGCGGTGGCTACGGTGGCGACCATTACGACGGTGGCTACTACGGGGCCGGTGGTTACGGCCCTACTGTCGTTGTATCTTCAGGAGGCCGGGAATATCATCATCGAGACGGTTACAACAACGGTTATTACAGTGGTGAGAACATCCGCCACAACGGAGATGCTCACGGCAACCGAAACGTCCAAGTCAACCGGAACGTCAATCGGAACGTCAGCGCCAACCGGAACTCCCACGCCAATCCGAACCGCCACGGCAATCCGAATGGTCACCGCAATCCGAACACGGGCGTTCGCCATCAGTGAATCCGACGGAGCGAGCAAGGAGTTGTAAGCGCCCCGGAGCTACAGAATAACGATTTTGAAAGTAACCAACGGCACCATGACGGCCCGCAAAGGCTGGTGGAGCCGGACCGCGCAAGGGGTCCAGTAACAGTCAGCCGCCGGTAAGGCTCTGGGATTTCGGCGGGCGACACTTCTGCGTTAGACAAACCGAAGACTCCCGTGAGGAAACCGGACGGCTAAAAACGCTGCGCTGCTATTGGATTGACAATCTTCCCGTCAGGTAGCACCACGACCAAAAATCGCTTTGTCGGACCGGCAATCGCCGGTTGTTCAGCGCCTTCTCTTACGATGGATTCTTTAGCGATCCCAGAACCGGATAAACTTCCGAATGAGGAATGGATCATTGAGATGGCGACGGCGATCGCGGCGATGATTATGGATAAGAGGATCAAAACCATACTTGTACAAATTGGTGCGCGTTACCGTGCCGATCGGATGCATCATCAAAGGCAAACCCAAAAACAATCGCCCCGGAAATCATTTAACTCCAGACTCACGGACGGTACAATGAGACAAGGAATTCTATGAAGGCACTTCGTCAGACAGTTGATCTCTCAGCCTACCCGGATTTGGTTGTCGTTTATCTGGGCATGACCGTGAATGTGCTTACCGGCGTTAAAACGTTACTTGGCTTCGGACCCAAGATTGAGGGCTCCGTTGCCGCTCGACCCGATGGTTTGCTTCTTCACGAGAATATTTTCTACTCGTTGTTCCCGCTGCACCTCGGAATGCGTCAATATTGGCGCGATTTTGACTCACTTGAACGCTTCACCCGAACCGACCCCCACCGCGAATGGTGGAAGCAGTTTTTGCGAGACACTGGTGGGACTGGTTTTTGGCACGAACTTTATTCTGCACGGGGTGGTTTTGAAGCGATGTACGTCGATGTCCAGCGACCTATCGGCTTTCTCCGTTTTGCCAAGGCGACACCTGCCAAAGGTGGACTATTTTCAGCTCGTGGGCGACTGCACCGAGACGGAGTGGCGGACACGACCGCGCCGTATACTGAAACAGATGTGTAGCAAGACGCACTTCAATCGTTTCTGGACTCTTCGTAGGTTCGGCGATAGCCTTCTCTGAGCCAGACGGGCCGTAGACGCGGCTGTGGGCAACGTCGGCGCGGCAAATGGCAGTTTAGTTCGGACCGGTTGGCTTTCGCTTTCAACTTCAAGCTCGCGTCTTCACGATTCGCAAAAAAGCGGGAAATTGCCATTCTCTAGCTCGAAATTTCACCTCCCAAATGTTACCATCAGCTTGGCCACGCCAATCGAGTGTGTCTCGATCTGCTCTGCCATTTTCCCAGGTGGAGTCTCCGAGCGAAAAGGCAAATTCTCAACGTTGAGTGCATACACCTTCACCAAATATCGGTGGGTTGATCCAGGTGGAGGGCAGGGTCCCCCATATCCCGACTCCCCGTAATCATTCCGGCATTCAACGCTAGCAGGTGGAAGCCTTTTTGAGTCCTTGTTGCCCGCGCCTGCTGGCAGCTCCGAGGTCTTCATCCGGGTCATCCAGATCGAGAGAAAGACCCGGGTGCCGACCGATTGTGCCAGACCACCATGGATACGAAAGTGTGCCAAATAACTAACTACGAACTCGGCGTCCAACCCCATCAAGATGCGTGGATTTCTCCAATTGAATTCTATCTTGGGCGCGACCGTGAATCCGCAAAACCCGCGATGTCTGTTTCCCCGGACCGTAAGAAATCGAGGAATTCCAAACCCTGGTATTCGCATGTTTCGCAAATACTCAGAAGCACCAAGTAATCTCGCAAACCCGCTTCGGAAGTTACGCCATTAATCACCCGGCGAAGAGTGGCAAAAGCTTTAATGGCATGCTCGGCGTTATTGTTGTTCCACGGCACCCCATCATGCTTTAAAAATGTAAAAAGAGTGTTCCGATTCTTCTCGAATCGGTGCTTAGTTTTAGCCGCCACTTCGCTTTGAGGAGTAAGCTTCCCCAACCAATTATAAAACCGCTCCACTAACGCGAGATGGTGTTTTAGGAAACGGGATTGTAAGCCGTGGCGACCAATAGTCTCGACCATTGGTCTCAATAATTCAGCAAACGCTCTCGCGAGCCCTTTGGGTAGAAATCGGATACCAGAATACCGGTGAAGTCCTTAAGCAATGTTTTAAGAATGGTCCCTTCTCGCGTTTCGTTGTAGATGTAGACAACCTGTCGCACGTTTGCAAATACTGGTAAGCCCTTTGATCAATGCGTTGTAGGTAATCTGGTACTTCTCGGCGGCTTCCTCCTTGAAGTTATTTGTTGTGCCCAGAGCTACGGGCAGTCCAAAGAGCTTTTTCATGCTGCGGTCAACGGCTTCCTGGGACAGCCTTAGGTCGATGTTCTGATATAATGCGTACGCCTTGATCTCGGAACCGAACTTGCTTCGCGTCCAATTTCTATCGGGCGAATTAAACGTCATCTTGCAATTCTGGCAGTAGTATCTGAAGAATTTATAGCGAAGGACTCATCGCTTGATTCCATGCGGGGTGAACTTGAGATCAAAAACGGTCTTCTGCCCCTTTGCGTGTTGAAAGATTTTTGACGCCCCTCCACATCTGGAGCAAAAGCGAGGGCGGGAACTCTCTACTGTCTTGTTTGGGCGGATCGATTTGACCCGACGAGAAGTAAATCTAAAGGCGCTCTTGACGTTTCCATTCGACCTTACATGGACTTTCTCCCCTTGATAGTCCCAGTAGGCCGCCTTGTTGATGGTATCGAGATCCGGAAGGGCAAACGTGTTACGTTTGAAACCGAATGGGTGCTTCCACTTTAGGGACGCCGTAAAGACGACCTCGGGCGATTGACCAGGATTCTCCGAAAGTTGCTGCAAGTGAAGCAGCTTGTTAGCCACCACTTCAAGCGCCTCACAGTCATTTGCGTTATAGATAAGGAGCGATCGCTTCATGGCTTTCTCTCCGGACGCTTCCCATTGGCTACGCCAGATAATTGACTGCAGACCAGAGCCCGCCGGGTTTTCCCATTCGAATCCCAAGTACCTCGCGATTTCTTTGATGCCATTGGAAAAAGTGGGAAAGTAAACCTTGGCAAACATAACAGAGAGTAGGTTCACCGCTTCGTCGTGGGCGGAACGTGTAGGAGAGTTGCGTTACGCTGAAAATTCCTTTGCGGTTGAAATCCTTCCGCTCTTTGTCTGTCATGAGGAAACCCGTTCTCGATGCTCTCCGCGATGAGTTTCGAAAGCCGGAAAACAATTACCTGTGTAAAAATATCCTAAAAGAGGGTCTCTCTCTCTCCTTGTCAATTCCCCGTGCGGATTATATACAGTTTCCGTGATCAAAATATACAATTATTTATGAGTGATCCACGTCTCGGCGCCACAAACGCCTCCTTTCCACCTCCAACTGAAACTGTGCTGAAAGGCTCCTCCTCTCTAAACGTCTCGGATTCCGGAATCGCCTTCATCAAAGAGAAAGAATCTTTTGTCGGCCATTTTTACAACGACGATGCAGGCCATTGTACAATTGGCTATGGCCACTTGGTTCATTTGGGTGAATGCGATGGGAGCCTCTCCGAAGCGGAATTTAAGAGTGGTATTACAAAGGCCGACGCTGCTGCGCTGGCCGCTGTGAACCTTGTTAAGTATGTCGATGCTGTGCGTCTATCGGTAGACGTGGAATTAACGCAGTTTGAATTCGATGCGTTGGTAAGCTTCACTTACAATCTTGGGACAGGTATCCTTCCGGGATCGTCCTTGCTGACTCATGTGAATAACGGTGAATGGGGCCTAGTTATGGGATCTTTCATGCAGTATGTAAAGGCACGTAACCCCAAGACGAAAAAACTGGAGTTTAATCAAGGGTTAGCTAATCGCAGAGCCGAAGAAGGCAAACTGTTCCTGTACGGAACATATTAGTAGCCCTTTGGCGAGGGACGCCGAATCGCGGTTAGACATGGCAGTCATCTCCGCGCACGGTTTCATCCCGACTTCGGAAAGTTCAGCCAGGCAAACCGCTCCAAAATATTGCCACTTTGGCCTCGTAAGAAGTACCTCTTTCATGCTCTTTACCTTTCCCTCCCGATATCTCGCGCACGCCTCTGGTGCAAAAATTGCGGGCACGCAAAAGGGTGCAAAAACTGCGCGGGGGTTGAAGACTTGGAGCGTGGAGCCGCTTTAAGGAACTGTTGATCAGTCGCTCTCAAGATGGGAGTGGATCCAAATCAACTCGCTCTGGATGAGTTTTTCGTGGTCCGACAGGCTCAACTGGGTTTCCATCGGCTGAAGTTTCTGGATCAGGCGCCGTGACGGTACTTTCGGACGCGGCGGATTTAACATCTCGTAAGGCCGATGGATAGCTGTCGGGCAACTAGCCGCTTCGCCTTCTGCAAGAGTGTCGCAGCGCCGGTTCTCGATGGCATCGGGGGACTGAGAGTGCGTGTGTGCTTTGACCCAGACTGCGTGGACATCGTGGATGAGCATCAACTCATCAAGCTCAAGCCAGAGATCTTGGTTTAGGACCGGCTTTTTGGACTTCTTCGATATCCAGTTCTTCCGCTTCCACAGTGCGATCCACTGGTTGATCCCGTTGACTACGTACTGGTAGTCGCTAACAACCGTGACCTTACAGGGCACTTCCAAGATCCTGAGCCCTTCAATACAGCTCAAAATCTCCATCCGGTTATTTGTCGTCCAGCGATAGCTTCCGCTCAGTTCTTTCCGTTCATTACCCCATACCAGAATAGCCGCGTAGCCGCCTGGGCCCGGATTGCGTATTGCCGCGCCGTCGGCGTAAAGTCGAACCACCATAGCTTGAGCTTTCGCAGGTAAATACCGAGAGTTCAAGCGCTGACGAATTCCAATCTGCCGCACCCCTTCGACAATTCGTTCAGCTCCTTGACCTTTCGCCTGCACCAATAAAAAGCTAAACGCTCTACAGTCAGCGCAGCCTGTTCGGGGGTTGGCACCAGGATAAAGGGCAAATCGAACGCGGCCTGCCAAGCGTAAAGCGAGCCGAGCACAGCTCGCGGAGCGATCTCGGAGAAGTATCGGTAGTTCAGGACGTCATCGTCAGATTGCGCTCCGACGACGAGCAGGCGCTTGAACGCGTACGGTCGGAGTTGCTGCAATTCACGCTCGAAGCGTTCCCTGTTTTTACCCACGCAACAGCCTGCGAGTTCGTCGAGGGACGCCTTACGCTCCACGGACCAATCCGATATTGCCGGATAACAGACTAAGGTCATCTTTTCCGACGGCCTTCCGGCACTCGGCTTTGCGCAGGCTCGCCTCGACGTTCTGGAACGATACGCTCCACGGCATGGAGCCTCGATTCGAAGTTCTGGGTGTGGACCACAAGATCCGTGGCGAGCAGCCAATTGGCCGCCTTTAGAATTATCGCGCTGGGCGAGCCGGTGTTCTTGCGCTGGTTCTCGACTGCCACCCGAAGAGAGCACTAACAATCGGCCCAGAATTCCGGGTTGAGACACAGACGGTCGGTGAGCACGGTTCCCGGCGTTTGCAGTCGTCGCATGGATAAAGAGGCTCGGATTACTGGAATCGGCCAAGAAGACGCATTTGTGTTGAATACCGGAGGCAAAACGCACTTATTCTTGTTTCAGCGGGCTCGGCGAATAGAATCCTGCAAACGACCTTAACGCTATAACCAACCGCCTCAATGTCTAGCCTCCTAGAGCGCCGAGCTGCAATTGTGCGAGAACACATTGCCGCCGAGAAAGCTCATGATATTTCCCGAATTATCGCGACTTTTCACCGCCCCCGTTATGAGCTTGCACCATTTTATTCCGTCAGCGACGGTGACCAAGCGGTGCGTGACCTGCTGGCAGGTTTGTTCGCGACCTTTCCTGACTTTGATATTCAAAACCCGCATTTG
>DATHPI010000199.1:0-6167 GCA_035484035.1 Chthoniobacterales bacterium
CTCCGCCTGAAATTGCATCAGGCGAACAAAGGCACTGTTGTATTTGCGATCCCTCAGCTCTTCTTCCGAATAGCCAAACATTCTCAATTCGCCCGATGGCAAATAGATGCGTCCTCCATTGCGCAAATCCTTATCGACATCGCGAATAATATTGGTGAGTTGAAGCGCAGTTCCCAATTTGCGCGCATACTCTTTGCACTGGGCATTGCGATAGCCAAAAATCTCAATACTGACGAGTCCAACCGCGCCGGCAACCCGGTAACAATATCTGTGCAGAGCTTCGAAATCCTGGAATCGAACGGGCTCCAGATCCATTTCCACCCCCAGCAGAATCTCTTCGAAAAGCTGACGATCAATCCGGTATTTGCTAATCAAAGTTCTCAGCTCTGACGCGAATCCCGGCTCATCCGGTTCGGCCTGAACCAGCCAACGCCGCCAACCTTGCAGCCAGTGTCTCCGCTGGGATAAAGGCACCTCCGGATCATCAGCCGCGTCATCCACGTGTCGACAGAATGCGTAAAAGGTCGTGATATCTTGCCGCGTTGCCTTGGGTAAAGAGAAGAAAGCAAAAGCCAGATTCGACCGACTTTTCCTGGTGATTTCGTTTGCTTCGCTCATCCGTGTGGATCTCTTTTGATGAATTCTTCCACGCCTTGAGGCCCGATTTCCAGACGAACATCGGCTTGCCCCCAGGAGATATGCGGCGCCAGGGTGGCGATCACCGCTAGTCCGAGCCGCTGGCCGCTCGCGCGGAGAGTCGACAGCAGCAATTCCGCTTCGTCTTCCCGCAAATTGTTCCCCACCAGTTCGGCGATTAAAACACGCGGATGATGGACTAAAGCCCTGGCCAACGCGGCTAACATCTCCTCCAGCCCGTCCAGCCGTTCAACCGCGGCTGTGGCTATTCGCGATACACCCACCAGTTCGAGGATTTCTTCCGTGATGACCTCAGCCTCGGAAGGTTCAACCTGAGCGATCTTGAAGAGAGGCATCGCGATGTTTTCGAGCACCGTAAACGCGGGTAACAAGAATGGTGAGGAAAATAGAAACCCAAATTTCCGGTTTCGAACCTCGCCCAGATCGTCCATGTCGAGATCGGCGACCGAGGAACCGTCGACAAAGATCTCTCCCGAATGAGCCGGCCAAAGAAGACCGAGGATTTTGAGCAACAGACGTTTGCCGCCGAACTCCGGCCCGGAAAGATGGTAAAATGATCCGGTCCGAAACTGATAAGTAAAATCGTGGATGGTCTCTACAGAACCACACTCGCAAGGGCGTTCGGCGCTTAGATTTCTGGTCCTGAGAGGATCGATCGCCATGGCGTCATCAGATGGATGTTTAAAATCGAATCTCCTTGGGCATGGTTTGGGACGCCCGGTAAAGGCAAACCCAGCTGGCCAGAAACCACGCAGCCAGAAACGCCCTGCCGAGAGTAAACAAAGCGGAAAACAGCAGATTTGGCATCGAATATTTGGGGAACGCTTGCACAATGAGTTCGTTTGTCCAGGTGAAGGCAAACAAGTGAAGTCCGGCTACGACCAGAAAGGCCAACATTCGGAACCAATGCCGCCTGGCAAGCTGGGCGTGCTCGTGCACAGCTTCGCGCAGCGTCTCGTTGTGCAGGATGAGACTGATCTGAATCGAACAAAACAAAATCAAGGCTACCGAAATCAGCGGCCGAGCGGTGTGGTCGATGTAATAGATCACTGCATTCGTAAAATCGGTCTGCTGCGTGATCCACCAATAGCTGATCAGCAATGGCAGGTGGATCAGAAGAAAGCTCGCCAGCAAAACGACGCCGGCCCACTTGGCGGCAAACACAGCGCGTTTCAGAGCGAATTCGAACGTCCGCCCCGGCTCGGAATTCAGACCGCGAATCCAGACGAAGGTCAGCACCACCAGCAAAATTTGGATCACCAGACCGAACAAGTACTCGAACTGAAAGGATAGCCAGTCGATGACCGCTCCCACCCTCAACAGTAGAAAGCCGTCGAAATATTTGTTCAGCCAATAGATCGAAAGTGAAAAGATCGGCTTGGAGAATGCTGCGAGTGCGCAGAAGACCAAGCCGAGATAGACAGCCAACCACCATCGGCCAAGCCGGCCTTTAGCCGCGCGTAGAAGCTGCATCTGGTATCCTCGCCAATTAATGAGAAATAAAAACGCGGCCAAAGCCGAGGTGGGATAACTGACCACGGCCTGGTTGAATAGCCCGGCAAGCATCTCAAGCGCCGGCAACCAAGCGCGGGCGGCGGACGCTTCCAAATTGTCCGGCTTGATGGCAGGCCAGTAGAGCAAGCTTTTCACCGAAAAATCCCCTTCTCCGAATTGATACGCCTGAAGAACCTGGAACATCAGATAGACCAATCCCAAAATCGAAAGCCAGATCCACATCCGAGGATGGCGCCGGACACATCGCAAACCGTCCCGGAAAAACCGTGAGACAGGGTTTCCGTAGAGGAGAACGAAGTACCCAACGAGCGCGATTGCCAGAAGAAGGAGTTCAGGAGTACAGGAGTTCAGGAGTTGCGCGAAGAAGGAGTTCAGGAGTTACAGGAGTTGCAGAATTTAAAGGACGCTTCCAGGCGCACTGAAGGGGTGACCCGACGGGAACACTCCTAAATTCTGCAACTCCTGAACTCCTGCAACTCCTGAACTCCTTCCTTGTTCAACGCACAAATCCCCAATGGCTTGAGAAGGGCCAATAAACGAACAATCCTCGGCCTACCACGTTCTGCCACGGGACGAAACCCCAATAGCGGCTGTCATAGCTGTTGGCGCTATTGTCGCCCAATGCAAAATAGCTCCCTTTCGGAATGGTCACCGTGACGTTGGGATCGCCTAGGTACATCGTGTCCCTGGGAACATTCCGATACCCAGTGTAACCGTTCTGCTGAGAAGCCACGCGCTGGAATGGATACTCCTTCGCTTCCTGACCGTTCACGAACAACTTGGGCTGGACTATCCTCAAAGTGTCACCGGGAACACCCGCCAGGCGCTTAATATAGTGCTCACTCTCCAGATTCGGTCCGGGCGGAATCCCAAGGATTCCGTTGGTTCGGAAAACGAAAACGTCCGCCCGGTGCGGGCCGACAAGGTTGTAGCTGAATTTATCAACAAAAAGTTGATCACCGAGATCGGCATAGCCGCGCACAATCGGTTCCCCCTTTTTAAAGCTTTGGCCCGGAACCACGTGCATTTGGTCCTCCAACGATCTCGGATCAATCCCCACCCGATAGGTTCTGCCGGAAGACATTCGAATGACCGATCCATCCCAAAAAGGGTTGACCTTGGCCGCGAAGATCGAGTCGATCGAATCAGTTGGCTCCTCGCACACCACATCCTCGTAGGTGCGGCCAAGTGTCACAAATTGAAGCGCCCGGATGAGAATATTGGGCGGGGGTGCCTCGGTGCGGTGACCGATCACCCCGTTGAGCGTCGGTTGCATGGAACCGGTTGGAATCTTGAACGGCTGGAGATAATAAGCCCTGATCCCGAGTGCCAGAACGACCGCGACAATAATAAGCTCCACGTTTTCGCGGATTGAGCTCAGATCCCGCAGAGGTTGAAGCTTACCCAAAGAAGGGAGAAGTTCTTTTTCCGCTTTTTGTACGTCTTCGCTCGAGCGCTTTTTGAGCGCTGCCTTTAGCCCCGTGAGATTCAGCCGAACTCGTTCGAGATCTTCCGGGCGTGCCACATCTCTTCGATAGTTGATGACTTTCCGCGCCGCCTTCGCCAGAGCGCGCCCTTCTTCAATATACTTGGGGGTAAACATCAGTTGGTCTTCAATACTTCAATAAATGCTTCCTGCGGGATATTGACTCTCCCGATGGCCTTCATCCGTTTTTTGCCCTCTTTCTGCTTCTCCAAAAGCTTCCTCTTCCGAGTAATGTCGCCGCCGTAACACTTGGCAGTCACGTTCTTCCGCAAGGCGGCAACGTTCTCACGGGCAATGATTTTACCTCCGATGGCAGCCTGAATCGCCACCTGAAAGAGCTGTTGTGGAATGACCTCCTTCAACTTGGCGGCCAGCATCCGGCCGCGCCCTTCGGCCTTGTCCCGATGGACAATACTGGAAAAGGCATCCACGGGTTCACCGTTGACCAGCAAATCGAGCTTGACCAGATCAGCCGGTCGGTAGCCGCTCTGCTCGTAGTCCATCGAACCGTAGCCGTGCGTGAGGGATTTAATTTTGTCGTTAAAATCAACCAGGATCTCGTTGAGCGGCATCACCGCCGTTAACATCACCCGACGCGTGTCTAGCGATTCGGTGTGCTCGACTTCCCCACGCTTTTCCATCATCAACTGCATCATGTCCCCGATATTTTCGTTCGGGCACATGACAAAGCATTTAACCACCGGCTCCCGAATCTCCTCAATGATGCTCGGGTCAGGCAAAAACGAGGGATTATCAATTTCCACTAAAGTCCCGTTGGTTTTAAGGACCTGAAAAACGACACTCGGGTAGGTCGCGATAATGTCCATGTCGAACTCGCGCCGCAAACGCTCTTGCACGATTTCCATATGGAGCAGGCCAAGGAACCCGCAGCGGAAGCCGTAACCCAAGGCCACCGAGCTTTCCGCTTGATAGACAAAAGCCGAATCGTTGATCTGCAGCTTGCCCAAAGCCGTCTTTAAATGCTCAAAATCGGCCGTGTTGATCGGATAAATCCCGCTAAAAACCATCGGATGAATCTCTTGAAACCCCGGCAAAGGTTCGAGAGCCGGGTTTCGCTGGTCCGTCAGGGTGTCACCAATCTTGATCTCTGTCGTCGATTTGATGTTTGCGATGAAATAACCCACGTGACCCGCTTCGAGTTTCGGTTGAGCCAGCGGTTTCGGCGTAAATATGCCCACCTCTTTGATCTCGTAATGATTGGAGGTCCTCATCAGCTTGACAGCCTGACCGGCAACCAGGCTGCCCGAGAAGACACGCGCGTAAGCGACCACCCCTCGATAGACATCGAAGATCGAATCGAAAATCAGCGCTCTCAATTTCCCATCTGCGATAGGTTTCGGCGCAGGGACGCGGTGAACAATCGCTTCCAAAATCTCTTCGATCCCCAAACCGGTCTTCGCACTGGCTAGAATGGCCTCATCGGCGGAAATCGTCAGAATGTCTTCGAGCTGTTTCTTCACCGTTGGAATATCGGCATTCGGCAGATCGACCTTGTTAATGACCGGGATGATCGTCAGATCCTGTTTCATGGCGAGATGCACGTTCGCCACCGTCTGGGCTTCCACGCCCTGAGCCGCATCCACAACCAGCACCGCACCCTCACAGGCCGCCAGGCTTCGAGAAACTTCGTAGGCGAAATCGACGTGACCCGGGGTATCAAGAAGATTCAGCCGGTAAGTATGCCCATCTTTGGCCAGATACTTCATTGCCACGGGGTGCGCCTTAATGGTGATTCCCCTCTCCCGCTCCAGATCCATGGAGTCCAGCAATTGATCCTGCTTATCGCGATCTTCGATGGTGCCGGTCATTTCGAGCAGTCGATCGGACAGCGTCGTCTTGCCGTGATCGATATGCGCAATAATGCAAAAATTACGAGTGAACCGGCCTCCCATCTGGATGCGCACTATTCTCTAGTCGCACCACGCCGTCAAAGGGGAACGTATCGGCGGGTCTGGGCTGAACGTTCGGCTGGTCGGCGCTGGGGCGTATCGGCGACCGGGGAAACGTGGCGGCGTATCGGCGTAGTCCGCCGGATACATTCTCCACGGTCGCCGGTACGCCCTACGCCGAACCGCCGAACCGTTGCTTTTTCGCTTGCCCGAAAATTCCTGGCCCTTAAGGTGCCCTCATGGCAACGATTGCCCCAACGGCCTACGATTCCAAAGTAGAGGGAAACATCATTTTTTCGCGCCTTGATGCGTGCATCAACTGGATGAGGAAGAATTCACTTTGGCCGATGCCGATGGGTCTCGCGTGTTGCGCCATTGAGATGATGGCCGCCGCTTGCGCCCGTTTCGATATTTCGCGCTTCGGCGCAGAGGTGATGCGATTTTCGCCCAGACAATCTGACGTCATGATCGTCGCCGGCACCGTGACTTATAAGATGGCGCTGGCGGTCAAACGAATCTACGACCAGATGCCGGAACCGAAATGGGTGATTGCTATGGGCGCGTGCGCCTCCTCAGGGGGCATGTACCGCAGCTACGCG